>DATAWO010000150.1:0-50285 GCA_036267165.1 Rhizomicrobium sp. | reverse complement strand
TGAGGCTTTCCAGCATCTGTTGCGGCAGCGGCATCCATCCCCGCGCGTCCGCCGCCGCCAGGGCATTCGCGGACACCGCTTCCGTGGCAACGCAGATGGTCTGGAAGTTATCGAAGGCTTCGTCCGCGCGCGCCGCCGCGTTACCGGCCAGAAGCGCGGCGAAGGTTGCGAGGAGAAAGCGGCAGGCCATGTCAGCCTTTCACGGCTTTCACGACCTTTTGGGCCGCGTCGGCAAGATTGTCGGCGGAGGTGATGGCCAGGCCCGACTTGGCCAGGATTTCCTTGCCCAGTTCGACATTGGTGCCTTCCAGGCGCACCACCAGCGGCACCTTGAGCGAAATCTCCTTGGCGGCGGCGATGATGCCTTCCGCGATGATGTCGCATTTCATGATGCCGCCGAAGATGTTGACCAGGATGCCCTTCACATTGGGATCACGCACGATGATCTTAAAGGCCGCCGTCACCTTTTCCTTGGAGGCGCCGCCGCCCACGTCCAGGAAATTGGCGGGCTCGCTGCCGTAAAGCTTGATGATGTCCATGGTCGCCATGGCCAGGCCTGCGCCGTTGACCATGCAGCCGATCTCGCCATCGAGCTTGATGTAGGAGAGATCGTACTTGCTGGCCTCCACTTCCGCCGGGTCTTCCTCGTCCAGGTCGCGCAGTTCCTGGATGTCCTTGTGGCGCCACAGCGAGTTGTCGTCGAAGTTCAGCTTGGCATCCAGGCAGATGATGTTGCCGTCCTTGGTCACCACCAGCGGATTGATTTCCAAGAGGCTCATGTCCTTGGCCAGGAACGCCTCATAGAGCGACTTGACCACCTTGCCGATCTGCTTGGCCTGGTCGCCTTTCAGGCCCAGCGCCACGGCGATCTCATTGCCGACATAGGGCGAATAGCCCGCGGCGGGTTCGATCTGGAAGGTATGGATCTTCTCCGGCGTCTTGTGCGCCACTTCCTCGATGTCCATGCCGCCTTCGGTGGAGACGATAAAGGCGATGCGGCTGGTGGCGCGGTCGACCAGCGCCGACAGATAAAGTTCACGCGCGATCGCCGAGCCGTCTTCAATATAGATGCGCTTCACCACGCGGCCATGCGGGCCGGTCTGGTGGGTCACCAAGGTCATGCCCAGCATGCGCTCGGCTTCCTTCTTCACATCCTCGATCGACTTGACCACCTTGACGCCGCCGCCCTTGCCGCGGCCGCCGGCATGGATCTGGGCTTTGACCACCCAGACCGGGCCGCCCAGTTCTTCCGCGGCCTTCACCGCTTCCGCCACCGTAAAGGCGGCCTTGCCTAAAGGGACCGGAACGCCAAATCCGCGCAACACGTCTTTGGCCTGATATTCATGGATATTCATGGAGTTAGCCCCGGAAATGGGAAGGGAAAGCGGGGCGCACAATAGCAGGGCAAAGCCCATCTGCAACGCGGCGAATGGACCGCCCGCACTTATATGAGCTTCCCATATGAAAAGGCGCGCCCCACGGATTAAGGCGCGCCCCACGGATTGGTGAGACGCCTTTCCTGACCATCCATGACCTTGCGGCCAGAGGATTCGATTTGGGCTGGCTAGCCGGCCCGGCCGACGCCGCCGTTCAGGTTCATGCCCGACAGATGCAGCTCGCGGGCCTTGGCCGCGGCCGCGGCGGCCGCCATGTTCCGCTGCTCGTCCGTCATGGTGTAGCTGTAGCCCGCCGAGACCCGGCTCTGGCCGCCCACCATCTCGCGCTTCTGCTCCATGCAGACGCGGGTGACATAGGTGAAGAACATGTCGCCGGTGCCCCACTTGCGCAGGTTGGTGCGCTCCGTGCAGTCCGGCACTCTCTGGGCGATGGCGCATTTGAGCATGCCGTCCTTGAAGTGGCGCACCGCCATGCCGGGGCCGCAGGACAGGACCTGGGCGTCGTTCAGCGACACCGCCAGACCCTGGTCGCTCATCATCACCGAGCCGACCATCACTTTCAGGACCGAGCCGGGCAGGCAGCGGGCGATCTCGCCCTCATAGCCCGAGTTGATCCAGGTGTCGCCGATCATGTGCGAGGCGGGGAACTCGTGGCCGTCGGCGGAGACGCAGATGGCGTGGACCGCCTTCACCACCGTTGTATCGACGAAATGACACTGACCGCCGGCTGCCGCGACATATCCGGCGCCCGCGCCTTGCGCGGTCACCGCGCCCGAACCCTGCGCGACCGCTGTCGCCGGCAGCACGGGACGGGCATAGCCATAACCGGCAAAGGGGCCGCCGGGCTGATAGTAGCCATAGGCGCCGCCGCTGCCATTGGCCTGGCCATAGCCCTGGACGTAACCGGGCGCGTAATAGGTCTGGGCGTTGTAGCCGTAGGGGGCGTTGTTGTTGGCGTAGTTCGAATAGCGGGCGGCGAAGTTGTTGTTGAAGTTCTGGCTGTTGTTGGAATTGTTGTTGAAGTTGTTCTGGTTCTGATTGGTGAATTGGTTCTGGTTGTTGAACTGGTTCTGAGCCTGATTCTGATTCTGGCCCTGATTGTTGTTCACGGTGACCGTGTTGTTGCCGGGCGTGCCGCCGCCCGAGCCGGTGCCGACGCCCACACCAACGCCCGTACCCGTACCCACGCCGGTACCTGTGCCCGTACCCGTACCGGTGCCTGTACCGCTACCGGTGCCCGTGCCCGTGCCCGTCGCCGTGGCGCCGGAGGCATTGGTGTTGGTGCTGGTGTTGTTGTTGGTCGCGGTGCCGACGCCGATGCCATTGCCGCCGGTGCCATTGCCGCCCGTGCCGGTGGCGGAATTGGTGCTGGCATTGTCGGAGGAATTGTCCACCGTCAGGTTCAGGGTTGAGCCACTGCCACCGGTGCCGGTACTGCCGATGACGAACACGGTCACGGTCGGCGTGGTGGTCTGGGTGTTGGTCTGGGTCTGGTTTGACGTGAGCGTGGGGCTGGCGGTGAAGGTGTTGCCGCCGCTCGAAGAGGTTGCGCTGCCGCCATTGCCGCCCTGGCCGAAGCCGCCCGCGCCGCCTTCGGCAGTGACGGTATCGGTGTTGGTGCCGGTGACCGTGCCCGTCTGGGTCTGGTTGCCATTGGTCGCGGTACCGTTGCCGCCTGTGGCCTTGTCGCTGTTGCTCTGGTCGCTGGTCTGGCTGTTGGTATTGCTGCCGCCGGTCGCCGTGGTGTCGCCGGTGGTCTGGGTCAGGGTGAGGTTGATCGGCGTGCCCGTGCCGCTGCTGGTGTTGCCGGAGCTTTCGCTGACGGCATAGACGGTCGACGCACCGCCCTGGCCGCCTTCGGCGGTCTGGGTCTGGGTGGGCGTATAGGTGTCGGTATTGGTCGGCGTGTAGGTGTTGCTGGGCGAATAGCTCAGGCTGTTTGTCGGCGTGTTGGTCGCCGTGCTGGTCTGGGTCTGGGTCTGCGTGCCGCCGGTGGCCGAGCCGCCAATGGTGTTGGCGCTGCCGCCCCTGGTCGAAACCGTGCTGGAATTGTCCGCGCTCGCGCTGGCGCCCGACGCATTGCCACCCTTGCCGCCCGCGCCGCCTTCCGCGGTGACATCCACGTCGCTGGAGGCGCTGCCGCCATTGCCGACACCGCCGGCGCCGCCATTGCCGACGCCGCCCGCGCCGCCTTCCGATGTGGAGGTGGACGTGCCGCCGGTGGCGCCGATCACCGTGATGTTGGTGGTGCCGCCGGTGTTGTTGGCGCTGCCGCCCTGGGAGCTCGAGGTGCTGCTGCTGCTGTTGTTGTTCTTGATGGTGGAATTCAGTTCGGCGATGGCGGCCGCCAGCGCCAGCGCGGCGGAATCCGACGTGCTGCTGTTGTTCACTGTGGTCGTGTTGTTGTTATTGTTGTTGTTGTTGTTGTTGTTATTATTATTATTGTTGTTGTTGTTGTTACCACCGCCCGAGCCACCGCCATGGCCATTGCCGCCGCCATGGCCGTTCGAGCCGCCGAAATTAAAGACATTGGTCTTCTGAATATCGATCGATTTGTTGATCGTGATGTTCTTCGACGCGTTGATAACCTTGGAATCGTCGATACTCTTGGTGATGTTGACGTTCTTGGAGGCGTCGATATTGTTGGTGATCGTCACCGGCTTGTAGATAGAAACTGGCTTGTAGACATTGACGTTCTTCGACGCGTCGATGTTCTTGTTGACGGTCACCGGCTTGTAGACATTGACGTTCTTCGACGCGTCGATGTTCTTGTTGACGGTCACCGGCTTGTGGACATTGACGTTCTTCGACGCGTCGATGTTCTTGTTGGCGGTCACCGGCTTGTGGACATTGACGTTCTTCGACGCGTCAATGTTCTTGACCAGGCTGATATTGTTGTTGACGTCGATCTTGTTGCTGGCGCCATGGCCCGCCTGGCTGCCGCTCGACCAGCCGCTGCTCTGGCCGCTCACCGGCGCGGCGCTGGCGATGTGAATCGAATTGTCGGGCTGGATCGCGCCGTTTGCGGCAATGTGACCGGCAGGGCCGGCGTCGATCTTGCCGCCGCCGCTACCGGCATGGCTGGCGCCAAAGCTGCCGGCATGGCTGGAGCTGAACATGGGATGCTGCGCTCCCGGCGAGGCGCCATTGGCGTTGCCGCTGAACAGGCGGGAATTGTCCATCTGCGTCCCGGCATTGACCGGCGCGATCGAGCTGCCATAGGCCGTGACCGGCTGTTCGCTGTTGGCATGGTGGCTGGTGAATGAGAAATTGCGCTGGCTGTTGCCGGTGGCAAGGCCGGCCTGCGCGTTGTTCTCACCGGCGCCGCCATAGACATTCAGCGGCTTGCCGAAATAGGTGCGGCTGCTGGCCTCGATGCTGCGGCCGGCCGCTTCGCCACTCACGCCGGAATTGTTGTTGTGGCCGTAGACGTTCAGCGGCTTGTTGAAGCCGGCATTGCCCGTGGCATTGGCGCCGGGGTTAATGGTGGGCCGGAACGCCGTGTTGTTGTTGCTGGCATTTGCGCCCGGAACGCGGGGCACATTCATCTGCAGGATGTTGCTGCCAACCCCCGGCACGCCCTCGCAACTCAGATTTGAGACAGTCTTGCCCGCGCCCTGCGGCCGTCCCCATGTCCCAAGCTGGCTCAATCCATTGGCCGCGGCCGCCACGGGTTCAAGCACCAGGCCGGCGGACGCCAGCGCAGAAGTGAGAAACATCAGGGATTTGACGGACATATTACGTTTCCTTCGCCGCCTGGGGCATGAATGGTCGAGGGCGACGCTTCATGATCCGTGCCAGCCAGGGGAACCCCGCTCTAATCCTGTCCCAAAATGGGACATGGCT
The DNA here is from genome assembly GCA_036267165.1 of Rhizomicrobium sp. Classification (GTDB taxonomy): domain Bacteria; phylum Pseudomonadota; class Alphaproteobacteria; order Micropepsales; family Micropepsaceae; genus Rhizomicrobium. The sequence continues at coordinate 45,042 of DATAWO010000150.1, read as the reverse complement.
GTGCCTGGCCATGGCGGACAAGCGATAAAAATCCGTGATCGGGGAACCGCGTCCGGGCAGGCGTGCTTCATTTCGGGCCGGGTTGGCCTGTCCCCCAGGCTTCCCACCATCTCCCAATCTTAAGGGGAGGCCCAATCTCGCCTGTTTGGTACGCGTGGCACGGCTTTCGCTCTGTTGTCCGGCAGAGCAGCGCCGGACGTTCCGTTACGGATCAATCCGGCGCCGCCGCCACGAAGCGCGACTGAGGATGAAACGGGGCCATGAAGCACAAGAACTCCCACCTGCTGGTCGGATACTGGAGCCGGCTGCGCAAGGGACGCGACGTACCGGACCAGACCGACATCGACCCCCGCGCCATCAAGCGGCTCTTGTCCTACACCTTCATTCTGGACTGCGAGACGCCGGCGCGCCCGCTTTACCGTCTCGCCGGCACCGCGCTTTGCGAACGCTTCGGTTTCGAACTCAAGGGCACCAGCTTCCTGGGCCATTGGGAATCCCAGTCCGGTCTTGCGTTGTCCTCGCTCCTGCGCCAGGCGCTGAAGGCCCGCCAGCCGGTCTGTCTCTCCTCCATCGCCGCCACCGCCGACAACGGCATGGTCGAGCTCGAGACCATTCTCACGCCCGTCTCCTTCAACGGCGGCGAGCCGACCCGTTTCTTTGGCATGGTGCAGATGCTGAGCGACCCGACGCCGCTTCTGGGCCGCTCCATCGCCTATGAAAGACTGGTGGGCTCGCAGCTGATCCAGGAAGACGAGCCGATGCCCGCTTACGACCATGACCAGCCGCCTCCGCCCCCGGCGGCGCCGTCACTGCGCGCCCATCCCAAGGCGCCGTATCTCAGGCTGGTGGTGTCGCAGGACGGTCCCGCTGTCCTGCATTTCGGCACCGGCGATCTGCTGCAGAAGATGTTCGAGGTGATCAGCCGCTGGCGCGCCGCCAACAGCCAGGATCATAGCCGCTTCATTTGAGGCCTTTGTCGGAGCTCCAGAACTTGCCGCGGCCGCTCGCTTAAGCTCGCGGCGTGCGTCGCTCGAAATGGCCCATTGGACCATTTCGTTCGCTGGCGCGAACCGCTCCTTACTACGGCCGCGGCGGCGTGTTGGTGGACGGCTGGTCGCTGTCGGGGCGGGTTTGCGGCGGGTTCTGACTGGACGGACGGTCCACCGGATCATTGCGCATTATGTCGGTATCCAGCCGCGCGGCATTGCTCTTCTGCTGCAGATAGGGGATCTCGTAGGCTTCCACCTTGGCGCGATAGGCTTCGAACGCCGCTTCATCCTGGTCGGTGCGCTTGTCGCAACGCTCGGCGGGAAGTCCCGCTTCTTCCTGGCACCAGAGATCGAAATTCATTTCCTGTACGGGATAATTGCCGCCGCGATAGGTCTGGCCATGGGCCGGCATCAAGGCCGCTGCTGCCAGCGCTGCACTCACGAAAACGCGCAATGCCATAGCCTGCATAGCGCCAATTTAGGCCCTTTGCCGCCCCCGCGATAGGCGCAAAAAGGTGACAGAGTCGCCAAAAGCAAATGGCCCCGCATCCATCATGGGATACGGGGCCATTACGCTTTCTACAGTGTTTACTAAGGCTGCAGGCTTATGACCGTGCGGCGGTTCTTGGCTTCCTTCACGCCATCGCCGGTCTGGACCGCGAGGTCGGTTTCACCCACGCCGCTGGCATGAAGTGCGGCGCGGCGCGCACCCATGTCCACCAGCGCTTCGACCACGACATTGGCGCGCTTGACCGAAAGCTTTTGGTTGTAATCGGCCGGGCCGGAGGTGTCGGTGTGGCCGACGATGATGATGTTGCTCTGGCCGCCGGTGCGCGCGTTGTTGATCACGTCGGTCAACACCTTGAGCTGCTCGGCTTTCAGCGTCCAGGAATCGAAGTCGAAATAGACGGTGAACACATTGGTGATCTGGGCGGCGGGCGCCGGCGCGGGTGCGGGCACTGGCGCGGCCATGGGTGCCGGTGTCGGCGCGGGAGGCGGCGCCGGACGGGCTGAGGCTTCCAGGCGCAGGAGCGAGGAATCCAGCGCGGTCTTGCAGGCCTGGGCAGCGGCGCCGGCGCTGGGCGACGTGCCGTAGATCACCCAGCAATCGTAATCGGCCTGGGCGCGGGCCGCCTGTTCGGGGAACTGGTCCTTGCCGGCGGCGACGGCGCGCACCAGGCGGGCGCGGATGGTCGTCTGGGCCGGGCCGTTGGCGGCCTCGGGCTCCGGCTCGGTGCCGCTATTGGCCAGATCGGCCTTGGAGGAGAAGGCCTTGGCCAGCATGTCACTGGAGCTGTCGCTGTCGGAGAAGGGGTTGAGCGAATCCCAGAAAGACGTGTCGGCGGCAGGCTCGGCCGGCAGGGCGGAAGCCTGGCTGGACAGGTCGCTATAGTCCTTCTGCAGCGCCTGGGTGAAAGGCGAGCCGGAGGCGGTGTCATCATCGTCGGAGCAGGCGGCCAGTCCAATGGCCAGGATGCTGGCGGCGGCGAGCATGGCCAAACGGCGGCCCTTACCGCTGGAAGCTGCAATAGTGCGCATGTCTGTAAATCCCCACTGGCGGCTTGATCTTCGGGCCCCAGCCCAGCCAACAACCGCGAAATTACCCGTCTTCCTATAGCGCGGCCCAAAGAAGCGAAAAAGGCCCTTGTTTCAAATCGGTTGCCTCATCTGGAGCCCGTCGGGGGGACGGCCCGCGCCGGAAAAGGGCTAATTTGGTTGATCCCGGGGCGTGGACGGTAACTTTCCGTTGACCAGCGGGGGGTTACAAATAGGTGAGGCTTTAATAATTGGGACAGGCCCCATGCAGGGCTTGGCGATGGCCATGAAGGACGCCGAACCGGTCGCCGCCAAAGCGGGCGCCGAGCGCCGGCGCTTCCGCCGCGTACGGGTCGACCTTCCAGGCCGCCTCTTCATTCCCGTTGACAGCCATGAGACGCGCTGCACCGTCACCGACCTGTCGCCGGGCGGGGCCGCGATCGCCTGTGAAACCGTGCCGGAAGCCGGCACCGGTGTCATTCTCTATGTCGACAATTTCGGCCGGTTCGAGGGCACCGTGGTACGCCGCGACGGCTCCGGCTTCGGCGTCGCCTTTGTCTGCACGCCTTCCAAGCGCGAACGTATCGCCGAGCAGCTGATCCTGTTTCTCAACAAGACGCTGGTGGACGATTCGATCCTGCGCCGCCATGAACGCTCCAACCAGAAGGGGTTCGCCAAATTCACCCGTGCCGACGGCCAGATCGTTCAGTGCGAAGTGGTGGACATTTCGGTCGGCGGCGTTTCGCTCAAGACCGATGTGAAGCCGCCGATCGGCGAATTCGTGCTGATCGCCCAGATCGCGGGCCGCGTCGCCCGCCATCACACCGATGGCATCGGCATCCAGTTCGTCGGCCAGGAGAAGGCCAGCGAACAGCCCACGCCGCAGGTCAATATCGTCCGCGGCTGATTTCATCGTTCCGGAAGATTGCGGGATGATCGCGTCAGGCCGTTGCCGTTCGCGCACGATAGCGGCGGCGGCCGGTGGATTTCATCACGCCAAACTGGATGAGGAGCAGGGCGGCCTTGCTGGCGATGCCCCAGGCCGAGATCGCCACGCCCCAGGACTTCAGATCCAGGCTGAGCGCCAGCATCAGGTTCACGGCGGCGGAAAAGAACATCAGACCGGCCCAGACATAACCGAAGGCAAGGCCAAGATCCGGCACATATTCCCGGGCGCGGGGCGGCAGATAACGGTTCATCCAGCCGCGTTTGAGCATCGCCGCGCCGGTCAGCAGATAGAGGATGCTGGGCTGCAGCATCACGTATAGCGGATTGCCGGTATCGAGGGCGCCAAGACCGCTGGCCGCGACCACCACCAGGCTTACCCATTGCAGCGCGTCCACCGGCTTGCCGCGCACAAGCTCCCAGCCGATCTGCCCCAGCGCCAGCGCAAGACCGGCGATCACCGCCAGCATCAGGTTGTGGGTGAGGCTGTAGAGCGACAGGAAGAACAGCGTCGCCGCCAGGTCGAACAGCAGGAACTTGAGGGCGCGGAGCAGGTCCTTCACGGCGTCACCGCGCGGTAGTGGCCAGGGGTGGCGATATTGAGTTCGCGGCGCACGTCGGCCAGCGGCCTGGGCAGCAGCGCCTCGAAATCCTGGTCCTGCAGCCAGCGGGCCTTGCGGCCGTTGCGCCAGGCCTCGAACACGGCGCGGCGCGGGGCGCGGGCCATGCGCTTCAGGCTCATCAGCACGATCAGCGCCATGCCCGGATTGCGCGAATGGGCATGCATGAAAGCCAGCAGGCAGATCTCGCCCAGCGGATCGCGGCCATAGCCGGTCAGTATGTGGGTAAGGTCATGGGCGTCGCGCATGCGCGCGCGGAACAGTTCCACATCCAGCGGCACGGGATCGTTCTCCCAGTTCTGCGAAGCCGCGACCAGGCCATCGGCGGTGAGTTGTTCTTCCTCCATGAAGTTGAAATAGCTGCGCCCGACGCTTGCGTCCGGCAACGCCGCCAGCTCTGCGCGATCCGACAGCGTGTCCAGCAGCCGGCGCTTCTCCTGGATCACCTGGGCGCCGGTGGGACTGGCGGCAAAGCGGCGGAAAACGCGCAGGCCCGATTTTCCACGCATGGCGCGAAAGATGGCGAAGACCTGGGCGGTGTCGTCGGGATCGGCCAACAGCCGGCGCACGGCGCGAACGGCTTCGAAGGGGCGCAGACTTGTGTCTATCGTGGCTTGGGCGAGCATGGTTCTATTCCCTTGCGAATGTGAGGATAGTCTGCCAACTATCTACAATATTGTCAATAGTGAGGTAAGGCCCTGGCACGCAAGGAAAAACGCGTCCGCCGCCGTCCCGAAGAGGCGCGCGCCCTGATCCTGGACGCCGCCGAGGCGCGCATGACGGTGGATGGGCCGGCGGGCCTGCGCCTTCAGGATGTGGCGCGCGCCGCCGGCGTTTCGCATCCCACCATCCTGCATCATTTCGGCAGCCGCGAGGGCCTGGTGCGGGCGCTGAACCTGCGCAGCCTGGAAGGCTTGCGCAACAGCGTGGTGGCGCAGCTGAGTTCGGCCCAGCCGGGCGGCGACAGCATCCAGCGCACCTTCGCCGCTTATCGCGACGGCATGGCGCAACGCATCCTGTGGCTGATCCAGTCGGCCCCGCCCGGGACGCCGGGCAGCCTCACATTCTTCGACGAGATCGTGGCGGCGCTGCATGCGCTCAGGCTCAAATTCGCCGCCCCCGGCACGGTGCCCGACATCGAGGACACCAGGGCGGTGATCCATCTCACCAGCATCGCCGCCTTTGGCGATGCGGTGATCGGGCCGCGTCTCAGGCAGGCGAGCGGTGTGAAGGAACGCGCCGCGCGCGAGCGGTTCGAGACCTGGTTCGCCGCATTGATCGATCTTTACATGACCACGGCGTCGAAACCGCGTGGTTGACCAGCGGCCTTTTCAGAAATGATAGCCGACCATGGCCGTGACCATCACATTGGTGTCGGAAATGCTGATGGGGCTTTTGGCGGCGTCGCCCAAGAGCCGCGTGACGCTGGTGTCCGCATCCAGGAACCAGTGCGCATTCAGGCGGTAGATGAGATTGGCCCCGCCACGCACGTCCCGCGGTCCCGACCTGGCATTGAAGGCGGGAAAGATGGAAGCCGCTGCCTGGACCGGGGTGACGCCGAAATAGGTCTGCATGGTGTCGGCGCTGGCCCAGCTGGCGCGGATATGCGGCATCACGATCAGCCGCTTGGTGAGCGGCAGCGGTGCGGAGACGCCGAACGACGCCAGCACGCCGTCATTCTGGCTGCCGGTGAATTTGGTCGCCGACAACTCGAAATTGGCCGGACCCAGGCCATAGGAGACGAAGCCCCGAAAGCCCAATGCGGCGTTTATCGTGCCCAGCCCTTTGAGGCGGTCGTCGCCGGATTCGAAAATCCCGCCGCTGCCATGATCTTTGCGGCCGGAGTCGAAGGTCAGGCCACCACCGATGCGAAAGCGCTTGTGGTGCCAATAGGCGCTGAGCCCGCCATCCCCGATGGAAATCGTGTCGCGCCATCTGACGGACAGAAGCGGAAGCGGCGTGGCGGTATAGCGGTCACTGCCTTCGAAAGTCGGCCGCATCGCCGCGCCAAGCCCCAGCGTGATGTCCCAGTCCCTGGGCGCCTCGCGGGCGGGCGCGGCCGGCGCGGACGCTGTGCAGCAGGCAAACCATGCCGCGCAGGCCGTGGCGGGAAGCAACTTCATCGTCTACCTGTACAGGCCTGGCCATGATTGCGCCATGCGCGCAGCGGAATTGCTTCAACGGAATTCCGGGCCCACCGCCCATACCACCAGCGTCTTGCGCACGCCTGATCGGATCGGCGTCACCTGGTGCAGCACATTGGCGGGAAAGGCGATCAGGGTGCCGCGCGCCCTGGGCGCGGTATCGATCTGGTTGCCGGCGCGCACCTGCAGGTCGCAGCCCTGATAATCGGAGGGACTGCTGAGTTGCAGGCTCAAGGTCAGCTTGCGCGGCTCGCGCGCCGGATCGGACGGATCGCGGCCATAATCCTTGTGCCAGTCGAAATGCCCGCCGTCCGGACCGCCATAGAGCGCGTACTGGAAACTGGCGAGGCCCGAAAGATCGAAGCGGAAATAGCGGGCATTGAGCGCCAGCACCGCTTCTTCCATGCGCCGGTAGAGCATGTCGGTTTGGGACCCGCGTTCCAGCCAGGCGACCAGGGTGCGGCGGATATTCTCATAGCCCTGGCCGCCGGCGGACAGTTCGGCATTTTCCAAGGCCAGGCTGTCGCCAAGCCGTACAATGGCGTCCAGTTCTGTATCACTGAACAGGCCCTGCCACGCGACCAGCGCACCGGACAGGACCGGCGATCCCCCCAATTGCCGCTCCCTGATTGTGATTTTCTATAGGATGCGCAGCGTTTCGCGACATCCTACGACAAATCGGGATTGTTGGGAACGGAAAGTTGGCGGCGGCAGCTTTCAGTTCAAGCCCTGAATCTGGCTGGAGGCCAGCATCAGCTTGGCCACGCTGATCTCGCCGCTGGCTTCCAGGGTGCCCAGGAAGTTGCGGGTGCGCGCCAGCGCATCGCCCTGGGCCAGCGCCCATTCCTCGACGCCCGCGCCGCTGGCCAGAAGCTTCCTGGCGATGCCGCGCTGCGACTGGGAGAGATCATCCAGCAGCCGCCTCAGCGCCAGCCGGTCCCAATGCTCGGGCGGCTGGTAGCGGCCCGCCATCTTGCGCAACCGGTCCAGCCCCAGCGTCGCGCCCAGCGCGAAATAAAGCGGGGCGACCTTGTCGGTATCCTTGCCCGCGTCATGGGCGAGCAGCGCCACATCCAGTCCCATCGCCAGCGGGGAAAGCAGCGTCATGTCGCGCGCCAGGTCTTCCGGCACGCCCGCCTTCACCACCTCCGCGATCCTGGCATTGTCGTCGGCGGTGAGGCTGTAGCCTTGCCGCAGCGCCTCCACCCCGGCGCGATATTGCCCCACCGTGTCGGCGATGGGCGCATCCAGCGGCACATGCGCCAGGAACCAGCGCGCGGCGCGGCGGAACTGGTCGGCGATATCGCCATAAAGCCGGGTCTGGACGCCCGCCTCCACCTTCAGGTCCAGCGCGTCAATGCGGGTCTTGAGCGCCGACAGGCCGAAAGCGCCATCGCTCAGCACAAAGCCGCGCGCCACCTGCGCCCCGTCAAGGCCGGAGACTTCGCGGGTGCGCAGCACGAACACCGGCCCCGCCAGGTTGATGATGGCGTTGATCAACACCGTCGAGATGATCTCACGCCTCAGGCGGTGGCGTTCCGGCTCCTGCGGGAAGGCGGCGACGGCGGCGGGCGGGAAATAGCCCGTCAGCAGCGCGGTGAAGGTGGGATCGTCGGGCAGGCGACTTGCCAAAACCTCCGCATCCAGGTCGAGCTTGGCATAGGCCAGCAGCACGCAAAGCTCCGGCCGCGTCAGCCCCTTGCCGTCCTTGGCCAGCGCCTTGAGCTGGGCGTCGGTGGGCAGGAATTCCACCATCCGGTCCAGCTTGCCGCGCGCTTCCAGGTCACGGATCATGCGGGCATGGGCGTCGAGGTCGCGAAGCCCGCGCATCTGCGCCACCGACAGGGCCAGCGTCTGATTGTAATTGTCGGCCAGCACATGGACCGCCACATCATCGGTCATGGAGGCCAGCAGGGCGTTGCGCCTGTCTTCGCTGAGTTCGCCGCGCATTACCGGGCCGCCCAGCAGGATCTTGAGGTTCACTTCATGGTCTGAGGTATCCACGCCGGCGGAATTGTCCACCGCATCGGTGTCGATGCGTCCGCCCTGTCTCGCATATTCGATGCGGCCGAGTTGGGTGACGCCCAGATTGGCGCCTTCGCCCACCACCTTGGCGCGCACCTCGCCGCCATTGATGCGCACCGCGTCATTGGCGCGGTCGCCGGCCTCCAGATTGGATTGCGAGGCCGCCTTGATATAGGTGCCGATGCCGCCGAACCACAGAAGGTCGGTCCCGGCCTTGAGCAGGGCGTTGATCAGCACCGGCGGCGACAGGCTGTCGGCGTCGCTGCCGATCAGGGCTTTCACCTCCGGCGACAGCGCAATCTCCTTCAGGGTGCGGGCGAAGACGCCGCCGCCCGGACCGATCAGCGCCCTGTTGTAATCATCCCAGCTGGAGCGGGGCAGGTTGAACAGCCGCTCGCGCTCGGCAAAGCCGGTGGCGGCATCGGCATTGGGGTCCAGGAAGATGTGGCGATGGTCGAACGCCGCCACCAGCCGGATGTGCCGGGACAGCAGCATGCCATTGCCGAACACATCGCCCGACATGTCGCCCACCCCCACCACGGTGAAGTCGGTCGACTGGATATCGGTCCCCAGTTCGCGGAAATGCCGCTTCACCGCTTCCCAGGCGCCGCGGGCGGTGATGCCCATCTTCTTGTGGTCATAGCCGACGCTGCCGCCGGAGGCGAAGGCGTCGCCCAGCCAGAAGCCGCGTTCCAGCGCGATGGAATTGGCGATGTCGGAGAAGGTGGCGGTGCCCTTGTCGGCCGCCACCACCAGATAGGGATCGTCGCCATCGGGCCGCAGCACCTCGGAGGGCGGCACGATCTGGCCGTGCTGGTCCAGATTGTCGGTGACGTCCAGCAGCGCGTTGACGAAGGTCTTGTAGGCGGCGATGCCGGTTTCCATGAACTGTTCGCGGGTGGGACCCACCGGCATCAGCTTGGGAAAGAAGCCGCCCTTGGCGCCCACCGGCACGATCACCGCGTTCTTGACCTGCTGCGCCTTGACCAGCCCCAGGATCTCGGTGCGGAAATCCTCGCGCCGGTCCGACCAGCGCAGGCCGCCGCGGGCGATGCGCCCGAAGCGCAGATGCACGCCTTCCACCGAGGGCGCATAGACGAAGATTTCCCGCCACGGGCGTGGCGCGGGCAGCTCATCCAGCTTCGCGGAGTCGAACTTCATCGCCATGGCCGGCCGCGCCGCGCCATCGGCGCCGGTCTGGAAGAAGTTGGTGCGCAGGGTCGCATCGATCACATTCTTAAAGCGGCGGATGATGCGGTCGTCATCCAGCGACGGCACGTCCTTCAGCGCCGCTTCGATGCGTTTTTCGATCTCCCGGACCGTGGCGGCGCGGTCGCCGGCCGCCTGCGGATCGTTCTTGGCGTGAAACAGCGCCACCAGCAGGCCCGCGACATCGGGATTGCGCACCAGCGCCTGCTGCATATAGGCGCCGCTGAAGGTGATGGCGGCCTGGCGCAGGAATTTCGCCGTGGCCCGAAGGATGGTGATATCGCGCCAGGAAAGGCCCGCGCCCATCACCAGCCGGTTGAAGCCGTCGCTTTCCGCGTCCCCGCGCAGCACCGCATGGAAAGCGTCTTCCAGCGGTTCGCGGATATCGTCCAGCCGGACCGGCAGGCCGTCGGCCCGCTCCATGGCGAAGTCCAGGATGGCGGCGTCCTGACGCCAGCCGCCGTCGCTGTTGAACGACACGGGATAGGAATCTTCCGCGATGACTTTGAGGCCGAGATTCTCGAATACCGGCAGCGAGGCCGACAGCGGCAGGATATCGCCCAGCACATAGAGCTTGAGCCTGAGCGCCGGCGCGGCTTCGCCCTCCTTGCGCCAGACATGGGCGCGCAGCCCGAGCCCGTCTTTCGATGCGGCGAGATCGTCCAGCACGCCCAGATCGCGGGCGCCGTCATGGGCGGGGAAATTGTCGCGATAGCCGGGCGAGAAATGCGGGGCCAGCGCCGTCAGTTTGGCAAAGCCTTCGCTGCGGCCCAGGCTGGCGCACATCGCGTCCGCCAGGCCGTCGTCCCAGGTGGTGACCAGATGGGCGATCTGCCGTTCCAGCTCGCGCACATCCGCCCTGGGCAACGGACCGTCATTGCGGCCGATGATGTAATGCAGCCGCACCAGCGCGCTGTCGTCCACCGCCGTGTCGAAGGCCGAGGTGCGGCCGTTGAAAGCCTTGGCCAGCAGGGCATGGATCTCGGTGCTCAGCCTGGCATTGATGTGGTCGCGCGGCGCCAGCAGCAGGGCGGAGACAAAGCGGTCGAAGCGGTCGAAGCGCAGGAACAGCTTGAGACGGGGCAGTCCGCCCATGTGCAGGATACCGGTGGAAATCTCATAGAGTTCGTCGGCCGAAACCTGGAACAGCTCGTCGCGCGGGAAGGTGTCCAGGATATGGATCAGCGCCTTGCCGTCATGACTGATGGGCGAGAGGCCCGCATGCGCCATCACCGCCTCGATCTTGCGGCGCAGGAGCGGAATGGTGCGCGGCTGGGCGCTGTAGGCGTTGGAGGTGAACAGGCCGACAAAGCGGCGCTCGCCGACAAAGACGCCATGGGGGTCGAAGGTCTTGATGCCGATGTAATCCATATGGGCGCGGCGATGCACCAGGCTGCGCGCGGCGCTCTTGGTCACGATCAGGGGATCTGGCGTATCCAGAAAGGCGCGCACTTCCGCGGTCAGCCCGCCGCGCTCCCCGCTCCTGCCGCCATGGATGACACGGGTTTCATCATCGGACAGAACGCCTAGCCCGCTGCCCTTGACGGGCTCCAGCACGCCATGGGCGCCATCCCTGCCCAGCACATAATCACGCGCGCCCAGGAAGGTGAAATGATTGTCGGCCAGCCAGTCGAGGAAGGCGAGGTCCTCGGTGATGTCCATCTTGGGCGGATGCCGTTCCAGGTCGTCACGCGCCGCCTTGAGCCGCGCCAGCATGCGCGTCCAGTCGCGCACGGCAAGCTGCCCTTGCGCGAATGTCTCGCGCAGCGAATCCACCAGTCGCGCGCGCGCCTCCTCACCCAGGAGATCGCAGACCAGGGCGATGATGCTGGTGCGCACGCCGTCCATGTCCATGATGGGATGGAAGGCGGCGCGGATGCGGGCGCCGCCTTCCATCGCCGCCGCCAGGGTGGAATCGAACAGGAAGGGCCGGTCGTCATTGATGCAGACCAGCACCGTCTCATGGCCCAGTTCCAGCGCTGCGACATGGATCTCGCCCATGGCGCGCTTGCCGGCTTCCGCATGCAGCGCCATGGCAAGCTGGGTGAGCTGGTCGGGACGCGCGCGCAGCACGTCATCGGGCACCGCGCTGGCATAGAGCGCATCGAAGAAAGCGGCGAGGCCGCCCTCACTGGGCAGCAGCGCGCGGGCTTCGCGCACGCGCTTTTCCGCTTCGCGCGCGGCTTCGGTTTCGGCGGAGCGGATCGCGGTCATCACGGTCATGGGAATGTCCTCGCATTGGAGCGGCAGGCGCCCTTGCGGTGGGCCAAGGGCATCAGAAGATCATAACGGCAGGGCAACGGGTGCGCCCGCGATTAGGTCACCGCAACGCCGGTTGAGGCAAGACGTTGCAGCGCATGACGCGGCGCAGCATCGGCAGGGCGATCAGGACCGCGCCTGCGGCAATGATGGCGGTGGCCACCCAGAGAGCGAGCGGCCGGTTGCCCATCAGGGCGGCGCTGCCGGTGACGAGGCTCGCGGGGGCGACAAAGGCGGCGGCGCCCTTGGTGTCGCGCAGCACAATGGTCAGCGCCAGGCCGGGTGCAACTGCGAAAGAAAACACCAGGGCAGGTGCAGGCAGGTCCGGCATCACCAGAAAGGCGCCGGCGCCCCAGGCCGCACCGGCATATAACCGGCATATAGAAGAAGAGCGCGCAGGTCGGAGGCGGCCTCTTCCAGCGGCATGCGCCGCAGCGACCGGGCATAGCCGCGGATGAAATTGCGCGTCATGGCGATGACGCCCAGAAGCACCAGCGCCGCCCAGGCAAAATCGCACCTGAGCGTGCCGCCGCCGCTTGTGCTCGCCCACAGGAGCGCGAGTCCTCCGGCCAGCATCAATGTCACGCAGGCCAGAGGCGAGCGGGCAAGGAACCGTGACCGGCTGAGATTGCGCCCGGCTTCCCGGTGCAGCACGGGCAGCCGGCCCAGCGCGTCATGGGGCAGGCGGCTGTCATGGAAAGTTTTTGCTGGGCGCGCAGGATCGAAAACCGCAACCGGAGAGTTCACCTCGGCGAGGGCCATTTCGACGCCTCTTCCTCGCGAAAAGCCATGATTTGACGAATATCGATGCCGGCCGGCGTTAAGACTCACATGCTTAGCAATGTATTAATAGGAAGCAGTAGATGATTCGTCCAGCGTGGGATCACGGGGGCATGGCTGTGCCGCAGGTCACCATCTTCGATCTGGAATATACCGCCTGGGAATGCTCCATGGCGCGGTCATGGCTCGCGCCGGGCGAATTCCGCGAGGTGGTGCAGATCGGGGCGGTCAAGCTCGATGCCGACAGCTTCTCGGTCAAGGCGGAATTCGAAGTGCTGGTGCGGCCGCGCTTCAATCCGGTTCTTTCGCCCTATTTCGAAAATCTCACCGGCATTTCCAACCAACAGGTGGCGGCGCGTGGCACCGATTTCCGCACCGCCTATGATCGCTTCCTGGCCTTTGCGGGTGACTGTCCCATCGCCGCCTTCGGACGGGATGAAAAGGTGCTGGAAGAGAATCTGCGCTTCTATGGCATCAAGGACGCGAAAGCCTTGCCCCTGTTCTATGACCTGCGCGGCTGGTTCGCCGTCCAGGGCATCGATCCGCGCGGGCGTCATTCCTGCGAGATCGGTCCGGCGCTGGGCGTGCCTTTTGCCGGCCGCAGCCACAATGCGCTGGACGATGCCAGAAGCCTCGCCGCCGGCATGGAAGTGATTGCGGCGCGCGGTACCCGGCTCAAGCCCGCAGCGTGATCGCGCCGTGTCTTCGGGGACGAGCGTCAGACGAATGAGCGGCGGCGAATGAGCGGCAATGAAGCCGACAGGCTGATCGAACTGCTGGATCTCAAGCCGCATCTGGAAGGCGGCCATTTCCGCGAGACATTCAGAGATTGCGGGCCCTTGCCCGCGGGTCGCGACCAAAATGAAGGCCGCGCGCATTCCACCGCCATCTATTTCCTGCTCAAGGCGGGCGAGGTGTCGCACTGGCACCGCGTGGACGCGGCCGAGATCTGGCATTTCTACCGCGGCGCGCCGCTGGAACTCTGTATCGGCAAGCAGGCCTATATCCTTGGCCCCGAGATAGACGAGGCGCAGGCGCCCCAGATTGTGGTGCCGGCAGGTGCGTGGCAGGCGGCGCGGTCGCTGGGCGACTACACGCTGGTCGGCTGCACGGTTGCGCCCGGTTTCGCGTTCGGCCATTTCGAAATGGCGCCCGACGGTTTTGCGCCGTGAAACAAATGACACGAAGTTTCCGGCAAAAACCGTCACGGATTTTTTGCAGCGCACACAGATAGAGTGTGGCGCATTGCCGATTGACGCCGCGGCCGGGCGCCGCGCATGGTCGCCGCCAATAACAGCTGTCAGGGACGCATCTCTCATGAAAAAACGGTATTTCGCGCTGGCCACGCTGGCGCTCGGCGCAATGACCACGGCCGCCTTCAGCCAGGCCGACCGGCTGGCGATCCAGTCCCAGCCTGCCCATGACGGCACCCCCGCCTGGCATCTGGGCCCGTCCTTTCCCGATCCCACCGGCTTTACCCTGGTGGATGCGGACGGCACCGTGCATGTGATCCCGCGCGAGGAACGCCGCGCCATGATGGGCGGCGTGGCGCGCGTGCCCGGCGGCGACTCCGGGCCCAATTGCAGCCATTCCATCATCTGCGGCAGGAAAGGCGGCTTTGCCCGCAGCGCGCTTGCCCGTGTCGAGTGGGACCAGACCATGGGCTATAAATTCTCCTATCCCTATGTGGTGCCCAAGGGCATCGGCGGCGTGCCTTCGGTGGCGCTGGATTCCAAGGGCTATCTTTGGGTGTTCAAGCGCTCGCCCGCCGGCGTGGTGCAGCTGATGAAGTTCGATCCCGGCCACAAGCTGGTCCTGGAAGTGCCCGAAAGCGTCATCGGCCATCAGGACAAGGCGCACGGCATGGCGGTGGACAAGGACGACAATGTCTGGATCACCGACAATGGCCAGGCCACGGTGATGAAACTCTCTCCCGACGGCAAGCTGCTGATGACCATCGGCATCAAGGGCCATCGCGGCGACTGGGATGAAGCCAAGGGCCAGCGTCTGTTGTGGCAGCCGGTGATGGTGGCGTTCGGCCCCAGGGGCGACGTCTATATCGGCGAAGGTCACGCCAATGAAAGCCCCAATGACGTGGACAATGATGATCCCACCAACAATATCGGCGCGTCGCGCATCATTCACCTGACCGCGGACGGCAAGTTTGTCGGCCAGTGGTTCGGCGATGAAGTGGGCCAGGGCAAGTTCGATTCCAGCCACGGCCTGGCGGTCGATCCCAAAAACGGCGATGTCTGGATCGGCGACCGCGAACAGTATCGCATCGTGGTCTATACCGGCGACGGCCGTTTCGTGAAGACGCTGCAGATGCGCAATCTGGTCTGCGCGCTCAATTTCGACCGCGAGGGCAATCCCTGGATGGCATCGGGCCAGGACGGCCAGTTCCTCAAGCTCAACCATGACGGCAAGGTTCTGGGCGCGGTGGGCAACGGCATGGGCATCGGCACCGGCCAGTTCACCGAGGCGAGCTATTGGGCGTTCGATCCCCACGACAATCTGATCGCCGGCGACACCAGCGTGGGCCGCGTCACGGTGATGTCGAAGTAAACCCTCTTCTCCATGGCCGGGCTTGACCCGGCCATCCAGGATCGAGAGATTTTTGATGGCCGCGCTGACGCGCGGCGCTGGATGGGCGGCTCAGGGCCGCCCATGGAGAAGCTGCTACTTCGTCGCCATGTCGCGAGGCGAGACCGAAAGCAGCTTGCTGAGTTCCATCTGGATCGCAAGCGATGAGGCATGGCCCTCCCGGCCTTCGCCGGGCACGAAGCTCACCAGCAGGGTCTGGCCGGAAATGGCGATGGTGGGCTTTCCGCCCTCGGCCACCTTCACGCTGTTGATGCGACGGGTCAGGACCAGGCGCGCCGACGGGGCGGCCGCGATGAAGCGCTCGATCCCGGTGGCGGCATTGATCAGGGCGTCAAAGGCGCGGCCCCTGGTCTCGGCATCGGCCGACAGCACGGCCGGGTCGGCGGAGAATTTGAGCGCGATGTTCTGGACATAGACCAGGTGGCTGGATTCGTCGCCAAAGGCGGTGGTCAGCTCATTGGCCGAGACCGCGAGCGGGGCGGGCGCGGGCGCGTCGCTCTGGAAGGTGGCGGGCAGGCCTTGCGGCGCATCCTGGGTGTACAGTGTCATCCCGCCCCAGACCGAGACCCTCAGCGCTGTCGCGC
Organism: Rhizomicrobium sp.; assembly: GCA_036267165.1. GTDB lineage: Bacteria > Pseudomonadota > Alphaproteobacteria > Micropepsales > Micropepsaceae > Rhizomicrobium. Next base: position 29,347 of record DATAWO010000150.1, on the reverse strand, counting down.
CGGTGTCATATTTGAGCATCTTGGCGCCCAGCGAGCCGCGCTCCATGGTCAGCACGAAGTTTTCCGGATTGTCGGAAAAACGCAGCAGAAACTTGTTCGCCCCATAGGGCTCCAGGATGAAGCTGTCACGGTCGCCAGCGCTGTAAAGTCCGGGTTGGACCGCGCTGACCCGGTCGGCCGCGAGCCGGGACGCCATGCCCGGCGGGGTGCCAGGACCGCCGTCAGGCTGCGCCAGGGCAGCCGGTGCGGCTGCCAGCGACAGGACCAGAACGAAAACCAAATGTCTCACGCGACGCTTCTCTCGGCGGTTCTTCCGCCAGGCTGGCGGACATCACCAACCCCCCTCTTTGCTTGAAAAGATGGCACCCCTTTGGGGCAAATTTAAGCCGTTTTTCCGCCCGGGAACGCCCACAGCGCTTCCTTTTGGGCCGGATTATGACTACGAGTCCCATTAACTTTTCTGGAAAAGGGGGCTTTTCGTGACGCAGAACCTGGACAGTTTCAAATGCCGCAAGACGCTCACGGTCGGCAACAAGAGCTACGTCTATTTCAGTCTCACGGCAGCCGAGAAGAACGGCCTGAAGGGCGCGTCCAGGCTTCCCTATTCCATGCGGGTGCTTCTGGAAAATCTTCTGCGCCATGAAGACGGCCAGACCGTCACCAAGGACGACATCAAGGCGGTGGTGGCGTGGCTCGGCAAGCGCACCTCCGACCGCGAGATCGCCTTTCGGCCCGCGCGCGTCCTGATGCAGGACCTGACCGGCGTGCCGGCGGTGGTGGATCTCGCCGCCATGCGCGACGCCATGAAGAATCTGGGCGGCAATCCGGAGAAGATCAATCCGCTGGCGGAAGTCGATCTGGTCATCGACCACAGCGTGATGGTCGACAATTTCGGCCACAAGGATTCCTTCAAGAAGAACGTGGTGGTCGAATATGAACGCAACCAGGAGCGTTACCAGTTCCTGCGCTGGGGCCAGCAGGCCTTCGCGAACTTCCGCGTGGTGCCGCCGGGCACCGGCATCTGCCATCAGGTGAACCTGGAATATCTGGCCGAGACGGTGTGGACCCGCAAGGGCAAGGACGCCAAGACCAAGAAGACGGTGGAATATGCCTTCCCCGACAGCGTGGTGGGCACCGACAGTCACACCACCATGATCAACGGCCTTGCCGTGCTGGGCTGGGGCGTGGGCGGCATCGAGGCGGAAGCCGCCATGCTGGGCCAGCCCATTTCCATGCTGATCCCCGAAGTCATCGGCTTCAAGCTCACCGGCAAGCTCAGGGAAGGCGTCACCGCCACCGACCTGGTGCTGACCGTAACCCAGATGCTGCGCAAGAAGGGCGTGGTGGGCAAGTTCGTGGAATACTACGGGCCGGGCCTGGATGAGCTGACGCTGGAAGACCGCGCCACCATCGCCAACATGGCGCCGGAATATGGCGCGACCTGCGGCTTCTTCCCGATCGATGCGGAGACCGTGCGCTTCCTCAAGAACACCGCGCGCAAGCCCGCGCGCGTGGCGCTGGTGGAGAAATACGCCAAGGCCCAAGGGTTGTGGCGCACCGCCAAGTCGCAAGACCCGGTCTTCACCGACACGCTGTCGCTGGATATGGACACGGTCGAGCCTTCGATGGCGGGTCCGATGCGGCCCCAGGACCGCGTCGCTTTGTCCGGCATCGCCGGCAATTTCGCCGAACATCTGATCAAGACCTGGAAGAAGGAAGACACCGCCAACAAGCGCGCCAAGCTGGAAGGCAGCGAGACCACCATCGGCCATGGCGATGTGGTGATCGCCGCCATCACCTCCTGCACCAATACCTCCAATCCGTCCGTGATGATCGGCGCGGGCCTGGTGGCCGAGAAGGCGGTGAAGCGCGGCCTGAAGGTGCGGCCGTGGGTCAAGACGTCGCTGGCGCCGGGCTCCCAGGTCGTCACCGATTATCTCGCCAAGGCGGGCCTGGACAAGCCACTGGACAAGTTGGGCTTCACCCTTGCAGGTTACGGCTGCACCACCTGCATCGGCAATTCCGGTCCCCTGCCGGAGCCGGTGGCCAAGGCGGTGACCGAGGCCGATCTGGTGGCGGCGGCGGTGATCTCCGGCAACCGCAATTTCGAGGGCCGGGTGCATCCGCAGGTGCGCGCCAACTATCTGGCCTCGCCCATGCTGGTGGTCGCCTATGCGCTGGCCGGTTCGGTCAATATCGACCTGACCCGGGAGCCGGTCGGCTATGACAAGAAGAACGAGCCGGTCTATCTGAAAGACATCTGGCCTTCGCCCAAGGAGATTTCCGCGGCCGTCGCCAAGGCGGTGAAGCCGGCCAGTTTCAAGAAGCGCTATGGCGATGTGTTCAAGGGCGACGCCAACTGGAGGAAGGTCAAACTGGTCAAGGGCCAGACCTATCAGTGGGATACGGCCTCGACCTATGTGAAGAACCCGCCCTTCTTCAACGGCATGACGCTCACGCCAAAGCCGGTGGAAGACATCAAGGGCGCGCGCGTGCTGGCCGTGTTTGGTGACAGCATCACCACCGACCACATCTCGCCCGCCGGCAACATCAAGGCCACCGCACCGGGCGGCGTCTATCTGTCCGAACATCAGGTGGCGCAGAAGGATTTCAACTCCTACGGCTCGCGCCGCGGCAATTTCGAACTGATGGAGCGTGGCACCTTCGCCAACATCCGCATCCGCAATGAGATGATGGGCGGCGCGGAAGGCGGCAACACCATCTATTACAAGGACCCGGAAGCGGATGGCGTGACCATGTCGATCTTCGACGCGGCGCAGGCGTACAAGCAGGACGGCCATGGCACGGTGGTGATCGGCGGCAAGGAATATGGCACCGGCTCCTCCCGCGACTGGGCGGCCAAGGGCCCGGCGCTGCAGGGCGTGCGCGCGGTGATCACCGAAAGCTTCGAGCGCATCCACCGCTCCAACTTGATCGGCATGGGGGTGGCGCCCTTCTGTTTCGAGGCGGGCAAGACGCGCAAGGACTTTGGCTTCACCGGCCGCGAGGTGGTGGACATTCCGGGTCTTGCGGGCGAGCTCAAGCCCCGCCAGCAGATGGAAGCCATCGTGCACCGCCCCGACGGCTCGACCTTCAAGCTGCCGCTCTATCTGATGATCATGACGGCGGACGAAGTGGCTTACTTCAAGAATGGCGGCATTCTGCCTTACGTCTTGCGGAATCTCCTGGCGGCATAGGCGCGGTTATTTTGCGCCCTGAGTTCGTCGCGCGTGCTCACGTGCGTTAAGCACGCTCCGCGCGACGCTCCTGCTCAAGCCGCAAAATTCCTCGCGCCTCCAGGGTTCATCGGCGCATGATCGCGCCGATGGCCTTTGATTCGTCTCTTGATCTCTTCGCCGCCGCTGCGCTGTTCACCGCCGCCATAGGCGCCTGGGCGTTGGCGGCGCCGCTCTGCCTGCGCGCGCGTCTCTATCTGCGCTTTGCCGCGGTTCTGTTCTCCGCCCTCGCTTTGTCGGTGCCGCTGGGCATGGCCGACATCACCGCGCTTCTGCTCCTGCCGCTCGCCTCGTCCGCGCTGATGATTTCGGCGCTGGCCCGTTTCGCCAGGCCCTTGCCGGTGTTTCCGGCAAGCCTGGCGCTGGTCGCCGGTCTGGCGGGCGGCTTGGGCGCGCTTGTCTCGGGCTACGCGATATCGGCGCTGGCGCCGGTGATGTTCGCCGGCCTTGCCGTGATCGCCGCGGCGCTCAACGGCATCGCCACCATGCCGGTTCTGGCGGGCGCTGGCTTGATCGCTTCGGGTCTGGCCTTCATGGAACAGGGCGCCCGCGGCGGCCTGCTGCTGTTCTGTGCCGCCGCGCTGGTCGGCCTCTCCAGGCCTCAGCTTTTGCGGTCCACAAACAGCGCGGGGCGCGGACAGCCCGCGCGCCCGTAAGCGCTTTCGACGGAAACATTTGCGCGCGGCTCGGGCATCACCTGACCGAGCAGTTGGGCCACGAAGGCCGGAACCAGCCGGGGCGCGTCCCAAAATGGGTCGAAGCCGTCGGTGTCATCGCGAGACACAAGCTCGACCTGAAGCGGCGGCGTGGAATTTTTCCGTTCCTTTTCGGTGCCGGGTTTTTCGCGCCGCAAGGCGCTGGAAGCACTGGCCTTTTCGATGGCGCGCCGCGGCGTCGCCGAGGCCCTTGAGCCTCCGCTTATGCCTGTCTCAGCGGGAACAATCGCGCCCATGCCCTGTCACAACGCAAGCCGGGGGCCACGGGGACAAGCGCTTGCTAACCATGCTGGATTTCCGCTTTTTTAAGTCCGCACCGCCATACTCCCAGACCACAAAAGGCCGGAGAAACCGGACCGAGGATGGTGGTTGTGCTGAACGCCGCATTGCAGAAGCGAGAAAACGTCACCCGGCTGGACCAGCTGGAAGACGAACTGCGCCTGCGCCTGGCCGCACAGTCCGCCGGCACCGCCGCCTTCGACTGGGACGTGACCACGGGCCAGATCCGCTGGGACGGCGCCACGTCGATCCTGCCGGTGCATCTGGACACCGCCACCGCCCGGAATTTCCTGGAAGGCATCGCGCTGGAAGGCCGCACCGGCCTCATGGCCGTGGTGGAATCGCGCGATACCGCGTCCGCCTTCTTCCTCACCGACATCGAAGTCGCCAGCGCCATGGGCGCGGTGACCTTCACCATGGTCGGCACCCGCATCGCCGGTGAAGGCGGGATGACGGTGCGCCTGATCGGCCTGATGCGCGACACCACCGAGCGGGTGCACCAAGTGCGCCGCCTGTCCTATCTCGCCACCCGCGACGAACTCACCGGCCATCTCAACCGCAACGCGCTGCGCGAGGAACTGGCGCAGGCGATCGAGAGCGCCAAGGAGGAGGGCCGCAACTGCGCCTTCCTGGTCGCCTCGATCGACCGACTTGCCATGATCAATGACGGCTTCGGCTTTGACGCCGGCGAGGAAGTGATCATGGGGGTGGGCGAAAGGCTCGCCCGCACGCTGCGCGGCAGCGACATCATCGGCCGCATCGCCGGCAACAAATTCGGCGTCATCCTCAAGAACTGCCGCGAGCGCGAGATCGCGGTGGTGGCCGCCCGGCTGCGCGGCAGCGTGCGCGCCAACGGCATCGAGACCCGTTCCGGCACGGTCGCGGCCACCTGTTCGGTGGGCGCGGTGTGGCTGCCCCAGGCCGCCTCCACCAGCCAGGAAGCGATGCTGCGCGCCGAGCAGGCGCTGGACCGCGCCCGCGCCAACGGCCGCGACGGTTTCGCCGTCTATCAGCCGTCACCCAGCCGCGAGACCGCGCGCCTGCGCATGATGCAGATTTCCGACGAGGTGATGGACGCCTTGAAGGAAAACCGGCTGCGCCTGGCCTATCAGCCCATCATCCAGGCGCGTTCGCGCAAAGTGTCCCACTACGAATGCCTGTTGCGCATGGTCAAGCCGGACGGCAGCGTGCTCACCGCCGGCCATTTCGTGCCGGCGGCCGAGCAGATGGGCATCGTGCACCTGGTGGACCGTTTCTCGCTGGAAGCCACCATCGCCAGGCTCAAGGCCTATCCGCACGTCACGCTCGCGGTCAATGTTTCGGGCACCGCGGCGTCGGATCCCGTCTGGCTGCAGAGCTTCGTGGACTATGTGCGCGCCGAAAAGGACGTGGCGTCGCGCCTGATCGTGGAGCTGACCGAAACCGCCGCCCTGCATCATTTCGAGGAGAATGCCCATTTCGTCTCCCAGCTGCACGCGTTGGGGGTCCGGGTGGCGATCGACGATTTCGGCGCCGGCTATACCTCCTTCCGCAACCTGCAGATGCTGCATGTCGATACCGTCAAGATCGACGGTTCCTATGTGAGCGATCTGAGCCAGTCGCCGGAAAACCAGGTTTTTGTGCGCACGCTTGTCGGCTTGGCGCGCAGCTTCGACATCAAGACGGTGGCGGAGTGGGTGGGCTCGGACGACGACGCCGCATTGTTGCAGAATTTCGGCGTGGATTACTTCCAGGGCTTCCACTTCGGCGAGCCGGTCATCGATCCCCTATGGGATCGATAACGCTTTTTTGTTTCCCCCATCCGTCACAGCTCGGGTCTGCTCCGCGTTCGCACGCTGCCGCTACTCACCCTCGCTTCGACACCTTCCCCCGCTTGTCGCTTCGCCTGCGGGGGAAGGAATCTGTCGGATGCTGAGGGTCGCCGCGCGAAATGCGCGGCTAGAACTATGTTGTCATTCCCGCATAAGCGGGAATCCAGTTTTCGTTCCGGCTTCACTGTATGTCATTAAAGCAGCCTGCCGCCTCGGCTTTGCGCTCGGCTGGCCGTCGCTCCTCATCGATCTCCAGTGGGATCGATAATGCGTTAGGGCGCCGGGACGCCCTTCTCCCAGACCGTGACGGTGGCATTGCCGTCATTTTCCACGATGACGGTATATTTCTGGCGCTGGCTGTCGAAATCCACCAGCCAGCGCTTCTTGAGCTTCTGGGTGTTGTTCCAGGTCAGCGCGCCGCAACCGCTTCTGCAGTATTTGTCCAGCCGCTCATGGGCGATGTCGCGCGCCTCGCGCGCGGTCATGGGCGCGATGCAGCCGGCAAGCGCCATGCCGATGACCAGAATGGAGAGCCCCCGGGAAGGGGCGGTCACTTGCGCTGGCTCAACTCTGCCAGCTGCTTGCGCATCGCCTCCATCTCTTCCTTGAGATCGGCGACTTCATCGGATTGGGGCGCGACAGGTTTGGTCTTGGCCGCCTCGTTTTTGGCGCCGACCGCGCCGAACGGGGTGAACATGGCCATGGCATTCTCGAACAGCTGCAGGTTCTGCCGCGTCATGTTCTCGATCATCTGATTGCCGCCGCCCAGCGCCTCGGCGATGCGGTTGCGCATGGCGCCCTGGTTCTTGGTGAAGCTTTCCATGCTCATGTCCAGATAGCCGGGCACGAAGGTCTGCAAGCTGTCGCCATAGAAGCGGATCAGCTGGCGCAGGAACTTGATCGGCAGCAGCGACTGGCCCTTGGCTTCCTCTTCGAAGATGATCTGGGTCAGCACGCTGCGGGTGATGTCCTCGCCGGTGCGCGCGTCCTGGACCTCGAATTCGGTGCCCTCCTTCACCATCGCCGCCAGATGATCCAGCGTCACATAAGAGGATGTCTGGGTATTGTAGAGCCGCCGGTTGGCGTATTTTTTTATGACAACCGGGCCTTCAGCTTTGACTTTTTCTTCTGACACTTTGCGTCCCCGAACTCGCTGCGACAGCCTTCCCCCGTGAAGGCGTAAACAGAGGTAAGACACCACCGTGCAGCCGCGCTGTCCAGCCTCATTTTTGCATGCGCAATACCGGACAAGGTGTCAGTTTGCCGTTAAGCTATTGAAACAGGCCGGTATTTTCGCCGCAGTTTACCATTGCTCGCGTTCGCGGCATTTTGCGCGTGGCAATAACAAAAGTCCGTTTGCGGAAGGATCCCTTCATGGAAGACGTTGTCATCGTTTCAGCCGCGCGCACACCTGTGGGCGCGTTCAATGGCGCTTTCGCCACGCTTGCCGCCCACAAATTGGGTGAAGTCGCCATCAAGGCTGCGCTGGAGCGGGCCAAGGTCTCGCCTGGGGATGTTTCCGAAGTCATTCTGGGCCAGGTGCTGACCGCGGCCCAGGGCCAGAACCCCGCCCGCCAGGCTTCCATCGCCGCAGGGCTACCCATCGCGACACCCGCCTGGGGCATCAACATGGTGTGCGGCTCGGGCCTGCGCACCGTGGCGCTCGGCGCCCAGGCGATCCGCGAAGGCGACAGCAGGATCGTGGTGGCGGGCGGCCAGGAATCCATGAGCCTGTCCACCCACGCCGCCTATCTGCGCGCCGGCCAGAAGATGGGCGATCTCAGCTTCATCGACACCATGATCCGCGACGGATTGTGGGACGCCTTCAACGGCTATCACATGGGCATGACGGCGGAGAATGTCGCCAAGGAATGGCAGATCACCCGCGAGGAACAGGATCGTTTCGCCGTTGCTTCCCAGAACAAGGCGGAAGCCGCCAGGAAGGCCGGCAGGTTCAAGGACGAAATCGTCGCCGTCACCATCAAGGGCAAGAAGGGCGACACGGTGGTGGAGAACGACGAATATATCCGCGATGGTGCGACCTATGAGGCGGTGGCGGGCTTGCGTCCGGCCTTCACCAAGGAAGGCAGCGTCACCGCCGGCAATGCCTCGGGCATCAATGACGGCGCCGCGGCGCTGGTGCTGATGAGCGCCAAGGATGCGTCCGCCCGCGGCCTCACCCCCCTGGCGCGTATCGCCAGCTGGGCGCAGGCCGGCGTGGACCCCAAGGTGATGGGTTCCGGTCCCATTCCCGCCTCCCGCGCCGCGCTGGAAAAGGCGGGCTGGAAGGCCCAGGATCTTGATCTGGTGGAAGCCAATGAGGCCTTCGCCGCCCAAGCCTGCGCCGTCAACAAGGACATGGGCTGGGATCCGGCCAGGGTGAATGTCAATGGCGGCGCCATCGCCATCGGCCATCCCATCGGGGCGTCGGGTGCGCGCATTCTCACCACGCTGCTGTTCGAAATGGGCAGGCGCAATGCCAAGAAGGGTCTGGCGACTCTGTGCATTGGCGGTGGCATGGGCATTGCGCTCACCGTCGAACGCTAGTTGCGTTGCAGCATCGTTCTTTTGGTTGAAACGCCCCGCAAATGCGGTTGAACTGCTTTCTCGAGCGGGAAAGCAGAAGGACAGCATATGGCAAGGGTAGCAGTGGTGACGGGCGGCACGCGCGGCATCGGGGAAGCGATTTCGATCGCGCTGAAGAACGCCGGTTACACGGTGGCGGCGAATTACGCGGGCAATGACGACCGCGCCAAAGCCTTCACCGAGCGCACCGGCATCAAGGCCTACAAATGGGATGTGGCCGACCTCGACGCCTGTTTGGCGGGCATCAAGAAGATCGAAGCCGAATTGGGCCCGGTGGATGTGATCGTCAACAATGCCGGCATCACCCGCGACGCCACCATGAAGAAGATGACGCGGCAAGCCTGGGACGAGGTGCTGCACACCAATCTCGGCGGCTGCTACAACATGTGCAAGGCGGCCTGGGACGGCATGCTGTCCCGTGGCTTTGGCCGCATCGTCAATATCGGCTCGATCAACGGCCAGGCGGGCCAGTATGGCCAGGTCAATTACGCCGCCGCCAAGTCCGGCATTCACGGCTTCACCAAGGCGCTGGGCCAGGAAGGCGCGCCCAAGGGCGTCACCGTCAACGCCATCGCGCCCGGCTATATCGACACCGACATGGTGGCGGCGGTGCCGGCGGAAGTGCTGGCCAAGATCGTGGCCCGCATTCCGGTGGGACGGCTGGGCAAGGCCGAGGAAATCGCCCGCGGCGTGTTGTTTCTGGTGGCCGACGAGGGCGGCTTCATCACCGGATCGACTCTGTCGATCAACGGTGGGCAACATATGTATTGAAGATACAAGTCCTCTCCATGGCCGGGCTTGACCCGGCCATCCATCTTGTTCCAACAAAGTTGGATGGGCGGCTCGGGGCCGCCCATGGAGAATGCATAAGATGATTTCTTCCCTCACCGCGGAAAAACTTGCCTGCGCGCGCGGCGAAAGACAGCTGTTTGACGGCCTTTCTTTCAGCGTGCGCGCCGGGCAGGCGCTGGCGGTGGAAGGCGCCAATGGCGCAGGCAAAACCTCGCTGTTGCGCCTGATCGCGGGCTTCCTTGCGCCTGTTGCCGGCCGCATCCTGGTCAAGACCAGCCAAGGCGAAAGCGACGACGCCGAAGAACGCGGACGGCTGGTGGGCTGGCTGGGGCATCTGGATGGTTTCAAGCCGCAGATGACGGTCTTGGAGCAGCTTGCCTTTTATGCGCGGCTCTATGCCGTGCGCGATGCCGATCTGCAGGCCCTGCTCGCGGAGGTCGGGCTGGGCGCCCGCGCCGAACTTCCCTGCCGCTATCTCAGCGCCGGCCAGAAGCGGCGGCTGGCGCTGGCGCGGCTTGTGGCGTCGCGGCGTCCCTTGTGGTTGCTGGACGAGCCCTTCGCGGCGCTGGACACATCCGGCCAGGCGCTGATGGGGCAGGCAATGGCGCGTCATTGCGGGGAGGGCGGCATCATCGTCGCCGCCACCCATGATCCCCTGGGCTTAGGCAATGAAATACTTCGTCTCGGCAATGAAAGCCTGAAGCTGTGAGCGTCTTCACCACGCTTCTGTTGCGCGACATGAAGCTCGCCGCCCGCAGCGGCGGCGGCGCCGCGCTGGCGCTGTCCTTCTTTGCGCTGGTTGCTACCCTGGTGCCCCTGGGCGTGGGCGCGGACCTCCATCTTCTGGCGCGCGTGGCGGGTGGCGTGCTGTGGGTGGGCGCGGTGCTGTCGGCGCTGCTCTCGCTCGACCGGCTGTTCCAGGGGGATTTCGAGGATGGCAGCCTGGATGTGATCGCACTTTCGCCGCTGCCGCTGGAGTTGACGGCGCTGGCCAAGATCGCGGCGCATTGGCTTTCCACCGGCCTGCCGCTGACGGTGTTGTCGCCGCTGCTGGCGCTGCTGTTCAACCTGCCGGGTCCGGCCACCGCCATCCTGGTTGCGTCGCTTCTGATCGGAACTCCCGCGGTCAGCGCCATCGGCGCCATCGGCGCCAGCCTGACCCTGTCGCTCAAGCGCGGCGGCCTGATCCTGCCCCTGATCATCCTGCCCCTGCTGGCGCCGGCGATCATTTTCGGCGCCGGGGCGGTATCGACCGCGCTGGACGGAGTGCCCGCCAACAGCGCCCTGGGACTTTTGGGTGCTTTTGCACTTGCCTCGGTGCTGCTAAGTCCCTTTGCCGCCGCGGCCTGTGTCCGCTTGAACCTGGGAAGCTAGTGTCCCGATTCCGAAAATCGCCTGGAGCCCGATATATAGAACATGCGAATTTCGGAATCGAAGGACACTGGCAATCCATTGAATCCTCGTGTCGTTTTGGTTTCGAAGTTCGCCAGGAGCCTGATATCAATGACATCGCGAACTTCGAAACCACGACACGAGATGAATTTCCTGTTCCGCTATGCCAACCCGCATGAATTCATGCGCCTATCAGGCGCGGTCCTGCCGTTCTTCGCCATCGCGACCGCCCTGTGCCTGGCCATCGGCCTCTATCTGGGCTTTTCCGTGCCGCCCGACTACCAGCAGGGCACCACCGTGACCTTGATGTTCATCCATGTGCCCGCCGATATCGTGGCGATGATGGTTTACGGCGTCATCGCGGTCTGTTCGCTGCTGTCGCTGGTCTGGCGCCATCCTTTGTCCGACACCGCGGCGCGTGCCGCAGCCCCCTTTGGCGCTTTGTTCACCGCGCTGGGCCTGATCACCGGCGCGCTGTGGGGCAAGCCCATGTGGGGCACCTATTGGGTCTGGGACGCGCGGCTGACCAGCTTCCTGCTGCTGCTGTTCCTTTATTTCGGCTACATGGCGCTGTGGAACGCCATCGAGGATGAGACCCGCGCCGCGCGGGCCTGTGCCATTCTGGCGCTGGTGGGGGCGGTCAACATCCCCATCATCCATTTTTCGGTGAACTGGTGGAGCACCTTGCACCAGGGCGAAAGCATCATGAGCGGCAAGATTGCGCCGGTCTTTCTCGCGCCGCTTTTTCTCATGATGCTGGGTTATGTACTTCTGTTCCTTACCCTCTGGATGGTGCGCATCCGCACCGCGATCCTGGAGCGACGTGCCCGCAACCTGATGCAGCAGGCCGCGGCATGAATTTCGATATGGGTGCATACGGCGTCTATATCTGGCCCGCCTATGGCGTCTCGGCGCTGGCGATCATCGGCGCGATCGTGTGGACGCTTGTCGCCTGGCGCCGGGCCAAGGCGAAACTGGCGGTCCTGGAAAAAACCCCGCGCGGCACCGCCGCGCCAAGCAAATGAATCGTTGGGTCTATCTTGCGCCGGTCGCAGGCTTCGTGCTGCTGGCCTTCTTCCTGTTCAAGAGCCTATGGGCGCCCGCGCCCAGCGACATCCCCTCGGCCCTGCTGAACAAGCCGGCGCCGCGTCTCAATCTGCCGGGCCTTGACGCCCAGAGCGCGGCCTTCACCCCCGCCGATCTCGCCAACGGGCATGTCAGCGTGGTCAATGTCTTTGCCTCCTGGTGCGCGCCCTGCCGCGCCGAAGCCGGCCAGCTTCTGGCGCTGAGCCATGTGCCGGGCATCGCGCTCTATGGCATGACCCAGAAGGACAAGCCCGACGCCACCCGCGCCTTCCTGAATGAGGTGGGAAACCCCTTTACCCGCATCGCCCGTGACGATGACGGGCGCGCCTCCATTGAATGGGGCGTCTATGGCGTGCCGGAAACCTTTGTGGTGGACGGCAAGGGCATCATCCGCCTCAAATATGTGGGGCCGCTGACCGACGAGGTGTTGAGCGGGCAGGTGATGCCGGCCATCCAGGCGGCCGAGGCCAATCCGTAATCGATTGGGACTTTGTTAACCCTGTTTTGTCAGGTTGGGCGGATGCAGGTCAGCGCCACCCTGATTGCCGCCCAGCAGGCCGCCCGCGAGGCGCGCGCCCGGCTGGCCATGCCGCAAGCCGCCCAGCAGCCTGGGTTCGCCGCGGCGCTGGAGAAAACAGAGGGCTTTTCGCCCTTGCCGCTCAAACAGACCGCGGCTTCAGCCGCCACGGCCTTGAACCCGCAGCCCGCGCAGGGCTCCGCGCCGGCGCGCATGGGGCAGCATGTGGATATTACGGTTTAGGGATCGTCCGGCGGTCCGCGGTATTGGAGCTTGGTGAAGCAGCTCTCCGGCCCCTCGCTTGTGCTCGGGGCGTGCCTCGCTCAAAACGATCCGCAGGATCGTTTTGTTCGCCGCGCTAAAGCGCGGCGAACCGCTCCTCACCCACCAATCTTCCGCCGCCGGATATTGCGGCGGACAGGCCTTGCACCGTCGCCATTCAGCTGCTCGGCCGCCTGGGCGATCTGGCTCAGCGCCTTGACGAATTTCTGCCGGTCGGGGAGGGGCAGGGCCTCCAGCAGGGCGCGTTCGGCGCGGTCGGCGGCATTGCGCGCGCCACGCAGCGCCTTGCGTCCGGCCGGGCTGATCGCCACGGCATTGGCGCGCTGGTCTTCCTCGGTGCGCTCACGCGACAGCAGGCCCTTTTCCAGCATGCGGCGAACCATCTCCGCCAGCGTCGAACGGTCGATGCCTGTGATCTCGACCAAAGCGGTCTGGCTGGCGCCGTCATTCTGTTCCAGCGCGCAGAGCAAGGTGAATTGCTGTTTGGTCAGTTCCTTGCCGCCGGCCTCGCGCGCGTAAAGGTCGCCGTAGAATTGCTGGCAGCGTCGGATCAGGTGAGAGGGCGCTTCGGAAAGGTCAAAACCATTCCCCGGCTTGCGCTGCCCCTTCATCATCCGTGACCCCTTTGATCTTCCGCAACCCTCGCGGACCGCACATCGCTCCGATCATGTCCCGCATTCGGGTTACAGGAAAGTGGCGCGCGCTCCGGACGGGCAGTTAAAACGGTTTTGCGCACGGAAGTCCATGCGCAAATTTTCTTAGGATCATCTTTGCAAAAGCTGCATCCTATGATCCATGCCCGTGATTGTCCGTATTGAGCGGATTTCCTGTATCACCCACGCGACAGGGCCACAATGAATGGTATGGGGACGCGGGGCGCGCACCATACATCATCATCACGATCCGTTGCTCAGGCAATCGTCCGCATGCGGTGCGGACGGCCGGCGCATCATTGTTGCGTATTGCTGTCGCCGGATTGCGGGGTCTGATGTTTTATCACCAGAGGCGTCTGTGCGAGCGCGAACAGGAAGATCAATGGGATGATGCCCCACACCTTGAATGACACCCAGGTTGCCGTGGAGGTTGAACGCCAGACGGTTTCGTTGATCACGGCCAGGCAGAGGAAAAACAGACCCCAGCGCACGGTCAGTTTTTTCCAACCCCGTTCGTCGAGCTCGAAGGCCTGCGCGAAAACATATTTGATGAACAGGCGGTTGAATGCGAGACCGCCCAGAAGCACCGCGCCGAAGAAACCGTAAAGCACGGTCGGTTTCATTTTGATGAAAACTTCGTTCTGAAGATAAAGCGTCAGGCCGCCGAAGATCACCACCAGCACGGCTGTGAATAGCGGTATGGGGGAAAGCCGCTTTTCGATCAGATAGCCCAACCCCAGGGCCACCAGCACCGCGACGATGAAGGCGGCGGTCGCGCCAAAAATCCCCAGATATTTGAAGGCTGCGAAAAAAATGAGCAGCGGCCCCAGATCCAGGGCAAGCCGCCTCAGTTGCGGGTTCACGCAGTCCTCCCGGAATTATCGGCGCCTACCAGCGCCCTGGCAAAGTCCTGGGCATTGAAGGGCTGCAGATCGTCTTCGCCTTCCCCCACCCCGATATAATGCACCGGCAGGCCGAAACGCCCGGCCAGCGCCACCAGGATGCCGCCCTTGGCGGTGCCGTCCAGCTTGGTCATGACCAGCCCGGTTACCGGCACCACGGCCGAGAAGGCTTCCACCTGGGACAGCGCATTCTGCCCGGTGGTGGCGTCCAGCACCAGCAGCACGGCATGGGGCGCGCTTGGGTCGAGCTTCTTGATCACCCGGGCGATCTTCTCCAGTTCCGCCATCAGCCCGGCCTTGTTCTGCAAGCGTCCCGCCGTGTCGATCAGAAGAATGTCGCTGCCATGGCTCCGCGCTTTTTCCAGCGCCTCGAAAGCCAGGCCCGCCGCGTCGCCGCCCGGTTTGGTGGCGACGAATTCCGCCTTTGCCCGTCCCGCCCAGATCTGGAGCTGTTCGATGGCGGCGGCGCGGAAGGTGTCGCCGGCAGCCAGTGTCACTTTTGCGCCTTCCTCGCCCAGGCGCTTGGCGAGCTTGCCGATGGTGGTGGTCTTGCCGGTGCCATTGACGCCGGCTACCAGGATCACAAAAGGCTTCTTGCCGTCCTCGACCGAAAGCGGCTTCTGGACCGGGGCAAGCAGGTTGGCGATTTCGGACGCCAGCACCGCTTTCAGTTCCGCGCCCGAGATTTCGGCGTCATAGCGGCCCTTGCCCACCGCAGCCGCCAGCTTCGAGGCTTGGACGGCGCCCATGTCGGCGCGGATCAGGGCTTCCTCCAGTTCCGCCAGGGTCTCCGCATCCAGCTTTTTCTTGACCAGGATCTCGCCCAGCCCGGTCTTGGCCAAGCCGGATTTCAGCCGGTCGAAGAAAGTGGGCGGCGGCGGCGCCTCGCCGAAAGTCCTCATGCCAAAGTCCTCATGCCAAAGACCTCATGCCAAAGACTTCATGAGAGTGCGCCTGTCAGATGCGGACCGGCGCGGCCGGTGATGATGAGGGGCAGGAAAGTCCCGGGCGTGGCGCCGGCAAAGGCCACGCTGGCAAAACTGGGCGTATGACCGATGCCACCTCTCTCCATCAGCACCATCTGGCGCGAGCCTTTCATGGCGTCCAGGTGGCGATGGCGCGCCATTTCGCTTTTGGCGCGCAGACGCGCGGCGCGTTCCTTGACCAGGGCGCGAGGCAGCTGCGGCATTTTCGCGGCCGGCGTTCCCCCCCGGGGTGAAAAGGGAAAGACGTGGAGCTGCGACAAGCCGGCATCGTCCACCAGCTGGAGGCTGTTTTCGAACATGGCTTCGGTTTCGGTGGGAAAGCCCGCGATCAGATCGGCGCTGAAAGCGGCTTGGGGACGGATGCGCCGCACCGTCTCGCAGAAGGCAATGGTGTCGGCGCGGGCATGGCGGCGCTTCATCCGCTTGAGGATCAAGTCGTCGCCGGACTGGGCGGAGAGATGGAAATGCGGCATCAGCCGTTCTTCCTCCGCGATGGCGCGCATCAGGGCCGCATCGGCTTCGATGGAATCGATGGAGGACAGCCTGAGCCGCTTCAGTTCCGGCACCAGCCTGAGCAGTTTTTCCACCAGTGTGCCCAGCGATGGCCGCCCCGGCAGGTCCGCGCCATAGGAGGTCAGGTCGACGCCGGTCAGTACGATCTCGGCGAAGCCCTTTTCGCTCAGCCGGCGCGCTTCCGATACAACCGAACCCATCGGCACGCTGCGGCTGTTGCCCCGGCCATAAGGGATCACGCAGAAGGTGCAGCGATGGTCGCAGCCATTCTGCACCTGCAGGAAGCCGCGGGTCTGGCCGTCGAAGTGATCCACCATCTGGGAGGCGGTCTCGCGCACGCTCATGATGTCGTTGACGCGGATGCGCATCGCGGCTCCCGCGCCGAAATCGGCGTAAGCCTGGACCTCGAGCTTTTCCTGGTTGCCCAGGACCATGTCCACTTCGGCCATGGCGGCATAGGTTTCGGGCTGAACTTGCGCCGCGCAGCCGGTGACGATGATGCGCATGTGCGGATTTTCCCGCTTGAGCCTGCGGATGGCCTGGCGCGACTGGCGCACCGCTTCCGCCGTCACGGCGCAGGTGTTGACCACCACGCAATCGCGCAGCTGCGCCTGCCCGGCGCGGTCCCTGATCGCCTCGCTCTCATAGGCATTGAGGCGGCAACCGAACGTCAGGACTTGGACCGTCATAGCCTGTCCAGATCCACGCGGCCGCGGAACGGCATGGCGGTGGGGCCGGTCATCAGCACATGGCCGTCTTCTTCGCGCCACTCGATCTTGAGCGTGCCGCCGTCCAGCACCAGGTCCACCTTGCGGCCGGTAAGACCGCGCCGGATGGCGGCCACGGCGGTGGCGCAGGCGCCGGTGCCGCAGGCCAGCGTCACGCCCACGCCACGTTCCCACACCCGCATGCGGATGCGGCCCTGGTCCAGCACCTGGGCGAATTCCACATTGGTGCGGTTGGGAAAGAAAGGCAGGGTTTCGATCTTGGGACCAAGGGTGGCGACCGGCGCCTTCTCCGCATCGGGCAAGAACAGGACGCAATGCGGATTGCCCATGGAAACGGCGCTGACCGGGATGCTGGCGCCGCCGATGTCCAGCAGGAAGTTGGTGGTGTCGGCCTGCGAAGCCAGCGGCACCTGTTGCCAGTCCAGCCGGGGCTCGCCCATGTCCACCGTCACCTGGCCCTTGCCAGCGTCGCTGCAGACCAGCATGCCGCCTTTGGTGGAGAGCTTGACCCTGGCCAGGCCGCGCTCATCCAGCAATAGCCGCGCCACGCAGCGGCTGGCGTTGAAACAGGATTCCGATTCCGTGCCATCGGCATTGTAGAAGAGCACGCTGGCATCGGCCGCCGCACCGCCGGGGCGGATCACCACCACCGTATCGCAGCCGATGCCGAAATGCCGGTCTGCCACGACCCTGACTTGCGCGGGGGAGATCGCGAAGGCGCTGTCGCGCGCGTCGAATATCACGAAATCATTGCCCAGGCCGTGCATTTTCAGGAAAGAGGTCATGGGGGCGTTATAGGGGTGAGGGCGGAAGAGCGAAAGGTCCTGTGGACCTTTCGCCCGCCTGAACGCCGCAGTGGCGCGCGGCCGGCGCGACACGAGGCCGGAGTCGGTGCATTTTCCATTGCCGTGGAGCAGGAAAATTCCCATCCTTGGGGCCCAATTCCGGATAGACCATGCGCGCGAAATTGAGCCTGTTTGCCCTGTTGCTCGGTTCCGTCCTCGCCTCGGGAGCCTTTGCCATGACCGCCACCAGCGACGATCCCTATGCCTGGCTGGAAGATGTCCGTGGCGCAAAGCCGCTTGAGTGGGTCCGGGAGCAGAATGCCCGTTCCTTGAGCCCGCTGAAGGCCGATCCGCGCTATCAGAAGAATTACGATTCCATCCTGCAGGTCATGGATGCCACCGACCGCATTCCCATGGGCAGCCTGCGCCATGATCATGTCTATAATTTCTGGCAGGACGCCCGGAACCCCAAGGGCCTGTGGCGGCGCACGACCATCGCCGACTACCAGACAGCCGCGCCGCATTGGCAGGTGTTGCTGGATGTGGATGCGCTCGCCAAAAGCGAAGGCGAGAACTGGGTGTTCAAGGGCGCCAGCTGCTCGCCCGGTGAGACCCGTTGTCTGATCAGCCTGTCGCGCGGCGGCGGCGACGCGGCGGTGGTGCGCGAATATGACCTGAAAACCATGAAACTGGTGGCCGACGGCTTCAGCCTGCCGGAAGCCAAGGGCGACATGGATTACCTGGATGACGACACGGTGCTGTTCGCCACCGCGTCGGGGCCTCAAACCACGTCCGGCTATGCCCGCACCGTGCGGCTGTGGAAGCGCGGCACGCCCGTCGCGGATGCGCCGGTGATTTACGAAGGCAAGCCTGAAGACGTGCTGGTGGCGCCCGTGGTGTTCCACACCAGGCGCGGCAATTTCGCCCTGGTGCAGCGGGCGGTGAGCTTTTTCGAGACCGAATATTTCGCGGTGGAAGGCACTCATGTCCGCAAGCTCGACCTGCCGCTGTCGGCCGATGTGAAGGGCATGATCGATGGCGCTTTGATCGCCACCTTGCGCGAAGACTATGCCAGGGACGGTGCGCATTTCGCCAAGGGCGCGCTGGTGGCGTTTCGTGATCGTGAGGCTGGCGGCCAAGCCGGCGGAATGCTTCCGCAGTTGATCTTCGCACCGGGCCCGCGCCAGAGCATCGAAGGCGTGGGTGTGGGGCGTGACCGGATCTATGCCGCCATCACCGACAATGTGATCGGCGCGGTGCATGTTTTTTCGCTGCAGGGTTCAGACTGGGCGGACAAAAAGCTGGCGCTGCCGGGACAGGGCGCCGCCGACGTCATTTCGGTCAATGATTTCGGACCGCAAGCGATGTTCAGCTTCGAGAATTATCTGACCCCGCCCACGCTCTACTTCGATGACGGCAGTGATGCGCCCAAGCCGATCAAATCGCTGCCCGCACGGTTCGACGCCTCCGGCCTTGTCACCGAGCAGTTCGAGGCCGTCAGCAAGGATGGAACAAGGGTCCCGTATTTCGTCACAAGGCCAAAAAATCTCGCCGGTCCCGCGCCCACCATTCTATATGGCTATGGCGGCTTCGAAGTCTCGCTGACGCCGTCCTACAGCGCCAATTTCGGGCGGCTATGGCTTGCCCATGGCGGCATCTATGTGGTGGCCAATATCCGCGGCGGCGGTGAATTCGGGCCCGGCTGGCACGACGCGGCGGTCAAGACAAAGCGCCAGCACGCCTATGATGATTTCGAGGCCGTCGCGGCCGATCTGGCCCGGCGCGGCCTGACCACGCCAAGGCAGCTGGGCATCATGGGCGGCTCCAATGGCGGGCTGCTGGTCTCAACCGTGATGGTGCAGAAGCCGGAACTGTTTGGCGCGGTGGTCTGCCAGGTGCCGTTGATCGACATGATCGCCTACACCCATATCGGCGCCGGCGCTTCCTGGATCGGGGAATATGGCGATCCCGCCATCCCGGCGGAGCGCGATTACATCCTGACCTATTCGCCGTATCAGAATGTCAAAGCGGGCGTGACCTATCCGCCAGTCTTCTTTGTCACCGCCACCAGCGACGACCGGGTGACGCCGGTGCATGCGCGCAAGATGGCGGCGAAGATGGAAGCGTCAGGCGCCGAGGTTCTGTTCTATGAGAACACCGATGGCGGCCATGCGGCTGCCGCCGATCACCGCCAGGCGGCGGAGATGTGGGGCCTGTCCTTCGTCTATCTGGCCGAGAAGCTGGGCCTCAAGGACTGATTTCCGAAGCCCAAACAAAAAGCCCGCCATTTCTGACGGGCTTTGGTTTATCGGCCTTTGGCCACCCGCACTTTGGGCGGGGCGGCGGGGACCTCCTTGGGCTTGGAGGCCTTGTAGATCTTGGTCAGCGCCTCGCGATTCTTCACCGCGGTGGCGGACATGTCGGGCAATTTGGGCATGGGGAACTTTCAGGAGGGGAACTTCTTTGCCCACCGTAAAGCCCCGCCGCCTTTCCGTAAACGGATGAATTTCCCGTCCCAGATATGCCCATGGCGCGCCGCTGCGCCGCAACAATTAGATAGCGCCATAGGGCCTTCAGCCAGGTGCTGCCCCTTGAATGCCAGTCCGGACCAGATAAACGGACTGGGAGGCGCACATCCACAGCCAGTCGCGCTTGGGCCCGCAGAAGCAGAGATTGGCGCAGGTTTCCGGCAACCGGATGCGACCGATGCATTTGCCCGCCGGGTTCCACACCGTGACCCCCATATAGCCCGGTACCGAGGTCGAGCCGGTCCAGACATTGCCCGCCACGTCCACCCGGTGGCCGTCGGGGCCGCAATGCACGCCGTCCACATCGCAGCTGGTGAAGCGGCGCTGGTTGGCGATCTTGTTGCCCGCCACATCGGCCACGTCGATGCCGGTGCCCCAGACGAAATAGACCTTTGAATAGTCCGGCGAGAAGGCGATGCCGTTGGGCACCAGGCCGGGATGGCCTTCCAGGACCACGTCCAGCCGGCCTGAGGGATCCCAGCGATAGATGCTGGGCGGGCGCACCTGCTTGCGCGAGCCGATAATGCCGGCGCCGCCATTGCCGATATTGCCGTTGGCCAGCCCCTTGGGATTGAGCACGCTGACGCCGTCATCGGGATGACCTTCCGCCAGCACGGCGCCGTAATAAGGATCGGTGAACCAGATCGAGCCGTCCTTGTGGGGCGCGATGTCGTTGGGCGAGTTGAGCGGCTGGCCATTGTAATTGTCGGCGATGATGGTCATCGAGCCGTCATGCTCCCAGCGCACCACCCGGCGCAGGAAATGCTGGGCAGAAATCTGGCGGCCTTCAAAGTCGAAGGTGTTGCCATTGGAGTTGAAGGACTGGCGGCGGAATTCGGTTATCTCGCCGGTCTCCCAGATATAGCGGTACTGGATGTCGGCGGAGACGTCGCTGAACACGACATACTGGCCCTCGCTGCTCCAGGCCGGGCCTTCCGCCCATTGGAATCCGGTCTTCACCCGCTTGATCGAGCTGTGGCCAAGGAAGATGTCCTCGGCGCTGGGGTCCAGGATCAGGATATCGGGATCGGGATAGGTGTTGGGCGGCGCGTCCGGGCCATAGACGCGGCCATTGAGGATGGAGCTTTGCGGCGCGAATTGCGGCTTGGTCTGCGCCAACGCCAATGTCGGCATGGACGCGCCTGCGCCTGCCAGCATACCGCGGCGCGTCAAATCGAATGTCATGGAAAGCCTCCCAGCTTGTTGTGTTCTGGGAGGAAGGGGAGCCCGCGCACGCGCGGCTGTCAACCGGGACTGGCCCCTTGGATGTTCACCCGCAGCAGATAAATCGACTGGGTCGCGGCCATGAACAGATGGTCGCGCTTGGGACCGGCAAAGCAAAGATTGGCGCAGCCTTCCGGCAGGCGGATGCGGCCGATCAGCTTGCCTTGGCTGTTCCACACCGTGACGCCGGCATAACCCAGGGGCGCGGCCGAACTGCACCAGATATTGCCGGCGCGGTCAGGCCGCATGCCGTCGGGGCTGCAATGCACGCCGTCCACCATGCAGTCGGTGAAGGGCCTTAAGTTCGCCACACGCGCGCCCTGGACATCGCCCACCGAAATCCCGCCGCCGCGGATGACATAGACCTTGGTGTAATCGGGCGAAAAGCAGATGCCATTGGGCGCAAGGCCCTGTTCGAAAGGAACCGCGATCTCGATCTTGCCACCGGGATCGACGCGATAGACGTTCATCGGCAGTGTTTGGTGCATGCCGCCGGCCTTGCCGATGCCCACGCCAGTATTGCCGATATGGGGATCGCGCACGCCGCCGCCATTCATCGGCCCGTCGCCGTCATCAGGATGGCCTTCCGCCAGATTGCCGCCGAACTGCGGATCGGTGAACCAGACGCTGCCATCCTTGTGCGGCGCCAGGTCGTTGGGCGAGTTGAGTGGTGCGCCATTGTAATTGTCGGCCAGCACGGTCATCGAACCATCGGCTTCCCAGCGCACCACCCGGCGGAAGAAATCCTGGGTGGAAAGCTGGCGGCCCTGGAAATCGAAACTGTTGCCATTGGTGGAGAAGGACGGCCGGCGGAAAACGGTGACCTCGCCGGTCTCCCAGATATAGCGATAGAGCGTGTCGTTCTTGACGTCGCTGAAGATGGCGTACTGGCCCAGGCTGGACCAGGCCGGGCCTTCCGCCAGATGCAGGCCGGTATGGACGCGGCGGATCACTTCCTGGCCGATCAGCAGGCCACCGAACGCGCGCTCGGCGTGAATGATGTCGGGATCGGGCGAGAAGGCCGGCGCCGCACCTGGCGAGAAATCGCGCGGCGGATCGGTGATCACCGAGCGCGGCACCCCCAGCGCGGCTTTGACATCGGCGGCATGGGCGAGGGCGGGGACGGCGGCAGCGGCGCCCGCCAGCATCAGGCGGCGGTTCAGGTGAGACATGCTTCCCTCCGGTTCTTTTGCCGAAGACCCTACGCCAGCGGCATGCGGAACGTGAAGTCCGTCTTTCCCCCGGCGGATTGCGCCGCCAAGGTGCCACCATGTGCCCTGGCGATCTCGCTGGCGATGTAGAGCCCCAGGCCGAGGCCCTGCTGGTTAGGGCGTGCCGAGGCGCGGAAGAAGGGCTGGAACAGAAGCGCAATGGTGGTATCGGGGATCGGTTCGCCCAGATTGGTGACGGCAAGGATGAAAGCGCCGGCGTCGCTTCTGGCATGGACCCAGACCGGGCTGCCCGCGGCGCCATGAGCCAGCGCATTGCCCAACAGGTTGGACAGCATCTGGCCGATGCGCGCCGCATCGCAGTTCACCGCTCCAAGGCCGGTGAAGTCGGTCTCGATCCGGCGCTCCGGCACCGTGGCCCGCAGTTCGGCCACCACCAAGTCCAGCATCGGCTCCAGCCGCAGCGGCTTTCGCTCCAGCACCAGGCCGCCGCCCAGTCGCCCGCGTGCGAAATCCAGCACGTTGGTGATCAGGCCGGACATGCGATGCACGCTGGCCTGCATCTGGCCCAGGATTGCGGTGGCGCGCTCGTTGAGCGGCGTCTTTTGCAGCAACCGTGTGCCGGCATCGATCGCCGCCAGGGGATTGCGCAGGTCATGGCCCAGCACGGCGATGAATTGCTCGCGCAATTCCGACCCCTCGCGCTCGGTGAGCAGCAATTGTTCGCTGG
Organism: Rhizomicrobium sp.; assembly: GCA_036267165.1. Lineage (GTDB taxonomy): Bacteria > Pseudomonadota > Alphaproteobacteria > Micropepsales > Micropepsaceae > Rhizomicrobium. The sequence continues at coordinate 6,432 of DATAWO010000150.1, read as the reverse complement.
CGCGCAGTTTAAGGGCGGTATCGAGATGAAACGCAATCAAGTCCGCAAACAGCTTGAACATGCCGGTAACGGCAGGATTGTTCAGTGTATTGGGGCGCGGATCGATGGCGCACAAGGTGCCAAAGAAGCTGCCATCCGCCATGATAATGGGCTGGGAGATATAGCTCTGGAAACCGTACATCGCCGGGGTGGGGTGATTGCAGAAGGTCGGATTTTCCGTGACGTGATCGATCACCACCAGTTCGCGGCTGTCACGGATCTCGTCGCAGATGGTGGTTTCCACTTTCAGCTCGCCACCCGGCCCGAGGCCGAAGGCGATGTCGTCCTTGACGGCGCAGCAGACCCAGCGGTCGTCGGTGACGCGGGCAACAGCCGCAAAGCCCATGCCGGTGGTGCGGCAGACCACTTCCAGGATGGTGTTGACCGCTGGAATGGAGGCAATGGCATCCAGATCGTCCTGGAAATCATGCGGATTGAAAGACGACAGCAAAACACACCCCTTTGCACCATCTTACGCCTTGACGAAGGGCCGCCGCTAATGCCGGTTTGGTACGGTTGACGTCACCGCGTGTCGGGCCTAAAACCCGGACACTTTCCGGAAAGCCATCATGACTTTCCGGTCCCCCGCCCGGCGCGGGGGATCGACCCCAGGCAGCGCAGGTGCGCCCCCTGGGGCATAAGTGCTTGGAATATAACGATCCTCGCCCTGAGCTCGTCGAAGGGTGAGGGCCTCATGCTTCGACTAGCTCAGCATGAGGACTTCGAGGTGTGAATGTTTGAGAGTCTGCAATCCCGCCTGACCGGCGTCTTCGACAAGCTCAGGGGCCGTGGCGCCCTGACCGAGGCCGATGTCGATGCCGCCCTGGCGGAGGTCCGCACCGCCCTGACCGAGGCGGACGTGGCGCTCCCGGTGGTCAAGGAGTTCATCGACAAGGTGCGCCCGCGCGCCGTCGGTGAAAACGTGATCCGTTCGGTCACCCCCGGCCAGCAGGTGATCAAGATCGTCCATGACGTCCTGGTCGAGACCCTGGGCCAGGAGAATGAGAAGCTTTCCATCGGCTCGCCGCCCGCCCCCATCCTGATGGTGGGCCTGCAGGGCTCGGGCAAGACCACCACCTCGGCCAAGCTTGGCCTCTTGCTGCAGACCAAAGAGAAGAAGCGGGTGCTGATGGCCTCGCTGGATACGACGCGTCCCGCCGCCATGGAGCAGTTGCGCGTGCTGGGCGAGCAGGCGGGCATCGCCACCCTTCCCATCATCGCCGGCCAGGGGCCGCTCGACATCGCGCGGCGCGCCATCGCGTCGGCCAAGGTCGGCGGCTATGACGCCGTGATCCTGGACACCGCCGGCCGCCAGCATGTCGATGAAGAGCTGATGGCCGAGGTCGCGGCCGTCAAGCAGTTGGTGGGTCCGCATGAGACCCTGTTGGTGGCCGATGCGCTGACCGGCCAGGATGCGGTGAACATCGCCAAATCGTTCAACGACCGCGTCAAGGTCTCGGGCATCATCCTGACCCGCGTCGACGGCGATGGCCGCGGCGGCGCAGCCCTTTCCATGCGCAGCGTCACCGGCGCGCCGATCAAGTTCTTGGGAAGCGGCGAAAAGCTCGATGCGCTGGAGCCGTTCCACCCTGCGCGCGTCGCCTCCCGCATCCTCGACATGGGCGATGTGGTGTCGCTGGTCGAGAAGGCGAGCGAGACGCTGGACAAGGACGCGGCGGAGAAGCTCGCCGCCAAAATGAAAAAAGGTCAGTTCGACATGAACGACCTTTTCGGCCAGTTGGCCCAGATGAAGAAGCTGGGCGGCATGAAGGGCGTGCTGGGCATGCTGCCGGGCGTGGGCAAGATCAAGGGCCAGCTGGAAGCCGCCGGCCTGGATGACAAGATCCTGACCCGCCAGGAAGCCATCATCCAGTCCATGACCAAAAAGGAGCGGGCCGATCCGGATGTGATCAACGGCTCGCGGCGCAAACGCATTGCCGCGGGCGCCGGCGTGGATGTCAGCGAGGTCAACAAGCTCCTCAAAATGCACCGGCAGATGTCGGACATGATGAAGAAGATGGGCAAGGGCGGCCGCATGCCGCAAATGCCCGGCATGATGGGCGGAATGCCCGGTGGATTGCCGCCCGGAATTTTTCCGGGGCGGCGTTAGCGCTGTCATGCCCGCGCAAGCGGGCATCCAGCAAAGAAAAGAATGGATTCCCGCTTTCGCGGGAATGACAGTTGGAGAAAGGAAGTTCAAATGGCTCTTCGCATTCGTCTTGCCCGCGGCGGCACCAAGAAACGCCCGCACTACAATATCGTGATCTCGGATTCGCGCTCGCCGCGCGACGGCCGCTTCATCCAGAAGATCGGCTTCTACAATCCGTTGCTGCCGTCGGATCATGCCGACCGCATCAAGCTGGACCTGGATGTCGCCAAGGAATGGATCGGCAAGGGCGCGGTCGCATCCGACCGCGTGCACAAGATGCTGGCCAATGCCGGTGTGGTGAAGGCGCGCATCCACAACAACCCTGAAAAGGCCCAGCCCAAGAAGAAGGCCCAGGAGCGCGCCGCGGCTGCCGCCAAGGCGGCTGAGGCTTCGGCTTAACCTGATGTCATCCCCGGCGAGCGCGAAGCGCGAGGGAGTTCGTAGCGACAGCGTACGAACGACCAGCCGGATGGATCAGGCCCGGTCTTTCCACCTGGGTTCCCTTCCCCTCGCGAAGCGTCCATACGCTGTCGCTATGGACCTTCGCTCGGCCGGGAATGACAACCGGGACGCTCACTGATGTCGCGCGACGTCCTACTAGCCGCCGTCATCGGCGCGCAAGGATTAAAGGGCGAGGTGAAAGCCAAGCTCTTCACCGCCGCGCCCGATGCCTTGCCGCGCTATGGCGTCCTGCATACAAGGGACGGACGCAAACTTGTGATCACCGCCTTTCGTCCCACCAAAGCGGGCGAGGCGGTGATTGCGTTTGAAGGCGTGGGTGACCGCAACGCCGCCGAGGCGCTCAAGGGCGCGGAGTTGTTCGTGAACCGCGCTGCGCTGCCGCAAACGGACGAAGATGAATTCTATCACGCCGACCTGATCGGGCTTGAGGCGCGCGACGCTGAAGGACGGGTTCTGGGCAAGGTGAGCGCCTTGCACAATTACGGCGCCAGCGACGTGATCGAGCTGACCCGGCCGGACGGCGATCATGTGCTGCTGGCCTTCAGCAAGCAAACCGTGCCGGTGCTCAATGTCGCGGCCGGCTATGTCGTGGTCGCGGTGCCGGAAGACGATGAAGACAACGATCATGTTGAATGATCATTCTCCTCATCGCCGAGCGGGCCATAATGCCAGCGTAGTTTGGCCCGCGAGGCTGCTCAGTTGATGGCAGGTTGGCAGGCGACTGTTCTTACACTGTTTCCGGACATGTTTCCCGGACCCCTGGGCATCTCGCTGCTCGGCAAGGCGCTGGACAAGAAACTCTGGTCGCTTGAGGTCCGCGACATTCGCGCCCATGGCCTGGGCAGGCACCGCACGGTGGACGACACGCCCGCGGGCGGTGGGCCCGGCATGGTGATGCGCGCCGATGTGGCGGCGGCGGCGATCGACGCGGTGCGCGGCCCAGAATCAAACGACGCGCGTCCGCTGATCTATCTGTCGCCGCGCGGCGCGCCGCTCACGCAAAGTCGGGTGCGGGATCTGGCGGCGGGACCGGGCGCGGTTCTCCTGTGCGGCCGGTTCGAGGGGCTGGACCAGCGGGTGATCGAGGCCCGTGCGCTCGAGGAAATCTCCCTGGGGGATTTTGTGCTGGCGGGGGGCGAAATCGCCGCCATGGCGGTGATCGAGGCTTGCGTCCGGCTGATCCCGGGCGTGTTGGGTGCGCCGGCTTCGGCGTCCGAGGAAAGCTTTGCCGCAGGGCTCTTGGAATACCCCCATTACACCCGGCCCCAAAGCTTCGAGGACCGCCCGATCCCGGAGGTCTTAACCCAAGGGAATCATTCGGAAATCGCCAGGTTCCGGCAAGCCTGGGCCGAAAGCCTGACCAAGGCGCGGCGTCCCGACCTCTGGACCCTCTATGAAAAGAAGAAGCCGTGAGGTATACGCGCCGCCTCAATTCCGCAAATTTCGTGCCCGGAGACTGAAGAAAATGAACCTGTTGCAAGAGCTCGAAGCCGAGCAGATGAAGGCCGTCCGGGCCAAGGCGCATCCCGATTTCCGTCCCGGCGACACGCTGAAGGTCAACGTCAAGGTGGTGGACGTCACCTATGACGAGAAGGCCAAGCAGAACAAGACGCGCGAGCGCCTGCAGGCCTTTGAAGGCGTGTGCATCGCCCGCCAGGGGGCCGGCCTGAACGAGAGCTTCACCGTGCGCAAGGTCTCCTATGGCGAAGGCGTGGAGCGCGTCTTCCCGGTCTATTCGCCGCTGGTGGATTCGGTGGTGGTGGTGCGCAAGGGCAAAGTCCGCCGCGCCAAGCTCTATTATCTGCGCGGCCGCACCGGCAAGTCCGCCCGCATCAGCGAGCGCACCGACAACACCGAGGCCCCCGACGCCGCCTAGAGTCGCATAAAATCCCTATAAATCGGGCCGCGCGGGCATTTCTCGCGCGGCCCGATTGCTTTTGGGCACCCGAAAAAGCCCGGTTTTTCGGACTTTTCCGGTGCATAAGCTGGAAATGCCCCAATTTCTTGCGTTTTTTTGACCATGCCCCCCTTTATCTTGCAGGAAATGCCGTAAAATCGGGCTTATCGTTGATTCGTTAAGAGGGAGAATCCCAATGGCCACGGCCGCAAAAGCAAAAGTCGAGACAGTTTCCACCCGCCAGTTGGCCAGCCAGTTGGCCGAGAAGCATGAGCTTTCACAGAAAGCCGCCAACGCGATGCTGGAAGACACGATCGGGCTGATCACCAAGCATCTGAAGAAGGGTGCGCGCATCCGTCTGAACGGTCTGGGCATCCTGGTGGTGCGCAAGCGCGGTCCGCGCATGGGCCGCAACCCCGCCACTGGCGAAGCCATCAAGATCAAGGCGTCGAAGAAGGTTGCGTTCCGCGCCTCCAAGGAGCTGAAGGAAGCCATCTAAGCTTCCGGATATCCAAGAGAAAGAAAGGCCGGGTCGCGTCAACTGCGCCCGGCCTTTTCGTTTGTGCCTTTCGTCCGGCGGCGATTCTGTCGCCTTGCTCCTTTGCCTCCGGGCAGGCTAGGTAAGCGGCCTACGAAATTTCACGGACAGGGACCTACCATGGCGCGCAGGAAAATCGCTCTCATCGGCGGCGGACAGATCGGCGGCACGCTGGCGCACCTGGCGGTGCTGAAGGAGCTGGGCGATGTGGTGATCTTCGACATCGCCGAAGGCCTGCCCCAGGGCAAGGCGCTGGACTTGGCCCAGTCCGGTCCCGTGGACGGCTTCAACGCCAAGCTCAAGGGCACCAACGATTACGCCGACATCAAGGGCGCCGATGTGGTGATCGTCACCGCCGGCGTGCCGCGCAAGCCGGGCATGAGCCGCGACGATCTTCTGGGCATCAACCTGAAAGTGATGTCGGCGGTGGGCGAAGGCATCAAGGCCCATTGCCCGGGCGCTTTCATCATCTGCATCACCAATCCGCTGGATGCGATGGTGTGGGCGCTGCAGAAATTCTCCGGCGTCCCCCACGCCAAGATCGTGGGCATGGCCGGGGTGCTGGATTCGGCGCGGTTCCGTCACTTCCTGGCCGACGAGCTGAACGTATCGGTGGAAGATGTCTCCGCCTTCGTGCTGGGTGGTCACGGCGACACCATGGTGCCGATGCCGCGTTTCTCCACCGTCGCCGGCATTGCCCTGCCCGAGTTGGTGAAGATGGGCTGGATCAAGCAGGACAGGCTGGACCAGATCGTCGACCGCACCAGGAATGGCGGCGCGGAGATCGTGGGCCTGCTCAAGACCGGTTCGGCCTATTACGCCCCGGCCACCTCGGCCATCGCCATGGCGGAAAGCTATCTCAAGGATCAGAAGCGCGTGCTGCCCTGCGCCGTGCATGTGACCGGTGCGTATGGCATCAACGACCTCTATGTCGGTCTGCCGGTGGTGATCGGCGAGAAAGGCGTGGAGCGGGTCGTGGAGCTGGATCTGACCGGCGACGAGAAGGCCGGCCTCGCCAAGTCATCCGACGCGGTGAAGGGCCTGATCGAGGCCTGCAAGAAGCTGGAACCCCGGCTGGCTTGATCCCGGCCCGCTGACTTCCCAAATTCCATGCGTGTGCAAAACCGTCCTTGTGGCGGTTTCGCCACTTGTGCTGCTCCGAAATTCTTGCGACAGTTTGATACAAATGGGATGGGGCGTGGTCAAGGTGAGGAAATTTCGGCATTTTTCGGTTTTTCCGGTTGCCGCGTTGGCGCTGGCCGGAATGTTGCCGGCCGCTCCGGTTCGGGCGCAGGAGCCCGCCACCCTGGTTATCCACATCCAGAACATGTCGCCCAAGGGTGGCAT
>DATAWO010000149.1:0-25386 GCA_036267165.1 Rhizomicrobium sp. | reverse complement strand
ATGACTCAGACCCCCGCCAGCGAGGCCGCCAGAAGGCGGACTTTTGCGATTATCTCCCATCCCGACGCGGGCAAGACCACCCTCACCGAGCACCTGCTTTTGCTGGGCGGGGCGATCCATGCCGCTGGCCGCGTCAAGGCGCGGGGCGAAGCCCGGCGGGCGAAATCCGACTGGATGAAGATCGAGCAGGAGCGCGGCATCTCGGTCACCTCGGCGGTGATGACGTTCGAATATCAGGATGCGATCTTCAACCTGCTCGACACGCCGGGGCATGAGGATTTCTCGGAAGACACCTATCGCACCCTGACGGCGGCGGATTCCGCGGTGATGGTGATCGACGCGGCCAAGGGCATCGAAACCCAGACCCGCAAGCTGTTCGAGGTCTGCCGCCTGCGCGACATCCCGATCATGACCTTCATCAACAAGATGGACCGGGAAGCGCGCGATCCCTTCGAGCTGCTGGACGAGATTTCCGACCAGCTCCAGATCGAAACCGCGCCCATGATGTGGCCGGTGGGCATGGGGCTGAACTTCAAGGGCAATCTGGATCTTTCGACCGACGAATTCGTGCCCTTTGGCGGTGCCGACCGCATGGGTCACAATGCCGTCGCCGCCTGGCTGGGGCCGGAGCTGAACGAAAAGCTGGACGAAGACGTGATGCTGGCGCGCGAAGGCCTGGCCAAATTCGACCTCGCCACCTATCGCGAAGGCCATCTCTCCCCGGTCTATTTCGGCTCGGCGCTGAAGAATTTCGGGGTGGCGGAGCTTTTGAATTCGCTGGCCCGCAACGCTCCCAGCCCGCGCGCGCAAGCCGCGGTGGGCCGCGATGCCCAGCCCGGCGACAGGGAAGTCGCCGGTTTCGTCTTCAAGGTCCAGGCCAATATGGACCCCAACCATCGCGACCGGGTGGCGTTCCTCAGGCTGGCGTCGGGCGAGTTCCGGCGCAACATGAAGCTGAAACAGTCGGGCACCGGCAAGACCATCGGGGTGCACAATCCCATCCTGTTTTTCGCTGCCGAGCGCGAAACGGTGGACGAGGCCTGGCCCGGCGACATCATCGGCATTCCCAATCACGGCGTCTTGCGCGTGGGCGACACGCTGTCGGAATCGGGCAATGTGGTCTTCACCGGCATTCCCAATTTCGCGCCCGAAATCCTGCGCCGGGTGCGGCTGTCAGACCCGATGAAGCAGAAGCATCTGGCGCGCGCGCTGGAAAGCCTGGCGGAAGAAGGCGTGACCCAGGTGTTCAAGCCGGTGATCGGCAGCCAGTGGATCGTGGGCGTGGTGGGCGCGCTGCAGCTCGACGTGCTCAAGTCGCGCCTGGTGGCCGAATATGACCTGGATGCCGATCTGGAGGCCTCGCCCTATGACAGCGCCCGCTGGCTGCAAGGCACGGACACGGAGGTCGAGAAATTCTCGGCCGCCAATCGCGGCGGCATGGCGACCGACCGCGATGGCGCGCCGGTGTTCCTGTCAAAAAGCGCCTGGGAAATCGGCTATGTCACCGAGCGTTTTCCGAACGTGAAGTTCCTGAAGACCCGGGAGCGGCACGAGGTTCACGCGGAAAATTAGAAAGATTGTCATTCCCTTCCCTCGCCACGCGAGGTCGCGTGGCTCGCCGGGAATGACAATCGGGTTAGGCTGCCGCCGTCGCTTCACCGCCCCAGTCCCGCAACACACCGCAGGCCTCGCTGATGGGCACATTGTCGAAGGCATCCAGCATCGCATAGGCGTGAACGCGGTCGCGGCCCGGATGCGCCAGCAGCGCCAATGCGGAGAAGGCCGCGCGGTCCAGGCTCGCGCCCTTGCAGGCCACCGCCAGTGCCGCGCCGGTTTCGTCATCCAGAATCTGCGCGGCCATCTGGCCATCCACGCCTAGCCGCTCGGCCAGCAGCGCAGGGACGTCGCCGCCGTGGCGCGCCGTCTCGATCAATCCTTGCGTCGCGGATTCGCGCGGCAGCACACGGCTCGCAAGTTCCGGATCGGAACAAAGCCGCACGCGCAGCCGCGCGCGGGTCGCGGCGTCCACATCATGCGCCGCCCTGGTGAGCAGGGCTTCGCAGACGCCACGCATGCTTTCGGGATAATCGGACGGCCAGTTGACGAGAAGCTCGGCGACCTCTTCCGCCAGCGCCGCGCGCAAGGCCGGACCCTGGTCGGCCAGTTGCAGCAGATGCGAGAGTTTTTGCGGAACGGCCATGCGTGAGCCTCTTGTCGTGAGAGATGCTCGCGCAAACCGCTTAACGTTTCGTTCGCAATAAAATGTGGCGCAAATCGGGCGATGAAGCTTAACGGATCGTGAACCTTGCGGGCGAATGTGCTTAACCCGAATTCATTCTTCTTTTCTTGAATCACGGGCCCCGCGCTTCTTAACTTTGATCTGTCTTCCAACTTCTCAAGGAGAGACAGACATGCGTATCCCGACTTCCCTCATCATCGCCGGCGCCACCGTGATCGGGCTTGCCGGCCTCGCGCCCACCCTGGCGCGGGAACTCGACACCCACACCGTGACCGTACGGGTTCCGGGCGGCGGGGTCGAAACCATCGAATATACCGGCAAGATCGCGCCGACGGTCAGCTTCCAGCGGATCCCGGTTTCCGGTCCAGTGGATGGTTCCTTTGTCGCCTTCGCGCCGATTGGTTTTCCGTCCTTCACAGCGCTGGACCGCATCTCGGCCGAGATGGATCAGCAGATGAACGCGATGATGCATCAGGCCCAGATGCTGGTTGCCATGCCGCAGAACCAGTCGCTCTATAACGCAACACTGAATGGCGTGCCGCAAGGCGCGACGAGTTTCTCGATAGTGTCCGAGACGTCCAGCAATGGTGTCTGTACCCATGTGACCCGGATCACGCAAGCGGCCGGTGATGCCAAGCCCCAGATGGTGTCGCAGACCTCCGGGGATTGCGGCCAGGGCGCGCACAGCGCCGCGCCCGCGACCGATCCCGGCATGAAGCAGATTGACTACCGCGCGCCTGCGGCCCATCCGGTGGCGCGAGCCGCGCTCTGAGGATTGGTGGGCGGCAGATCGCTGCCGTCCTCATCCACCTATTACGGCCCAACTGTCCGGATAATATCCGTTGAACGGCGAGCGCGACGACACCGTATAGGCGCCCATGGCGTCGAACAGGATGTAATCGCCATTGGCGATGCTGTCGGGCAAGAGCAGCGGACGGGGCAGCTTGTCGGCGGAGTCGCAGGTCGGGCCAAAGGCGCGGAAGGGCCGTTTCTCGCCGCTCAACACCTTGGCCTTGCCACGCCCGTCCACGGTGATGGCGGACGGCGGATAGTCCTCGTCGAAGCTGGTGAAACGCTGCTCGTCGAAGCTGCCATAAATGCCGTCATTGAGGTAAAGCCGCTCGCCGCGCCTGAGCACCACCTGCGCCACCAGCGAGATGCCCGGCGCGCACAGCGCGCGCCCCGGCTCGCACATCACCTTGAGGCCGGGGCGGCCCAGCGCATTGAGCGCCTCCTTGATCATGTCGAAATACCAATGATAGGGCGGCGGTTCCTGTCCCGAATAGGCGGCGGGAAAGCCGCCGCCAATGTCCAGCGCCGTGATCTCGACCCCCGACAGGGTGATGGTGCGCTGGGCGATCTCGATGGCCTGGGCATAGGAAAAAGGCGACAGGCATTGCGAGCCGACATGGAAAGTGAGGCAGGGCGCAGCACCCGCCAGCCGCACCCGCTTCAGCAGCTTGGCGGCCTCTTCCGGCCGGCAGCCATACTTGCTGGACATCTCCAGCAGCGCGCCGCCCAGTTGCGCCACCAGCCGCACAAAGACCCGCAGCTTTTTGGGATTGCCGGTTTCGGCCAGGAGCTTGTCCAGCTCCGCATCGCTGTCCACCACAAAGTCGGTGACGCCATGCTTCTCGAACGCCGCCTTGGCCTGGCTGGGCAGGCGCACCGGCGCCATGAAATGACAGGTCGCGTCGGAAAACAGGCCTTTCACGATCTCGATCTCGCCAAGGCTGGCGGTGTCGAAGTGGCGGATGCCGGCGTTCCACAGATTGGTCAGCGCGATGGGGTGCGGATTGGCTTTCACCGCATACAGCACATCGCCGGGAAAACCGTCGAGGAACTGCCGCGCGGCGGCGGCGAACCTGTCGGGATGCACCAGATATAGCGGTTCCGACGGCTTCAGGCTTTCAATCGCCTTCAGCGGATTGACGAAACGCGGCAGGGTGTCGAGGCGAGCGGGTGCGTTCATGGGCCGAGGTTTTGCGGCTTTGCCGGGGTGGGTGCAAGAAAAAAGGGCGCCTCAAAAGAAGCGCCCTTTTGATGACAGTTCCGTGGCGACCGCAAATCGCGGCGAATTACTGCGCCGGTGGCGGCGGGGGAGCATCGCCCATCGGGCCCGGTCCCATCGGACCGGGAGGACCACCCATGGGGCCAGGACCATGGCCCATGCGCCCGCCCATGCCCGGACGCGGTCCGCCCATCATGCCCATCATCACGCGCATGCGACCTTCCATGCGGTGCATGGCGGCATGGCCGAACTCCTGCTTCTGCTGCGCGGACAGGGAGTCATAAAAGGCGGTCAGCGAAGGCTTCTCGGCATCGATATTGGCCAGCCGCTTCTTCAGCATGGTCTCTTCCATGTTCAGCCGGTCCACCACGCTGGGACGCTGGCCGGGCTTGTGCCCTTCATGGCCGGTGCAGTCGTCCTGATGCTGCCTGGCGATGTCCAGGCTCGCCTGCTTCCAATGGTCGAACAGCGGCTGCTGGCTGCCGGTCAGCGACAGCTTGGCTTCCAGGAAGGCCAGTTCGCCCACCTTGCGGGCATACATGTCCTTGCAGAATTGGGCGCGGCGGGCGGCGTGGTCCTGCATCATGTCCGGCGGCGGACCACCTTCGGATGCAGGCGCGGCGGCGACGCCGCCCGATACCGAATCCTGCACCGTCAGCCCGAGCATCATGGGTTTGCGGCCACTCTGCTCGGCGCGGGCATTGGTGGCGATCAGCGCCGCCGTTGCCGCGCCGCACAGGGCCAGCGAGGCGATCATGGGAAGAAGCGCTTTGCGCATGGGGAAATCCCTTTTTCAAATCGGGGGGTAAAACGGGCGGAGCCTACCGGTCCCTACGCCCGCACAGCACTGAATAAGGCGTAACCTATATGAACCGGCGATGAACGGGCCGTGCGTTAACCCCCCGCGCGCAGCTCGCGGATGGTCTTTTTGCCGTCGGTCGAGGGCTGGTAAACATTGGTCATTTCCGTCAGCGCCCGGTTGAACATCTCGATGGTGAAATCATCGGGCACCTCCCAGGCGTCGAAGCCGACCCGGTGCTGGTAGTTCACCTGGTCATAGAGGAAATCGCCCACCGCGCGGATCTCGCCGGTGAAACCCAGCCTTGTGCGCAACATGCGCGCCCAGGAAAAGGCGCGTCCGTCACGGAATTTGGGAAATTCCAGCGCGATCAGGGAAAAATGGTTCACATCGGCGCCCAGCGCTTCCGGATTCTCCCCGGCCTGCAGCCGGACGCCGATGGGGGTGTTGCGCGCCAAAAGGCCGTCGCGCTCCTTCTGGAAGCGCGCCAGCGACACCAGCACGGCGCCCTCCGGCAGCGCGGCGTCATCTGCCACGGGCGCAAAGCCGTCCTGCGCGTAGGAATTGTTTTTGATAAGCCTGGTCACGCCGCTGCTTTCTCGTAGGCCGCGTCCTTGAACGGCGCCATGCCCAGCCGGCGATAGGTGTCCAGGAAGCGCTCGCCCGGCTGGCGCAGTTTCAGATAGGCGTTTACCACCCGCTCCACCGCGTCGGCGATCTCATGCTCGGTGAAGCCGGGACCCATGATCTCGCCGATCGAGGCGTCTTCTGCGCCCGAACCCCCAAGCTGGAGCTGATAGAATTCCACGCCCTTCTTGTCGACGCCCAGGATGCCGATATGGCCGGCATGGTGATGGCCGCAGGCATTGATGCAGCCGGAAATCTTGATCTTGAGTTCTCCGATATCCTGCTGGCGCGCCAGATTCTCGAACCGCTTCGCGATGCTCTGGGCGATGGGGATGGAGCGCGCATTGGCCAGGTCGCAATAGTCCAGGCCCGGACAGGCGATGATGTCGGTGATCAGCCCGGCATTGGGGGAAGCAAAGTCCAGCTCTTTCAGCCTGGCATGGATCGCGGGCAGGTCCTGCTTGCGCACATGCGGCAGCACCAGATTCTGTTCATGGGTGAGGCGCACTTCGCCCACGCTGAACGCGTCCATCAGCTCGGCGATCACGTCCATCTGGTCGGCGGTGGCGTCGCCCGGCACCTGGCCCGGTGTCTTCAGGGTGATGGTGGCGATGGCATAGCCCGGCGCCTTGTGCTGGTGGACATTGGTCTTCACCCAGTTGGCGAAGTCCGCGCCGGCCTCGGGCACCTCATCGGACAGGCCGGTTTCGAACGCGGGCGGCGCGAAATAGGCGGTAATGCGGTCGAGTTCTTCCTGCGGCAGCTGCAGGGTGCCCATGCGCTTGAGCTCCTCGAACTCGCGCGCCACGCGCCGGCGCATTTCCTCGGGCCCGATGGTGTTGATCAGGATCTTGATACGCTGCTTGTGGATATTGTCGCGGCGGCTGTCCTGGTTGTAGACGCGCAAAACCGCTTCCAGATAGGCAAGGATGTCCTCGCGCTCCACGAATTCGCGCATCACATGGGCGATATAGGGGGTGCGGCCCATGCCGCCGCCGGCCATCACCTTGTAGCCGGTGCGGCCCTCATCGTTCTTCACGACCTGCACGGCCATGTCGTGATACTGCAGCGCCGCGCGGTCATGTTCGCAGGCCCCCACCGCGATCTTGAACTTGCGCGCCAGGAAGGTGAATTCCGGATGCAGGCTCGACCATTGGCGGATGATCTCGGCCAGGGGCCTCGGATCCTCGATCTCCTCGTCGGTGGCGCCGGCAAACTGGTCGGCGGTGATGTTGCGCACGCAGTTGCCAGATGTCTGGATGCAATGCATCTCCACACTGGCCAGTTCGCGCAGGATCTCGGGCACGTCCACCAGCCTGATCCAGTTGAGCTGGAGGTTGGTGCGGGTGGTGAAATGGCCGAAGCCCTTGTCATAGGTGCGGGTGATATGGGCCAGCTTGCGCATCTGTTTCGACGACAGGGTGCCGTAGGGCACCGCGATGCGCAGCATGTAGGCGTGAAGCTGCAGATAGAGGCCGTTCATCAGCCTGAGCGGCTTGAACTGGTCTTCGGTCAATTCCCCCGACAGGCGGCGCGCCACCTGGCCGGCGAACTGGTTCACCCGCTCATCGACGAATTGCGCGTCGAATTCGTCATAGCGGTACATGTTGGGGGCGACGGGTTTGACCAGGGCATTAAGCATGGAGCGTCTCACGCATGAAATTGGCCCGCCTGCTTGCCGGTATGGGGGTGCACCGTAGGCCCGGCGGCGCGGATGATCTCGCGTTCCTTCATCGGCAGGATCTTGCCGCCCTCTTCGCGCACCTCGAACAGATAGGGAGCAACGAACTCATTGCGGACGAGTTCCGCATTGGCCGCAGCCAGGGCCGCGTCGGCGCTGGCCAGGTCGCGATAAACCTCACCATCGGCCAGCGCCAGCACCCAGCCCCCACCCTTGCGGTAGAGCACGTCGCCGTCGCGCAGACGGTTCGCGGTCAACATCTGAAGGCCTTGATTGTGGTGCGCCATGGGGGCCGAAAAACCACGGCCGGGCGACGAAATCAAGACTTCAACACGTCGCAGCTGTAGTTCTTCAGGAACAACACGTGAAATTTGTATTATTGCCGCTCGAGAAGTGGGCATAGTCGCGGGCAAAACGGGGGAATTTCGTGAGCACGGCGCCCAAACCGCTGAGCCTGTCGCAACTGGGCGCCGTGGTAGCCGGCAATGCCCTGGAATTCTACGATTTCCTGACTTTCAGCTTCTTCGCCATCCAGATCGGCGCGACTTTCTTTCCCGGCAGGGACACGACCAGCAGCCTGCTGTTTACGCTGGCGACCTTCGGCGTTGGCTTCGCCACCCGGCCGCTGGGCGGGGTGATGATCGGTACCCTGGGCGACACCTGGGGGCGCAAGCCCGCCATGCTGTTTTCCTTTGGCCTGATGGGCGCTTCGGTGGTGGGGCTGGCGCTGACGCCGTCCTATGCCAGCATCGGCTGGTATGCGCCCATGCTGGCGGTGCTGTTCCGCCTGCTGCAGGGTTTCGCCCTTGGCGGCGAGGTGGGCCCCACCACCGCATTCCTGCTGGAAAGCGCGCCGCCCAACCGGCGCGGCCTGTATGTCTCCCTGCAGAACGCCACCCAGTATCTCGCCACCCTTTGCGCGGGGCTGGTGGGTTTTGTGCTGGCCAGCCTGCTTTCACCCGCCGCGCTGAACCAATGGGGCTGGCGTGTCGCCATGCTGCTGGGCGCCGCCGTGGTGCCGTTTGCCTTGCAGATCCGCGCCCGCCTGCCGGAGACCCTGCATGAGACCCGCGCGCGGCCGGGAAAGCATCGCGGACCGATGGGCGGTTTGTTGTGGGTCGCGCTGCTGGGTCTTGCAATGCTGGCCAGCGCCACCGTCGGCACCTACACCATGAACTACATGACCACCTTCGCCAATCACACTTTGGGTTTTCCGCCGGCCTTGGCCTTTGCCGCCACCATCGCGGCCGGCAGCAGCGCCACGCTGGGCGCGTTGCTGGCCGGGCTCGTGGGCGACCGCCTGGGGCGCAAACCGGTGATGATTGGCGCCAGCCTTTTGCTGGTCGTGCTGGTGGTGCCCTGCTTTGCGGCGATGGTCCGCTTTCACACCATGATTGCGCTGTTGGGGGGAACGGCCGCAATGGCGCTTTGTGTCGGGCTTCTGGCGGCGGCGGTGGTTGTCAGCCTGGCGGAAAGCATACCGGTCTCGCTGCGCGCCGGCGCGCTGGGCATCATCTATGCGCTGGCGATTTCCGGTTTCGGCGGCACGGCGCAGTTCATCGTCACCTGGCTGATCGCGGAAACGGGCTCGCCCCTGGCGCCGGCCTGGTACATGACGGCGGCGGTGCTGCTGGGACTTCTGGGAATGGTGGCGATGCCCGAAAGCGCCCCGGTCAGGGGCGGATCGCGCTTTCGTGCCAGCGCCTGAGCAGCCACCATTCCAGCAGCGACAGGGCGGCAAAGATCGCGACGCCGAGCGCTGCCAGCAGCGCCAGCGCGGCGAAGGTGGTGGCGATCTCCAGCCGGTTGCTGGATTCGGTGATCCGCCAGGCCAGTCCCGTCGCGGTGCCCGAGCCGGCGGCGAACTCCGCGGTGACTTCGCCGATCAGGGCGATCACGCCGCCGGTCTTCATGCCGCTCAAAAGATGCGGCAGCGCGGACGGCAACTGCACCTTCCACAGCATCCGCCAGCGCGAGGCGCCGTAAAGCCACGCCAGATCCATCAGGTTGAAGTCGACCGACTTCAGCCCCAGCATGGTGCTGGTCAGGACGGGGAAGAAGGCGATCAGCCCGGCCAGCAGCGCCAGCGCCAGATTGATGCGCTCAAAGCCGATCCAGATCAGGATCAGGGGCGCGATCGCCACCACCGGCGTCACCTGCAGGATCACGGCGTAGGGATAAAGCGAACGCTCGATCAGCCGGCTCTGGCTGAACAGGATCGCCAGCGCCAGGGCGGCGGCCACCGCGCCCACAAAGCCCTCGATGGTGATCAGGAAGGTTGCGGTCAGGGCCGCCGCCAGAGAACCGAAGTTGTTCAGGAAGGCTGTCACAATGGCCGATGGCGCGGGCAGCACATAGCCAGGCACTTGCCAGTGCGCCACCGCCCATTGCCATGCGCCGATGACAAGGGCTGCGACGGCAAGCGGCAAGGCGATGTCGAGAAGGCGCTTCATGCGGCCATCACCGTGTTGAGGACATCGCTGATCTTGCGCTGCGCTTCGACGGTGGCGGGCGAAAGCCGGCTGTCGCGGCCGGTGGGCAACGCGATCTCGGCGGCGATATGGCCTGGGCGCGGCGTCATCACCAGCACGCGTTCCGACAGATAGCTGCTCTCGCTCACGCTGTGGGTGACGAACAAAATGGTGAGCCCATTGTCGCGCCAAAGCCGAAGCAGGTCATCACCAAGCTGGTTTCGTGTGATTTCGTCGAGAGCGGCGAAGGGTTCGTCTAGCAGCAGCAGCTTGGGGCCCGCCGCCATGGCTCGGGCAATCGATACTCGCATCCTCATTCCGCCAGACAGCTCGCGTGGATAAGAACGGGTAAACTGTCCCAGTCCAACCTGATATAGCGAAGCGGCAGCGACGGCGTTTGCTTGATCGCGCGGCCAGCCTTTCAGATCCAGTGGCAGGCGCGCATTTGTCAAGGCATCGGCCCAAGGCATCAGGGTCGGATCCTGGAAGACAAAGCCGATTTCAGGCTTGCCATGCGGATATTCTATGTGTCCCTGGTCCGGAGCCAGCAGCCCGGCCACCAGCCTCAGCGCGGTGGACTTGCCACAGCCGCTGGGCCCCAGCAATGAGACGAATTCTTTTTCCGATATCGAAAAAGACAGATCACGCAGCGCCTCAGTGCCATTGGGGAACCGCTTGGCGACGCCGCTGACGCTGATCATTGAAACTTCTGCAGGGTGTTGCGCACAAAGCTGAGATCATAGGCCTTCCTATAGTCCAGGTCTTTGGGATAGATCCCTTCAGACGCCATGGTGTCGTAGAAAAGCTTCCACTGCGCGTCGGTCATGCTGCCCAGGCCGAAAGCGCGGCCATCGCCGCTGATCACCATCTCATAGCGCTTCATCTTGTCCAGCGCCTGCGCCAGGATGGCATCGGTCATGTCGGGATTGTCGCGCTTGATCAGCGCATTTCCCTTGGCCGGATTGCTCAGATAATTCAGCCAGCCGTCGCGGCTGGCATTGACAAACAGCTGCACAGCCTGGCGGTTGGTGTCGATCCATTGCTGCGGCGCCAGCACCATGTTGGCATAGCCGGGATAACCGTAATCGGAGAGAAGGAAGATCTTGGGCGTGAAATGCGCCTGGCTCTGGATGGTGAAGGGCTCGCTGGTCAGATAGCCCTCCTGGATGGCGTTGGGGTCCACGATAAACGGCGCGAGGTTGTAGGTATAGCGGCGGATCTGGCTGTCCTGGAAACCGAATTTGGCGCGCAGCCAGGGCCAGAAGGCGGTCAGGGTGGCGGCCGAGATCAGCACCGGATGCCCACGCATGTCGGCCAGGGAATTGATGTCGCGGCGCGGATGGGTGATCAGCACCTGCGGATCTTTCTGGAAGATCGCCATCACCGCACGGATGGGAATGCCGGCCTTGACCATATTGAGCGGAATGAAACTGTTGGAGCCGATGCCGAAATCCGCGGCGCCCCCCGCCAGCAGTTGCGGCACATTCACATCCGGTCCGCCCTGGATGATCTTCACGTCCAGTCCATGTTTGGCATACAGGCCTTCGGCCAGCGCCTGATAGAAGCCGCCATGTTCGGCCTGCGCCTTCCAGTCGGTGACAAAGCGGATGTTAGTGGCGGCGCGTGCCGGAGACACGAGCGCGGCGGAGGCGGCGGAAGCAAGAAGGGCGCGGCGGCGGATCATGTCCGCCTTATACAGGATTTGGTTGCGGTGTTCGCGCCGGGGCGGCCGTCAGTGGCCGGATGGCGGCGGCGGCGCGTTATCGTCGTCATCGTCATTGCCGAACAGCCATCCCAGGAGGCCGCCGCGATGGCGCTCGGGATGTTGCGGCGCCTGTTGCTGATCATCCGCGGGCAGGTCGGGCGTGCGGCTCAAGCGTTCGTCGTCGCCGCCGTCCCAGGTCGCGCCGGACGCCATCAACTCCTGGTCTTCCGGCGGTGGCTGCACCGACTTGTCCAGCGGCTTCAGGGGCCGGCCCTGTTCGGCCGTCAGCATGGTGTCGCGCCAGATATAGGCGGGCAGGGTGCCGCCGGTGATGCCGCGGGTGGGTGAGGAATCGTCATTGCCGACCCAGGCGGCGCCGACATAGTCGGTGGTGAAGCCGACGAACCAGGCGTCATGGCTGTCCTGGGTGGTGCCGGTCTTGCCCGCCGCTTCGCGCCCATGCAGCGAGGCATAGCCGCCGGTGCCGTGTGTCACCACGCCATAGAGCATCGCGGTCAGGTCGCGGTCCACGCTGGAGGCGATCACCCGTTCCGGCGGCGGTGCGCGGCGCACATAGACCGGCTTGGTGCCGATATCGACTTCCGTGACCATGTAAGGATAGACGCGATAGCCGCCATTGGCGAAGGCGGCATAGGCCGAGGTCAGCTCCAGCGGCGTCACTTCGTTGGTGCCCAGCGCCAGCGAGGCATTGGCCTCCAGCGGTGACGTAATGCCCACGCGCTTGGCCGCGGCGACGACTTTGCGTACCCCGACTTCCTGCGCCAGATTCACGGTGATGGTGTTGACGCTGTGGGCCAGAGCATCGGCAAGGGTGAGCGTGCCGTAGCTCTCGCCGCCGAAATTGGTGGGCTTGTAACCGTTGATATCCACCGCCACGTCATCGCGGGTGTCCCACGGGCTGATGCCGGCTTCCAGCGCCGTCAGATAGACGAAGGGCTTGAAGGCCGAACCCGGCTGGCGATGCGCCTGAACCGCGCGGTTGAACACCGAGTCCTGGTAATCCACGCCGCCGATCATGGCGCTGACCGCGCCATCCAGTTTCATTATCACCACCGCGGCTTCGCTGACGCGGTCCTTCTTGCCGTATTTGTTGATGGTGCGAAGTGCGGCCAGCCGCGCGGCTTCTTGCACCTTGGGCTCCAGCGTGGTGTGCACCACCATGTCGGCGTTTGGCGGGACGCCGTTCACCGTGGCCAGCCTGGTGGCCTCGTCGGCGGCGGCATCCAGATAGTAGTTGCGCGCATCGGTTGCGGCGCGGTCGGTGATCACGGCGGGATGGGCGCGCGCCTCATCGGCCTGGGTCTGGGTGATGACGCTATCATCCACCATCGAATCCAAAACCAGGCTGGCGCGCTGCTGGGCGCGCAGCAGGTCGCGCCGGGGCGAGAAGACGGACGGCGCGCGGGTGAGTGTCGCCAGCATCGCGGCCTGGGCCAGGGAGAGATTGCGCGCGCTGGTGCCGAAATAGACATGGGCCGCGCCATCCACGCCATAAGCGCCGCTGCCCAGATAGATGCGGTTGAGATAGAGCTGCAGGATCTGCTGTTTGGTCAGTGATTTCTCAAGACCCGCGGCGTCGACCAGCTCGGCCAGCTTGCGCGACATGGTGCGCTGCTGGTTGGTGTAGACGATCTTGGCGGTCTGCTGGCTGATGGTCGAACCGCCCGCCACCCAGCGCCGCGCGCGCAGGTCGAGCAGCAGGGCGCGGGCCAGCCCCAGCGGGTCGATGCCGTTATGGGAATAGAAGCGCCGGTCTTCCATGGCGATGAAGGCGGCGGGCAGATAGCGCGGCATCTGGTCCAGGGCCAGCCGCTCGCCCACGATGGCGCCGCGATGGCCCGCCTCATTGCCGTCCGCATCCAGGAAGGTGAAGGCCAGCGGCCGGTTGACGGCATAAAGGTCGATGCCGGGATCAAGCCTGGGCGCGAACAGGCCCAGCACCAGGGGCGTGAGATACAGCAGCGCCAGGGGTATGGCGATCACCGCCATGGCAATGGCGAAGGCGGGCGCATAGGCCCTTGCGGCCTGCGCCAACTCACGCCAGTCGCCGCTATCCAGGGGATTTCGTGGGGCGGACATGGCCGGGATTGCTGACCGATATTTGCGGCGGATTCAAGGTGCGGCCCCAAGTGTGACATGGCAATGTCAGCCCATGTGGGACGGCATGACCCTGATTCCGGGCCGCGACTGCGGCGGTTGCACCGTCTGTTGCGTCTGGCCCACCATTAACAAGCCGGAAATCCAGAAACTTTCGGGCGCCGCCTGCCGTCACTGCGCCGGTGGTGGATGCGCCGTTTACGAAAGCCGCCCCCCGGTCTGCCGCAGCTATTACTGCGCCTGGCGGACGGTGGACATTTTCGATGACAGCTGGCGGCCCGACAGGTCCGGCGTGCTTGCTTATGTGGAGACCGAAGGCATCTCCGAGGACTTCGATCTTTCCACCGGCATCGGGCTGATGCTGGTGGGCCATCCGCTCAAGATCGTGCGCCAGAAATGGTTCCAGGATTTCGTCGTCACCGGGGTGATGAATTCCGTGCCGCTGTTTCTGTCGCTGCCGGGACCGCGTGGCCATCAGGCGGCCACCGCATCGCTCAACACCGAAGAGATGCTGGAGGCGATAAAGCGCGGTGCGGTGAAGGATGCGCTGGAAGCGGTGGTCAAGCTGTTGCGCGCCTGGGATTTCCAGCCGGCGGCGATTACCTATGCGGGCAATGATGTCAGCAGTCCGCCTTGAGAATTAGAAGCCCGCGCCATAAGGCGCGGGCTTCACTTGATGCCTGGGGCCCTATGGGGAGGGGCTTACCACGGGCCTTGCGCTCCAAGATTGGACGGGGCTGGTTTCTTTCCGGCGGACCGGGCGGGAAACAGGCCGTCCATGGGGCGCAGGTTACAGATGGGAAACTGAACCGGGTCTGGACGCCATGTTCATTCGGGGTTCATGTGCTAAGACGTACAAAAAACCCATGCGCGCCCGTATGTTCCCCGCCATTTTGCTGGGCCTTTTCGCCCTCTTGGCGGCGGCCCCGATGGGGGCCGCCCAGGCCCAGCCCTATGGGCCGCCGCCGCCGGGCTATCGCGATCCCCGCGACGGGGTGCAGCCGCTGGACCGTCTGCTGCCCGGCATCCGCCGCGCCCATCCCGGCGATTTTTATGACGCCGAAGGCCCCACCTATGGGCCCGAGGGCGATCCGCATTATCACCTGAAATGGATGACGCCCGACGGGCGCATCATCTGGTACGACACCGATGCGCGCACCGGCCGGGTGCTGCGTTCCTCACCGGGCCGCGACAGTTTCGATTCTCATCAGGGGGCCCCGCCGCCGGGATTTGGGCGGCCTTACGCTCCGGGCGGTTTCGCTCCGGGTTATTCCTATGGTCCGCGCTTCACACCCCGTTTCACCAGGCCGCCGTTCGGCCGCATGGGGGGCGGGGGGCGTTGGCGGCATTGAGAGGACACCATGCGCATTCTACTGGTTGAAGACGACAAGGATCTGCAGCGGCTTTTGCGCAAGGCGCTGGCCGATGCCGGCTATGTGGTGGATACCGCGCTTGATGGCGAGGAAGGCCATTTCCTGGGCGACACCGAACCCTATGACGCGGTGGTGCTGGATCTGGGCCTGCCCAAGATGGACGGCGTCGCGGTACTGGAGAAATGGCGGGCCGCGGGGCGGACCATGCCGGTCCTGATCCTGACCGCCCGCGACCGCTGGAGCGACAAGGTGGCGGGCTTCGATGCCGGCGCCGACGATTATCTCGCCAAGCCTTTCTATACCGAGGAATTGCTGGCCCGGCTGCGCGCGCTTCTGCGCCGCGCCGCCGGCCTTGCCACCGCCGACATCGAGATCGGCAAACTGAGGATCGACACCCGCGCCAGCCGGGTGACCTTTGACGGCAATCCGGTCAAGCTCACCAGCCAGGAATACCGTCTTCTGTCCTACCTCGCCCACCATCGCGGCAAGGTGGTTTCGCGCACCGAATTGGTGGAACATCTGTACGATCAGGATTTCGACCGCGATTCCAACACGATCGAGGTCTTTATCGGGCGCCTGCGCAAGAAGTTGGACGCAGGCCTAATCCAGACGGTGCGCGGGCTTGGCTACTCGCTTGAAGATCCCAAACTGGGCGGCACGGCGGCTGAAGCTTGAGTCCCTATCGTCCCGCCTGATCGCGGCGGCGGCGGTATGGACCCTGCTGGGGCTTCTGTTGGGCGGGGCAGTCCTGTCCAACGCCTTCCGCATGGCGGCGCAGGGCAATTTCGATGCCGCCCTCCAGGTCGACATGGACGGGCTGATCGCCGCCGCCGAACCTGATCCCAATGGCGGGGTGATGCTGGCCGACCGCTTCCTCAACCACAATTTCGACCGCGTCTATTCCGGCCTCTATTACCAGATCAAGCAGGGCAACGGTGCAGGGCAGATCTCGCGCTCACTGTTCGACAAGGAGATCAATCCGGTCGACCAGACGGCCAAGGGGGCGCTGACCTGGGGCAGCGCGGTGGGACCGGAGAACCAGCGTCTTCGGGTGGTGTCGCGGAAAGTGGACCTCACGCCCGACGACAATGTCCCGGACAGCTATACCTTCCTGGTTGCGGGCGACATGGCGCAAGTGGACCGTCAGACCTCGGAGTTCAACACCACCCTGTTCTGGTCGTTCCTGCTTCTGGGCGTCGGCCTGATCGGCGCCATTTTCGTGCAGGTGCGGATCGGCCTTCTGCCGCTGCGCCAGGTCAGCGAAGCCCTGACCCGCATCCGCGACGGCAAGGCGCGCCGGCTGGATGGCCGGTTCCCCACCGAGATCGCGCCGCTTGCCGGCGAACTCAATTCCCTGATCCAGCACAGCGAGGAAGTGGTGGGACGGGCGCGCACGCATGTGTCGAACCTGGCGCATTTCCTCAAGACGCCCTTGTCGGTCCTGGCGGCGGAAGCCGACGCGCATGAAAAGGATCCGGACGCGCGCGCTCTGGCGGAAATGGTCAAGCGCCAGGTCTTTTCCATGCGCCGCCAGGTCGACCACTATCTTTCGCGCGCGCGCGCGGCGGGATCGCTGGATGTGCTGGGCAACCGCACCCAGGTTTCCGCCGTGCTGGAGGATCTCGGCCGCGTGATCGCGCGCATCCATGCCGCGCGCGGCGTCACGGTGGATGCGGCGTGCGGCGACGAACTCTATTTCCGCGGCGAGCGCCAGGATCTGGAAGAGATGCTGGGCAATCTGATCGACAATGCCTGCAAATGGGCCAGGAGCCGGGTCCGGGTCCGCTGTGAAGGCAATGGCGGCCGGCTGGTCTTCCGGATCGAGGATGACGGGCCGGGCCTGTCGGCCGAACAGCGTTCCCAGGTGGGCGAGCGGGGGGAAAGACTGGACGAAAGCGTACCAGGATCGGGACTGGGGCTGGCCATCGTCCGGGATATTTCCAAGCTTTACGGGGGTTTTTTCGAGCTTGGCGAGAGTTCCTTAGGCGGTCTCCTGGCGCGGCTGGAACTGCCGGCCATCCATTAAAAATATCACGAGAAACAGGACGTTAAGGATGCGGGTCCTAATGTAACCAGCCGCAGCAGGAGGCTGCACCCGTAGATGTTGCCTGAGGAAAAGACCGGCTTGTTGAAAGCGTTTCTCGGCGGTCTGCCAGGACCGGCGGCGGGGCGCCTCGCCATGGCGGTTGAAACCGATCGCCTGATGGATGGCCATGCCTTGCCGCATGAAGCCATTCTCGAGGCTCTTCGTCCGGTCCTGCGCCGCGAGCATTATGATCGCCGGCCCACGCCGCTGCGCATGTTCTGCCGTCCGTTCCAGGATCTGCTCACCTGCCAGCCGCGGAAGGTGAAACAGAAAGCGGCGATCGCGCGCGGCTCCCTGGTGCCGGTGTGGAACTGGGTTTCGCTGACGCTGATCCCCGATGCGGCGCAGACCTATGTCAACGACACCAAGGTTCATGTGCTGAAACAGCGGCTCGATGACGCGATCGCGCGCGCCGCGCAGTTCTGGCCCATCGCCGCCGAAGCGATCGGCAATGCGCTGTCCACCGAAGCCGGCCGCCAGTTGGCGCAGAAAAGCCTGGGTGACGCCTTTGCCGTGGAAGACGCCGCCGAAATGGCGCTGCTGCTCGCGGCGGGCGAGGTCATCGAGCGATTGAGCGTGCTGTTGCCCACGCCGGTCGGCGCCTTCCATGAACAGCTGGTCTGGGAAGTGCGCGAAATCTACAACCAGCTCACGCAAACCCATCCCGACGCCGCGCCATATGTGGCGGTGATCACGATGAACCGGCTGAGCCGGCCCTGGGAGGCGCTGCGCCTGCCCATGCTGGTGACGCGTCATACCGACGAGACACTGATCTCCAAGACCGACATGGGGCTGGTGGGCGAGATCCTGTTTGCGCGGATGGAAGCGCTCAAGGAATCCATCCAGGCCACGCGCCATCCCCTGTTCAGCGCCGAAAAGTTGATGGAGGAGGTCAAGACCTTCGCGGATCTCTCCAGCAACATCGTCAAGGAAATCGAGCTCAAGCGCCAGGGCGAGTGGGGCAAGCGCCTGCTGGTGGAGCGCGTCGAGATCGGCAAGGTGATGGAAAATTTCATGGACCGCGCGCCGCGCGAAGTCAGTGCGGCACTGCCCATGCACAAGGCCATAGGCGCGGACTTCAGCAAGCCTGTGTCTCCGGAAAAGCTGGAAATGGCGCTGCGCTATGCGCGCCTGGTGGCCGGCAGCCGCAACTTCGCCGCCGCCGCCTCTTTCGCCGCCAAGCAGCGCGCCACCTATGACGAGCTTGGCGCCATGCTCAAACGGTACAATGAGGATCTGGTCAAGGCGCTCAAAGCCGAGCCGAAGAATGAAATCGCCAATGCCCAGTTCCAGCTCTGCACGGAACTGACCGCCATGCTGTTCAGCGAGGAAGAGGCGGAACTGTTGCGCCGCCGCGGGCGGGCCGCACAATCCGCCGCTGCGTAAGCAAACACCGGCGTGCTCGCCTGGTTTTTTTTGAAGGGCGGCTTGGTCGCCAAGGCCTCTCCGTCGCGGGGCGCCAGCCAGGCTAAAGGGTTTCAAATCCTTCCTGAACGCCGCATGAACGGCGCGCGTGGGCCGTGCGAAATTACCTATATCTTAGCTTTGACATTGAACTGGCGTAGAGGTCTCTTACGTACATCGCCGGAAGGGGCGAATAGGAGACGTTACCGATGTTCCGTACACCGCTTATTGCCGCCGTGACGGTCGCCCTGCTGGGCGGAACCGCACTGGCGCAGCCGGCGAATGCGCCGCCCGCCAATCTGCCCAACAGCGCCCGCAGCGCGCCCGATTACGATGACGAAAACGGGCCGCCACCGCCGGGCTATCAGGGTGGCCCGCCGCCTGGATATCAGAACGGCCCGCCGCCGGGATATCAGGGTGGTCAGCAGGGACCCGCGCCCTCGGCGCAGCAGGCGCAAGCCGACCGCGACATGTTCTGCCGCCGCGATGCCGCGGCGCGCACCGGCTACACCACGCCGGACCAGGCCGCGAGTCATGAACAGGCCAACGGCACGATCGGTGGCACTTTGGGTGGTGCGGCCCTGGGTGCGGTTCTTGGCGCGGCTGCCGGCAATGCCGGCCTGGGCGCCGCGGCCGGCGCCGGCGCGGGCCTGATCGCGGGCACGGCGGTGGGCGCCGACAATGCCCGCCACGCCGCCAATGATGTGCGCGCGGCATATGCCGACGCTTACTATGCCTGCATGCATGAAGATGGGCAGCAGGCTGGCTATGGTCCGCCGCCTCCCGGCTATGGCTATCCCTATCCGCCGCCGCCTTATTATTATGGCTACGGCCCCTATCCCTATTATCCCTACTATTACGGCCCGGGCGTGAGCTTCGGTTTCGGATTTGGTCATGGCTGGCATGGTGGTGGCTGGCACCACCGCTGACGCGGGTTTCAGGCTTTGATTGCCGCGGCCGGGACTGTATGGTCCCGGCCGTTTTCTTTGGCCCGACCGTTCATGCCGCAATCCAGACCCAATCCTTCCAAGCTCAATCCGCTGCAGCTGCGCACCCTGACCCTGCTGCAGGCGATCGCCAAAATCCCGGGCGCTTCCAGTCCGACGCCGGAGGGTGACACCGCCATCACCCAGTTCCCGCACGCCCATGGCGATCATTTCCATCTGGGCGATGCCACGGTGCGGGCCGCCGACGCCACCGGGCTGGAAAACCAGAATGTGTGGAACGCGCTGGCGCGCAAGGGCCTGGTCAAATGTGAATGGCCGCACAGCATTGCGCTGACGCCGGATGGTGCAGGCTATGATACCGGCATCGCCGACGAGATCCTGCACATGGACAGCCACCACTAGTGTCGTGGTTTCGAAGTTCGCCATATCATGGATATCGGGCTCGGAGCGCGAATTTCGAAACCAAAACGACACGAGGATTCAATAAGTTGCCGGTGTCCTTCGATTCCGAAATTCGCCTGGACCCGATATAGAGATCATGCGAATTTCGGTATCGGGACACTAGATGAACGCCAAGAAGAAGCGCCGCCTTGCCTTTGCCGCCGCCCTGCTGGCGGCGGGCTGCGTGCTGGCCGGCGTGATCGTCTATGGCCTGGGCCAGAACACCATGTATTTCCGCAGCCCCAGCGATATCGCCGACAAGCAGGTGGGCGAAGGCGTCGCCTTCCGCCTGGGCGGGCTGGTGGAAAAAGGCAGCGTGCATCATGGCATGGGGGCGGATGTGCGTTTCCGCGTCACCGACGGCAAAAGCACCATCGCCGCCGACTATAATGGCGTGCTGCCGGCGCTGTTCCGCGAAGGCCAGGGCGTGGTCGCCACCGGCGCGATGGACGGCAGCGGCACTTTTGTCGCCAGCGAAGTGCTGGCCAAGCATGATGAGAAGTACATGCCGCCGGAAGTGGTGGCGGCGCTCAAGAAGAGCGGCCATTGGCAGGAGGGCACGCGGTGACCGGCGAGCTGGGTCAGCTGGCGCTGTGCTTCGCGCTGGCGCTGTCGCTGGTGATGGCGGTTTGCGGCCTGCTGGGCACGCGGCCCGCGGACAGTACCGCCCGGCATATCGCGTCGGGTTCGGCCATGGGGCTGTTGGTATTTGTGGCGCTGGCCTTTGGCACGCTCACCTACGCCTTCATCACGTCCGATTTTTCCATCATCGATGTGGCCAACAACAGCCACACCCTGAAGCCCCTGATCTACAAGATCAGCGGCGTGTGGGGGAACCATGAAGGCTCCATGCTCTTGTGGGTGCTGGTGCTGTCGATCTATGCCGCGCTGGTGGCGGGGTTGCAGCGCGGCGGCGCGCGGCTGACCAGCGGCGCGCTGGGCGTGCAGGGCCTGCTGGCGGCGGCGTTCCTTCTTTTTATCATCTTCACCTCCAATCCGTTCCTCAGGCTTGATCCGGCGCCGTTCGAAGGCGCGGGCCTGAACCCGTTGCTGCAGGATCCCGGCCTCGCCATGCATCCGCCCATGCTCTATGCCGGCTATGTCGGGCTGTCGGCATCGTTTGCCTATGCCGCAGCCGCGTTGCTGGTGGGCGAAGAAGGTTGGACGCGCGCCGCTCGGCCTTTCATGCTGATCGCCTGGATCGCGCTCACCTGCGGCATCGCGCTGGGCAGTTGGTGGGCCTATTACGAACTGGGCTGGGGCGGTTTCTGGTTCTGGGATCCGGTGGAGAATGCCTCGCTGATGCCCTGGCTGATCGCCACGGCGCTGCTGCATTCCGCGCTGGCCACGGAAAAAAGCGGCGCCTTCCGCACCTGGACCCTGCTGCTCGCCATTGCGGGCTTTTCCATGTCCCTGATCGGCACCTTCCTGGTGCGCTCCGGTGTGCTGTCGTCCGTGCATGCTTTCGCCTCCGATCCCACCCGCGGCTTCTTCATCATGGTCCTGATCGCGCTGGCCATCGGCGGAGCGCTGGCGCTGTTTGCCTGGCGTGCGCCCACGCTCCAGGGTGGCGCGGCCTTCGACGTCCAGAGCCGCGAGACCATGCTGCTCCTGAACAATGTCTTCCTGGTGGCGGCCTGCGCCTGCGTCTTTGTCGGCACGCTTTATCCGCTGGTGCTGGACGCCATCAACGGCACCAAGATTTCGGTGGGGCCGCCCTATTTCGCGCTGACCTTCGCGCCGATTTTCTTCGCCCTGCTGTTGCTGGTGCCGCTGGGGCCGCGGCTCAACTGGAAGCGCGGTGATCTCAAGGCCGCCTGGCGCGCGCTTTATCCCGCCCTGGGACTTGCCGGCATCGCGGCGCTCACCGTGCTGGCGCTGGTCAGCCCGCGCAGCATCGCCGCCACCGGCGCCTTCGCCGTAGCCGGCTGGCTGATCGGCGCCAGCCTTCTGGATATCAGGAAGCGCAAGGGCGCCCGCGCCTCCGCCTTCGCCGCGGCTCTGGCGCATGCCGGGCTTGGGGTTTCGCTGATGGGCGTCGCCGGCACCACGCTCTGGCGCAGCGAGGCGCTGAGCGTGCTGGCGCCGGGCCAGACCATGACGGTCGGACCTTACAGCTTGCGTTTCGATGGCGTAACGCGCGAGCGCGGTCCCAATTACATCGCCGACCGCGGTCATATTGCGGTGATGGACGGCGGCAAGGTGAGCACTACGCTTTTGCCCGAGCACCGCTTCTATCCGGCGGAAGGCCAGGACATGAACGACACGGCCATCCACACCACGGGCTTTCGCGATCTTTATCTGGCGCTGGGTGACGATCGCGGCGGCGGACGTTTTGCCTTGCGCGCCTATGTGTCGCCGCTGGCGCCGCTGATCTGGCTGGGCGGCCTGGTGATGGCGCTGGGCGGCATGCTCAGCCTGTGGGGTCGGCTGCGGGTAAAGGAAGCCGAGCCCAAACCCGCCGCGCCGGCCGTGGCGCTGGCGGCGGAATGAAAACCGTCATCGCGCTGTTGCTGATGATGGTTCCGGCGCTGGCCGCACCAACATCTTCCACTGCAGCCTCCACTGGCGCTACGGCCATGGCCGGCACCTTCTCCGATCCCGCACTCGAAGCGCGCGCCCGCAATCTCCAGCGGCAGTTGCGCTGCCTGGTCTGCCAGGGCGAGAGCATTGACGAGTCCGGATCGCCCTTTGCCGATGATGTGCGCCATCTGGTGCGCCAGGAGATCGCCGCCGGCAAAAGCGACCAGCAGATCGAAGACTTCCTGGTGGCGCGCTATGGCGACTTCATCCTGATGAAGCCGCCGCTGCAGTCCAACACCTGGCTTTTGTGGCTGGCGCCGTTTCTGGTGCTGGCGGCGGGCGGAACCATGGCCTGGGTCACGGTCAAAAAGGCTTCCAGCCGAAGCGCTTAGAAGATTACTGCATTGTAATCTTCAAGATATATTCCGGCCACGTTAGACTAGTACATCAGCGACGGCCGGACCTGACAAAGCCGTCCCCAAGGAGCCCCCGCCATGCAAGACCACCTCAAGAATCCCGGGCCGGACGCCGGCCTCTTTTCCCGCCTTCCCAAGCCCAGCCTGCGTCAGCGCCGCTTGGCTGCCATGGGCACCGCCGCCGCCGTCGTGATGGTTGGCCTCGGCGCCTTCGCGTTGCTGCCGCCGGTACGCGCCATCCAGACCGCGGGCGAACCGACCGGCGAACCGACCATGGTCGCCGCCAACGACACCGACACCGGCGCGCGCGCGCCGCGCATGCTGGAAAACAGCGCGCCGTTCAGCTTCGCCGACCTGGTGGAGCGGGTAAGCCCCGCGGTGGTGACCATCACCAGCGAGACCACCACCACCGACAATGACATGGACAGCGACAATATCCCCGCGCCGTTCCGTGACCTGTTCAACCAGTTCAACAACGGCCAGAAGCCCCAGCCGCATCGCGCGCTGTCGGCCGGTTCCGGCTTCATCATCGACAAGGCCGGTTTTGTCGTCACCAACAACCATGTGGTGGACGCCAGCAAGAAGATCACCGTCAAGCTGCCGGACGGCCGCAGCTTCACCGCCAAGCTGATCGGCACCGATGCCGCCACCGACATCGCCCTGCTCAAGATCAACAGCGACAAGCCGCTGCCCACGGTCGAGTTCGGCGACGACAAGAAGCTGCGCGTCGGCGACTGGGTCGTGGCGGTGGGCAATCCCTTCGGTCTCTCCAACTCGGTGACCGCGGGCATCGTCTCCTCGCTTGGCCGCAACATCGAGTCGAGCCAGCAATACACCAACTTCATCCAGATCGACGCGCCCATCAACCGCGGCAATTCCGGCGGTCCCACCTTCGACCTGCGCGGCCAGGTGGTGGGCATGAACTCGATGATCTTCTCGCCCTCGGGCGGCAGCGTGGGCATCGGCTTCGCCATTCCCGCCAGCCTGATCCATGACGTGGTGGCGCAGCTCAAGGCGCATGGCCATGTCACGCGCGGCTATCTGGGCGTGAACATCCAGAGCGTCACCCCCGATATTGCCTCCTCGCTGGGCATCAAGGACAGCAAGGGCGCGATGGTCGCTGAAATCGTGCCGGGCGGGCCGGCCGCCAAAGCGGGCTTCGAGCAGGGCGATATCATCACCTCGATCGACGGCCAGTCGGTGGACGACGCCACCGACCTGACCCGCAAGGTCGCCAATGTCCCGGCCGGCCAGAGCGCGACCTTCTCCGTGTCGCGCCAGGGCAAGCCGCTGCAGGTGAAGGTCACCATCGGCACCCGCCCCGACCAGGTGCAGCTGGCCTCCAATGATGGCGGCAAGGACGGGATGATGACGCCGTCCAGCGCCAACGCCGCGGGCCTGGGCCTGTCGTCGCTGACGCCGGAAGCCAAGAAGAACTTCAACATCGCCGATACCGTCATCACCGGCGCCGTGGTCACCAAGGTCGATCCCGACAGCGATGCCGCCGACAAGGGCATGCAGCCCGGCGACGTGGTGCTGCGCGTGGGCAATCACATGGTCCGCAATCCGGCCGATTTCCAGGCCGGCGTGGCGGAAGCCAAGAAGGGCGGCCGCACCAGCGTGCTGCTGCTGGTGGCGCACAATCAGGGCGGCACCGGCTTTGTCGCCATCGATATCGACAAGACATGATGCGTCTGGGCGCGCGCTTTCCAGCGGCAAAAACGGAGAGCCCGCGCCCTTTTATTTTTCAAACCGGCTTTGGGTGGGAGTGTCCATGCGAATTCTCGTGATTGAAGATGACCTGGAAGCGCAGCGCTATCTGGTTCAGGGCCTCAAGGAATCCGGCCATGTGGTGGATGAAGCCGCTGATGGCGAAACCGGGCTGAACCTGGCGCTGTCCAGGCCCTATGACGTGGCGGTCATAGACCGCATGCTGCCCAGGCTGGACGGCCTGACGGTGGTGGCGGAGATGCGCGAGCATGGCAACTCCACGCCGGTGCTGTTTCTTTCGGCCCTGTCGGAAGTGGATGACCGGGTGAAGGGACTCAAGGCGGGCGGCGACGACTATCTCACCAAGCCCTACGCCTTTGTCGAGCTTCTGGCGCGGATCGACGCGCTGATGCGCCGCCGCATGCCGGCCGGGATCAAGACCAGGCTGGATGTGGGCGATCTGGAGCTGGACCTGCTGACCCGCGCCGCCAAGCGCAGCGGCACCGATATCGAGCTTCAGCCGCGCGAATTCCGCCTGCTGGAATATCTGATGCGCCATGCCGGCCAGGTGGTGACCCGCACCATGCTGCTGGAAAGCGTGTGGGAATATCATTTTGATCCCCAGACCAATGTGATCGACGTGCACATCTCCCGCCTCAGGGCCAAGATCGACAAGGGGTTCGAGGCGCCGCTGCTGCACACCGTGCGTGGGGCCGGCTACATGATCCGTGCGCATTAGAGCGAGCCGTGACCATCTAGAGCCGGCTGCGTTGCGTTGCGGCGCGGCGATCCGCCAGGAGCCGCGCGACGGACGTATCGGCAATACGTCCAAGCG
>DATAWO010000148.1:0-6963 GCA_036267165.1 Rhizomicrobium sp. | reverse complement strand
CATCCGCAAGGTTTGCGGACAAAGTTGTGATCGACACAATACAAGGCAATCGCAGCGCAGAGGCTTTCGAACTTCTTGGAGAAACCGCTGCTCTGCCGGGTCATCCCACGCTGCATCTGCCGCAGGTTCAGGGCCATGAGGGCGCCCTGTTATTCCGTCACTTGCTCCAGGCAGGGACCTGCGGGAGGCGTTCCATCCTTGGGAACGTCGAGATAGGTGTCCACCCAGCGAGGGAGCTTTCCCTGATAGGTCATTTGTGACCGGGCGTGAACATGCCAATTGCCTCCCACCAGTTGGGCATCCCACCGGCTATAAGGTCCCAAATCGTTCCGGCTGCTGTGCGGACATTTTTCCTTGAAAATGGCTATGGCCGCGTTTTCATCTGGTACCGGAGCTATGCTCATGCAGGCGCTCAATCCCGCAAGCAAGAGCGGCATCACTATCAGTTCACGACCAAGATGCCGGCGCACGAGCCACCCAATCATCAATCAGTTTCGCCACAAGAAAAGGCCCAGTGCGGGCTGGGGAGCGAAGCACCGGGCCTGAGTTGCAGGAGGGGCATGGCAGCCCCCATTCAGACTCTATCAGGCGTCGTCCGTTCCCCTGCTTATCTTTGTTTTCATGCTACGCGGCCCAGCCGGGATGTTTGCGCCGATTCCACCACGGGCTAAACGGCGCCTTGGGCAATTTGTAGCGGGCGTGGATGTGCCGGCTATTCTCGATTCACTTAAACCCTGTTCACGTCCCTTTTGGCTGTGCTAAGCGATTGTCACCGCTCACCAGGTCTGGAACCGTCATGCGTGTTGTCACCGCTTTGCTGGCCGTCGCCTTGATGGCCCAGCCGTCCATGGCCCAGCCGCTGGCGCCGGGCAAACCGGCCGGGGTCAGGCAAGCCAGGATCGATTCCGGGACCGAGGCGCTGATGATCGGCGTAGGCGCCGCCATCATGCTTGCCGTCGGGATAACGGTTTCCGGCGGCGCCTCATCGGGTCCCAATACCGGCGCGATCATTCCCAGCCAGCCCCTCGTCGCGCCCACCACGACCGGCTAGTACTGCCAGTCCCTGGAAGATTTGACGGCGAAATCGCGGAAGGCCGCCACACGCTTGGACTGGCGCAGCGCATCGGCATAGACCAGATGCACGTCAAAGCCGGGCGCATCCACATTGGGCAGCACCCGCTCCAGTTCGGGATGGTCGGCCGCCATATAGTCCGGCACCACGCCGATGCCCAAACCCGCCTCCGTCGCCTGCAGGATGCCGGTGATGTTGTTGATCCGGATGACACGGCCGGTGCTGCCCGGCTTGCAGTTCTTCTTGAAGGCTTCCAGCAGCCAGTTGATGTCGCGGATCTCCGGCACCGCCAATTCGCCATAGACGATGATGGTGTGGTCGGCGATCTCCTCCAGCGATTTGGGCGCGGGATGCTTCTTCAGATACGCCTTGGAGGCGTACATGTGGTAATGCACCGTGAACAGCTTGCGCTGGATCAGGTCCGCCTGGACGGGCGCGCGCATGCGCAGCGCCAGGTCGGCCTCGCGCTGGGCCAGATCCAGCTCCTTGTCGTCCATCACCAGATGCACTTCCACGTCCGGATACTGGGCCAGGAATTCGCCCAGCCGCGGCAACAGCCAATAGGCGCCGATGCCATGGCTGGCGGTAATGCGCAGCGCGCCGCGCGGCGCGTCATGCACGTTCTTGAGCGCTTCCTCCGCCGCCGCCAGCCGTCCCAGCACATCGGTCACGGCGGTGAACAGAAGCTCGCCCTCATCGGTGAGCGTCAGGCCGCGGGCGTGGCGCTGGAACAGGGGCGTGGAGATTTCCTCTTCCAGGGCGCTGATCTGGCGGCTGACGGCCGATTGCGACAGGCCCAGCGTCTGGCCGGCATGGGTGAAGCTGCCCGCGGACGCCACCGCGTGGAAGATGCGAAGCTTGTCCCAATCCATGTCGTCCCCCTGTCAGGCCGCGCTGAGCGGCAGGTCACCCGAATGTCCGGCCGCGAGGAAGCGTTCGGCTTCCAGCGCCGCCATGCAACCCATACCCGCCGCGGTCACCGCCTGGCGGAAAATCTTGTCCTTGACGTCGCCGGCCGCGAACACGCCCGCGACCGAGGTGTGGGTCGAATCCGGCGCGGTCCTGATATAGCCGCTCTCGTCCATCTCCAGCTGGCCGTGGAAAAGCCCTGTCGCCGGCGAATGGCCGATGGCGATGAAGAGGCCGTCCACCGCCTGCTCATGCAGCGAACCGGTGATGGTGTTGCGCAGGCGGATGCCGCTGACACCCTTGGGGTTCTCGCTGCCCAGCACCTCGGCGATCTTGGTGTCATAGAGCACGTCGATCTTCTTGTTGGCGGCAAGCCGCATCTGGTTGGTCTTGTCGGCGCGCAGGAAGTCGCGGCGGTGCACCAGCGTGACGCGATCGGCGAAGTTGGTGAGGAAGAGGGCTTCTTCCACCGCCGTGTTGCCACCGCCCACCACCGCGACCTTCTTGCCGCGGAAAAAGAAGCCGTCGCAGGTGGCGCAGGCCGAAACGCCAAAGCCCTGGAATTTGCTTTCGCTGGGCATGCCCAGCCAGTTGGCCGACGCGCCGGTGGCGATGATCAGCGTGTCGCAGGTATAGACGTCGCCGCTGTCGCCCAGCATGGAGAAGGGCCGGCGCGACAGGTCCACCTTGGCGATGGTGTCGCTGACGAAATTGGTGCCCAGGGCGCGCGCCTGTTCCTGCATCTGGTCCATCAGCCAGGGGCCCTGGATGGCCTCGGCGAAGCCGGGATAATTCTCCACCTCGGTGGTGATGGTGAGCTGGCCGCCCGGCTGGATGCCGGAAATCAGCGTCGGCTCCAACATGGCGCGGGCGGCATAGATGGCGGCGGTGCAGCCGGCAGGGCCGCTTCCCAGGATAATGACTTTGGAGTGTGTGGTGGTCATGGCGGCGCGCTTTGCGGGTTTCGCGGGTCTGGCCATGTCATATTGTAATGGCAAGGGCTTCCGTCAAGACGGGTCAAAAGCCAAGCCGGTGCATAAGGTTAGAGATGTCGCAGTTCGACGCAAACTTCTGCCCGGTACACCTCGATTCGAGAAATATTATTGCTCCGGTGCCGCACCCGCGTTATAGGACCACGCCCCACCCGACAGGACAAAGTCTTGGATACCCGCAAGCTGGACGCTATTGATCTGCGCATTCTGGCGGAGCTCCAGACCGATGGGCGCATCACCAATGTGGAACTGTCGCGCCGCGCCAAGATTACCGCGCCGCCCTGCCTGCGCCGCATCCGCGCGCTGGAGAAAGCAGGGTTCATCAGGGGCTATCATGCCGAGCTGGACGGCAAGGCGCTGGGCTTCGAAGTCACGGGCTTTGTTTTTGTCGGCCTGTCCAGCCAGAAGGATGCCGATCTCAAGCATTTCGAGGAAAGCGCGCGGCGCTGGCCGGAAGTGCGCGAGTGCCACATGCTGTCGGGCGAGGTGGATTTCATCCTCAAATGCGTGGCCCGCGATCTTTCGGCCTTCCAGTCCTTCATCACCGACACGGTGACGGCGGAGAGAAATGTCGCCAGCGTGAAAAGCTCGCTGGTGATCCATGCCTCCAAGCAGGAACCGGGTTATCCGATTCAGGTCCCGACCTAGTGGCTTTTTGGATGCCGCTCGTCGGCACGCTGCCGCTCAGGACCTACCGACCACGCCAACGCGGCGTGCCCGCCTGAAAGGCGGTTTCTCCCCTTCTGCCCGCCGGTGGAAATGGCTAGGCTCAAGACAACGAAATCTTTTGGGGAATGTGGGATGATGAAACGCACAACTCTGTTTCTGGCGGGTGTGGCCCTTATGGCGTCGGCCGCGCTCGCTATGGCCGCTCCGGCTGTCACGGCCAAGATGAAGGCGGCGGTGGCCGATCCGGGCCGGCCTGCCGCCGACACGGCGCGCGACGAGAACCGCAAGCCGGCCGAGATGCTGGCTTTTGCCGGCATTACCCCAGGTAAGGTGGTGGTCGATATGCTTCCAGGTGCAGGCTATTTCACCCGCATTTTTGCCAAGGCGGTCGAACCCGGCGGCCGCGTTTATGCCTATTTCGGCACGCAGTATGACGCCCGCCTCAAAGGCCAGGGCAAGGACCCTGACGACCAGTTCGCCGACCTGAAGGCGATGTACAAGAATCTGGACGTGATCCATGGACCGCTGCCGCAGTTCGTCACCCCGGAGGCGGTGGACATCGTCTGGACCTCGGACAATTACCACGACATGCACAACAAGGCCTATGCCATGGACGTGAATGAGGTGAACAAGGCGGTCTTCAAGTCGCTCAAGCCCGGCGGCTATTATGTCATCGTCGATCACAAGGCGGCCGAAAGCGCCGGCGACGACGTCACCGAGACCCTGCACCGCGTCAAGGAATCCACCACCAAGAAGGAAGTGGAAGCGGCCGGTTTCAAGCTGGTGGCCGAAGGCCATGACTTGAACAATCCCGCCGACGACGGCACCAAGAAGGTGTTCGACGCCGATGTGCGGGGCAAGACCAACCAGTTCATGCTCAAATTCCAGAAGCCCCGTCATTGACACCACGCTTGAAGGTTCTGTTTTGCTGTGCCGCGGCAGTTGCCGCGGCACAGTGTTTTTCCGCCGCCGCCCAGCCGGTGACGCGCCTCAAGGCCAGGCTCACCGCCTTTGACGGCCAGGTCATGACGCTGGAGCCCATATCGCCGCCGCCGCCGGCTCCCTCCGGCAAGCCGCCGCCGCCCGACAACACGCCAAAGCCCGCGCCGCTGACCGTCTCGGTCACACCGCTGACACGCTATGTCGGTTCCAGCACGGCGCTCTTCGCCGCCATCAAGCCTGGCGATTATGCGGGCGCAACACTCAACCCGCCCGCCGGCGATCACCTGAGCGCCCAGGAAGTGTTTCTCTATGCCGAAGCCTTGCGCGGCACTGGCGAAGGCCGTTTCCCCGAAGGCGACCGGCTGATCATCAACGGCACGGTCAGCGCGGTGAAGCCCGGCGCTCCGCAAGACAAGCAGAACGGCATCTTGACCATTCACTATCACGGCTCGGTCCTGAACGGGCTTGGCCGCGGCAAGACCGTCTGCGAGGGCAGGGCCTCGCCGCCGGCCTATGCCAGCGCCCTGGCCTGCGAGGCCGATGCCGTGATCGAGGTTCCGCCTGGCACGCCGGTCTCCTCCCTGAGCGAGGGCGACAAAAGCCTGCTGCTGCCGGGCAGCATGGTCACCGTCGCCATCGCCAGGACGGCGGACGGCAAGAGCACCGCTCCGGGCGTGGTCGTGGAAAAGCCCGCGCCCGTCCCCGCGCCCTTGGAAAAACCGCAAACCCCGCCTTAAGCTTCCCCCCGCTTTCCGGAGAAAGAGCATGTCCCGTTTCCTGGCTTTCCTGTGCGGCGCGTTTCTGGCCGCCACCCCCGTCATGGCGCAGTCGGCGCCCAAGTTCGGCACATGGGGCGTGGATCTCACCTCGCTCGATCCGTCGGTGAAGCCGGGCGACAATTTCTTCCTGCATGTGAATGGCGGCTGGCTGAAGACCGCCCAGATTCCCGCGGACCGCGCCTCCACCGGGTCGTTCCAGGACCTGCAGATCCTGAGCGAGGATCGGCTCAAGACCATTGTCGCCGATCTGGAGAAGACGCCCGACCAGCGGCTGACGGCGGAAGAGCGCAAGCTGCGCGATCTCTATGATGCCTTTATGGACACCGATGCGATCGAGGCGCGGGGGCTCGCCCCGGCGAGGGCCGATCTCGATTATCTCGAGAACCTCAAGACGCCGGCCGATGTCGCCCATGCCATGGGTTCAATCCGGCTGTCCACCACGAGCATCTACAATATCGGCGTGGGCGTGGACGACAAGAATCCGGACAATTATTCGGTCAATCTCGGCCAGGCGGGTCTGGGCATGCCCGACCGCGACTATTATCTGTCAGACGATCCGCAGATCGTGAAGACGCGGCAAGCCTATCGCAAGTATCTGGCCGACATGATGACGCTCGCGGGCCTGAGCGATCCGCAGGCGCGCGCCGACCGGGTGCTGGCGGTGGAGACCGAGATCGCCAAAGTGTCCTGGAACCGCGCCGACCGCCGCGACGAGGACAAGATCTACAATCCCATGCCGGTGTCGGCGCTGAAAACGCTGGCGCCCGATTTTGCCTGGGACGCGTTCCTGTCGGAGGGCCACATCCCGCTGACGCGCCCCGATGGCAGCGAGCGCTATGTGATCGTGGCGGAAAAGACCGCCTTTGGTCCGCTTGCCACCATCTTCAAGAACACGCCGGTCTCGACCTGGAGCGACTATCTGGTGGTGCATTATCTGCACACCTTCGCGCCCTATCTGCCCAAGCGGTTCGACGATCTGGACTTTTCTTTCTATGGCACGGTGCTGTCGGGGCGCACCCAGCAGCTCGACCGCAAGACCCGCGCCATGCATCTGCTCGACCAGCAGATGGGCGAGGCCATGGGCAAGCTCTATGTGGCGCGCTATTTCCCGCCCGAGTCCAAGGCCAAGGCCGATCTTCTGGTTGCCAATCTGCTGAAGGCCTATGAGGCCGATATCCAGACGCTGGACTGGATGAGCCCGGCGACCCGCGCCAAGGCGCTGGAGAAAATCCACCAGTTCACCCCCAAGATCGGCTACCCCATGAAGTGGCGCGATTATTCTCCGCTGCGCATCGTGCGCGACGATCCGCTGGGCAACGCCCAGCGCTCCAGCGTCTATGAGTGGAACCGGGACGTCACCCGCATCAACCAGCCGGTGGACAAGACCGAATGGGGCATGACGCCGTCCACCATCAACGCCTATTACAATCCCTCCTTCAACGAGATCGTTTTCCCCGCCGCCATCCTGCAGCCGCCCTTCTTCGATCCCGCCGCCGATGATGCGGTCAATTACGGCGCCATCGGCGCGGTGATCGGCCATGAGATCAGCCATGGTTTCGACGACCAGGGCAGCAAGTATGACGGCAAGGGCGTGTTCCAG
>DATAWO010000147.1:0-12659 GCA_036267165.1 Rhizomicrobium sp. | reverse complement strand
GAAGCGATCATGTCGATCACCGGACGCGCATCTCCCGCAAGCCTATCGGTGGTGAACCAGCAGGCGGCTTCCGGCGCGCGCTCCCGGATACGCATCAACGCCCGCCAGTCGAAGCCGACAAAGATCACCTTCTCCAAGAAGCCCGCCCGCTGAACCAAGTCATGGGTGGCGTCGGCCAGGACTTGGGGATCGGCACTGTCCTCGCCGGCATGGCATTTCAGTTCGACGAACAAGAAGAAAGGCCGCCCGGCACGCGCGGCCAGCGCCACCACCGCCTCCAATGTCGGCACCGGCGCGTTCATCGGCTTGAGCAACGGATGGCTCAGCGCATAGCCGCTGCCCGGCCGCGCCGTGCCGACATCGAACTGTCGCAACTCGGCCAAGGTCAGGTCCTTGATGCGCGGGCCGGGCTCTGTCAGCCATGCCCCACTTTTCCGCGCGACATCCTTCATCAGGCGAAAGTCGTGATGCACCACCACGGCGCCGTCGCGGGCAAGCTGCACATCCAGCTCCACACCGTCGCAGCCGCGCGCCAGCGCATCGGCGAAAGCCGCCAGCGTGTTCTCGGGGCTAAGCTGGGCGCCGCCGCGATGGGCGATGGTCATCGGCCGCATGGCTTCTTATACCGAATCTCGCGGCGTTCACGCCACGCCCGTGCTATGGCGTCCCGGTCATGACGGACCATCTTTCCGACCACTTGGCCGATCCCGGACCTCTTATCCCCGGCCGCCGCCATCACGCTTTCCTTGCGGAAGCGCGCGAGCTGCTGCGCCTGGCGGTGCCGATGGCCGCCACCCAGCTGGCGCAGATGATCATCCTCGCCACCGATACGGTGATGCTGGGTCATTTCAGCAAGGAGGCGCTGGCGGCCGCGGCGGTGGGCAATACGGTCTATTTCCTGGCCTGGCTGCTGGGCAGCGGCATGCCCATGGCGGTGTCGCCGGTGATCGCCCATGTCCAGGGCCGCCACGGTGCCGCCACAAAACCGCGTGCCGGATTGTTTGATGGGCGCGAAGTGCGCATCGTCGTGCGCATGGGCCTGTGGTCGGTGGCGATGTCGTCGCTGCCGCTTCTGGGCCTGTTGATTTTCACCCGGCCCATCCTGCTGGCGCTGCATCAGGAGCCGCGGCTTGCGGCGGATGCCGCCGTGTTCATGTCAGGCCTGGCCTGGGGCCTGCCCTTCGCGCTGGGCTTTCAGGTGCTGCGCAGCTTTTCCACCGCGCTGAGCCGCGCGGTGCCGCCGCTCACCGTGATGGGACTGGCGATCCTGTGGAATGCCTGCGGCGACTATGGCCTGATCTTCGGCCATTTCGGCCTGCCCCAGCTCGGCCTGTTCGGGGCCGGCTTGTCGAGCGCCAGTTCCAACATCTTCAGCTTTTTGATGATGCTGACGGTCTGTCTCGCGGTGCCGGCGCTGCGGCGCTATCACATCCTGCACCGGCTGTGGCATCCGGCCTGGCGCTGTTTCGCCGAACTGTTCCGGCTGGGTCTGCCGATCGGCGTCACCATGGTGTTCGAAGTGGCGCTGTTCAATGCCGCGGCGCTGGCGATGGGCACCTTTGGAATCGCCACCCTGGCGGCGCACCAGATCGCCATCACCATTCCCTCCCTCACCTTCATGATCCCGCTGGGCATCGGTCTGGCGGCAACCGTGCGGGTGGGGCTGGCGGCCGGCGCCGGCGACCGGATCGCGGCGCGGCGCGCGGGCTTCACGGCCATCGCCATGGGCGCGGCCTTCATGTGCGTGGCCGCGCTGGTGCTGGTCGCATGGCCGCTGGACATCGCCACCCTGTGGCTGCCTGACAGCGCCGCCAATCGCGATGTGCTGGCGCTGGCGGTCACCTTCCTGCACGTCGCGGCCGCCTTCCAGCTGATGGATGGCGTCCAGGTGACCGCGGCGATGAGCCTGCGCGGCCTGAAGGATGCGCGCGGGCCGATGTGGATCGCGGGCGCATCCTATTGGCTGGTGGGCGCGCCCATGTGCCTGTGGCTTGGCTTTGGCACCGGCCTCAAGGGCTTCGGCATCTGGCTGGGGCTGGCTTTCGGGCTCACCGTCGCGGCCATCACCCTGACCACGCGGTTTGCCATCCTGTCAAAAAGGCCCCTCGGCAGCGCCCATCAGGCGGCAAGTTGACACCTCCTCCGGCGGCGCACGACAGTGCGGGCCTGCTAGTGTCCCGATTCCGAAATTCGCCTGGTCTCGATATCAAGCTCCAAGCGAATTTCGGAATCGAAGGACACTGGCCATTTGAAGGACACTGGCCATTTATTGATTCTAGTGTCTTTTTGGTTTCGAAGTTCGCATCGAGCCCAATATCAATGGTTTTGCGAACTGCGAAACCACGGCACTAGGGGAGACGCATAATGAAGGCGACGGCCACCCGCATCCGCTGGCGGGTCATGTTCCTGGTATTCCTGATCGTGACCGTCAGCTATCTCGACCGCACCAACCTGTCTGTCGCGGCGCCGACCCTGCAACGCCAGCTTCATCTGACCCCGACCCAGCTTGGCCTGATCCTCAGCGCTTTTTCCTGGTCCTATGCGGTGGCGCAGATTCCGGCCGGGCTGGTGGCGT
Source organism: Rhizomicrobium sp. (assembly GCA_036267165.1). GTDB lineage: Bacteria > Pseudomonadota > Alphaproteobacteria > Micropepsales > Micropepsaceae > Rhizomicrobium. Next base: position 10,084 of record DATAWO010000147.1, on the reverse strand, counting down.
CCTGGCTCAAGCCGCGGCGCACCTATCTGTACGCGCTGTGGGTGTGGTGCATCCTGCTTGCCCTCACCACCACGGCGACCTCGTTCGGCGCCTGGATCGCGTTCCGCATCCCCTTCGGCCTGGCCGAGGCGATCACCTGGCCGGCCGCGTCGATCCTGCTCAGCCGCTGGTTTCCGCGTCTGGAATATTCGCAGGCCATGTCACTGCAGAATCTCGGCCTGGTGGTGGGCGCGGCCGTCGCCCCGCCGATCGTCGCCTTCATCATCACCTTCTGGAGCTGGCAGGCGGCGTTCATTGTCACCGGCCTGATTGCCGGCCTGCTGGGCACCTTCTTCTATTTCAATACCCGCGACGAGCCGTCGGATGATCCGCGCGTCTCCGCCGAAGAACTGGCCTGGATCAAGCACGATCAGACCCATCAGGAGCCGGTGAAGGCGCCCAAGGGCTTTGCCTTTGTGCTGCTGCGGCGGCCTTCGCTGTGGGCGGTGGGTATGGCCAATTTCGGTCTCGATTTCATCAACTTCATGTTCCTGACCTGGTATCCGACCTATCTGACCGAGACCTATCACATGTCGCTGGGCCGGATGGGCGTGATGGCGATGGAGCCCTATGTGCTGGGCGTGATCGCGGTGCTGGGTGCCGGAAGGCTGGTGCGCAAAATGTGCGACCGCGGCACGGATTCAGCCGCGGCGCGGCGGATCGTGATCTTCGGCGGGCTTCTGCTGGGGACCATTGCTTTGTTCGCGACCGTCAGTGTCTCCAACCTCTACGCCTCAGTCACCGCCATGTCGCTGGGTTATGCGTTCGTGATGTCGATCCTGGGGCCGATGTGGTCCACCCCGGCCGAGATCGCGGGCAGCCGGGGTGTCGGTTTTGCCAGCGGCTTCGTCAATTTCATCGGCAATGTCGGCGGCATCGGCTCGCCCATCCTGATGGGCGTGATGTTCCAGCGCTTTCATTCCTTCACCCCCGCCATCCTGGTGGCGGCCGCTGTCACGCTTCTCTGCGGCGTGCTGTTCCTCATCCTCTATCGCGTCAAACCCGACAGGGAGGCGGTGGTGGCGTTTCTGGCGCCCTGACGCTTCACGCGCGCCACAGAACGGAATTAACCATGGCGCGCCAGAACCACCAGGATTGCAACAATCACAAACGCCAGAATCACAACTGCGGCGCGCCACGGCCGGCTCTGGCGTTCCTGCTCGGCGGCAATGGCGCGCGCGGTATCGGGATGAAGCCGCACCCCGCCCTCCGCCACCATCTGGGACAGTTCTTCCGCATTCTTGACCAGCTGCGGCAGGTCCTGGGCGAGCTTGCCCAGGGCGCCGAAAGTCTCGCCGGCGCGGGTGAAGGCGGCTTCGGGGCCCATATTCGTAGCGACCCATTTCTCGGCGACGGGGCGGGCGGCCTCCCAGATGTCGAAATCTGGATCAAGGCTGCGGCAGACCCCTTCCACCACCACCATGGTCTTCTGCAGCAGCACCAGCTGCGGCTGGGCCTGCATGTCGAAGCGGCGGGTGGTTTCGAACAACTGTCCCAGCAGCCTGGCGATGGAGACGTCGCGGGCGCTGCGGCCGAAGATCGGCTCGCCGATGGCGCGCATGGCTTGGGCAAAGGTCTCGATCGGATGGTGCGGCGGCACGAAGGCGAATTCGTAATGCAGCTCGGCCACCTTGCGGTAGTCGCGCTGCAGGAAGCCGGCAAGGGTCCCGGCCATGAAGCGGCGCATGCCCGCATCCAGCCGGCCCATGATGCCGAAATCCACCGCCACCAGCCGGCCCTGGCCGTCGATGAACAGGTTGCCGGGATGCATGTCGGCATGGAAAAAGCCGTCGCGCAGCGCCTGGGTCAGGAAACTGCGCATCACCAGGACCGCCATGGCGCGCGGGTCGCGGCCGGCGGCCGCGATCGCGGCGGCGTCGCGCACCGACACGCCGTCGATCCATTCGCTGGTCAGCACGGTTTGCGCGGTGCGGCTCCAGTCGATATGTGGCACGCGGAACTGCTCTTCGCCGCGGGTGCGCTCATAAAGCTCCGAGGCCGCAGCCGCCTCCATGCGCAGGTCCAGTTCCAAAGTCACCGACTCCGCCAATGTCTGCACCACCGCAGTCAGGCGCAAGCGCCGCGCCTCGGCCGACAGGCGCTCGCCGATACGGGCGAACAGCGCCAGCGCTTCCAGGTCGCGGGCAAAATCCCGGCGCACATGAGGTCGCAGGACCTTCACCGCCACCGCTACCTGTGGGGTGTCGCTGGTCTGGGCGCGGTGCACCTGGGCGATGGAGGCCGCCGCCAGCGGCGCGCCGAAACTCGAGAACAGGGATTCGACCGGCTTGCCAAAGGCGCGTTCGATCTCCGCCCGCGCCTGGGCTTCGGAAAAAGGCGGCAGCCGGTCCTGGAGGTGCTCCAGCGCACGCGCCATCTCCACTCCGACAATGTCGGGCCGCGTCGCCAGCATCTGGCCGAGCTTGATATAGGCCGGCCCCAGTTTTTCCAGGGCGCGGCTGAGACGCGCGCCCGCATCAGGGCGGTGATGGCGGAAGGCCAGCGCCGGCCCGAACAGCAGGCGTGCGGCATGGAGAAGCCGGAAGAAACTGGTCAAGGCGCCCATCAAAGACGCCAGGCCGAATGCATGGCGGCGATGCCGCCGGAGAGGTTGCGCACCTTCACCTGCTCCAGGCCGGCGTCCGCGATCATCTGGGCGAATTTTGCCTGCGGCGGGAAGCGGCGGATGCTCTCGGCCAGATAGCGGTAGGATTCCTCGTCCCTGGCTACCAGGCCGCCGATCTTCGGCAGCAGCTTGAAGGAATAGGCGTCATACAGCGCATCCAGTCCGGGCACTTCCACCTTGGAAAACTCCAGGCACAGGAAGCGGCCGCCGGGTTTCAGCACACGGCGCGCCTCGCATAGCGCCTGGTCGATATGGGTGACGTTGCGGATGCCAAACGCGATGGTATAGGCGTCGAAGGAGGCATCCGGAAACGGCAAGGTCTCGGCGTTGCCGCATACCCATTCGATCGCCGTCTCGCCTTTTTCTTCGGCGCGGCGCCGGCCCTCGCCCAGCATGTCGGCATTGATGTCGCAGACCGTCACCCGAGCCTCGCCTCGGCGCGCGCGGACCATCTCCACGATACGCAAGGCGATGTCGCCGGTGCCCCCCGCCACGTCCAGCACAGTCCAGCCAGGTCGCGGGTTCAGCCATTCCACCATCGCATCCTTCCAGATGCGATGGACGCCGGCGCTCATCAGGTCGTTCATCAGGTCATAGCGCGCGGCGACGGACGAAAAGACCTCTTTGACCAGGCCTTCCTTCTCGCCTTCCGACACCTCGCGGAAACCAAAACTGGCGGTTTTCTCCGTCATGGCCGGAACATAGCCGCCCCCCGTGCCTGAGGCTACCGCTGGCAGGCGCGACTATTTATATACGGTCCTCAAGCAGCGAAGCGGTAGGACATCAAAAAAGGTCATGCCTGAACTCCCCGAAGTCGAGACCGTGCGCCTGGGCCTTGCTCCCGCCATGGAAGGTCACACCCTGACCCGGGTGGAGACGCGGCGTGGTGATCTGCGCGTGCCTTTTCCGAAGGACTTCGCCGCCCGCATCAGGGGGCGCAAGGTCAAGGTCTTGCGCCGGCGCGCCAAATACATCCTGGCCGATCTCGACAGCGGCGAGACCCTGGTGATCCATTTGGGCATGTCGGGGCGCATGAGCGTCTTTTCTTTGGCCGCTCCCGCGGACGCTCCGGCGCGTGGCACGCAGCGCAAGCTGGGCAATTATGTCTATGACACGGCGCCCGATGGCGCCGGCGACGGCAAGCATGACCATGTGGTGTTCGAGACCGATGCGCCGGCGCGCATCATCTTCAATGACCATCGCCGCTTCGGGCTGATGACCCTGGTCGATACCCGACGGCTGGAGGAAGACAAGCTGTTCAAGGACATCGGCATCGAGCCTTTGTCGGACGGCTTCAGCACCGAATATCTGGCGCGCGCGCTGGAGGGCAAGAAAACCCCGATCAAATCGGCGCTGCTGGACCAGCGGGTGATCGCGGGTCTGGGCAATATCTATGTCTGCGAGGCCCTGTTCCGCAGCCATATTTCGCCCAAAAGGCTGGCGGGTTCGCTCAAGCATGAACGGATCGGCCCGCTGGTGGCGGCCATCAAGAAGGTGCTGAAGGACGCCATCGCCGCCGGCGGCTCCACCTTGCGCGATCACGCCCAGGCCACCGGCGATCCCGGCAATTTCCAGCATCATTTTCTGGTCTATGGGCGTGAGGGCCTGAAGTGCAAAAACAAATGTCCCGGGACAGTGAAGCGCATTGTCCAGTCGGGCCGTTCGACCTTCTATTGTCCGAAATGCCAGACGTGAGGCATACACAGGCTCTCTTCCCCCGCATGGCGAAGCTATTGGCGGGGGAAGATGTCGCAGCGAGGTGTCGGCGGGAACCGGCCCGAGCTGTGACAGATGGGGGTCAAAAAAAGAGGCGCCGCTTATGAGCTATCAAAATATCAGAACAGAGGTGACCGGCGCCGTCGGCATCGCCACCCTGAACCGGCCCGAGGCGCTCAACGCTCTCAACACCGCCCTGCTCAATGAACTGGCCGACGCGCTGGAAGCCTGGGACAAAGGCACCGAGGTGCGCTGCATGATCGTCACCGGCAGCGAGCGCGCTTTCGCCGCCGGCGCCGACATCAAGGAGATGGCGCCCAAGAGCTTTTCCGACATGTACCGGGAGAACCTGTTCGGCGATCAGCTCGACCGCATCGCCCGCATCCGAAAGCCGATCATCGCGGCGGTGGCGGGACATGCCTTGGGCGGCGGCTGCGAGCTGGCGCTGGCCTGCGATTTCATCATCGCCGCCGACACCGCCCGCTTCGGCCAGCCGGAAATCACCTTGGGGATCATGCCGGGCCTGGGCGGCAGCCAGCGGCTGACCCGCATCGTCGGCAAGTCCAAGGCCATGGACCTGTGCCTGACCGGGCGCACCATGGACGCGGCTGAGGCCGAAAGCAGCGGCCTGGCCGCCCGGGTGGTGCCGGCCGAGATGCTGATGGCCGAGGCGCTCAAAACCGCCGCGAGGATCGCCGCCCAGTCCTCGCCCGCCGCCCAGATGGTGAAGGAAGCCGTCAACCGGGCCTATGAGACCAGCCTGGCGGAGGGGCTGCGTTTCGAGCGCCGCTTGTTCCATGCCATGTTCGCCACCCATGACCAGAAGGAGGGCATGGCCGCCTTCGGCGAAAAGCGCAAACCGGGCTTTAAGGACGCGTGAGCCGGATCGCCGACCGGCGGTTGCCAAGGCCGAACGCCCCTGAGCTTGGGCGAGGGGGCCCGACATCCAATTGTTGACCCGGAGGCCCTTCCGGGGCTATACGCGCCCCTCTTTTCGGCAATATCCAAGGACTGAAGATGCCCAATATCGACTCCGCCAAGAAGCGTGTCCGCACCACCGCCAAGCGCACCGCCATCAATACGGCGCGCAAGACCCGGGTGCGCGGCTTTATGCGGAAAGTCGAGGAAGCCATCGCCTCCGGCGACAAGCAGGCCGCCCTGGCCGCCCTGAAGGCGGCGGAGCCCGAAATCATGCGCGGCGTCTCCAAGGGCATTTTGCACAAGAACACCGGCGCCAGAAAAGTGTCACGCCTGACCAAGCGGGTCGCAAAACTGTCAAAATAACGAAGCGGCTGGAATCCTTTGGGGATTCAAGTCAAGATCAAGGCCCGGCATAGAATCCGGGCCTTTTTTATTTGTCAGTGTGCTGACTGTCAGCAAGTAGCCATATTTCGGCGGCGCAACACGGATGATTTGACGGCTAAGTGACTGATTCAAAAAAGTTTGATCATAAAGCGTCATTTTCCGTATACGTCACAACGCTTTAGCGAAATTCACAAAAGCGAAAAAATTTTCGAATCGGGCATTTTGTTCGCAATTTGGTCTCTTGTTCGGGCCGCGGGCCTGAGCGTATCTTAACCAACGGATGGGGCGAGCGCTGAAGATGCCGAAGACTTCAATAAGTAAAAACAAAGTATTCGGCGGATCGCTCAGCAGTGTTGGGCGTATCCGACAGCATAGTACCCCCTAAATTCTTCCAATTGTGAAGCTTTTGTGCTGGGTGAACATCCCGGCAGTTCTGGAATTGTCTCTCAGGTTCAGCCATGGCCGCCCCTTCTTCTCTCGACTATGCCGGCGATATCAGCGCCACCGAGGCCTGGGACAGGCTCATGAACGACCCCAGGGCCCAGCTGCTGGATGTCCGCACCGTGGCGGAATGGAACTTTGTCGGGCTGCCGGACCTGTCCTCCATCGGCCGCCGTGTACATTGCGTGGAATGGCAGAGCTTTCCAACGGGAACGCAGAATCCCGGCTTTGTCGTCGAGGCTGCCCAGGCGCTGGACGATCCCAGGGCCCCGCTGATGGTGATCTGCCGCTCGGGCGCGCGCTCGCGCGCCGCCGCCATCGCGCTCACCCAGGCCGGCTTCACCCAGGCTTTCAACATCGCGGGCGGCTTTGAAGGCGATGCCGACATGCAAGGACATCGCGGAAACATCAGCGGATGGAAGGCTTGTGACCTTCCTTGGAGGCAAGGTTAGCAAGCCAGCGAGAATACCCGGACAGGAATACCTGACGGGCGCCGGAAGCCAGAACGCCGATGGCAAGCAGAACAGACAATCGACAGATGGGTACAAAGAAATGGTGCAAATTGGAAAATCATTGCCGGACTGGCGGGCGGCCTGGGCGCAAGTGCGCGAGCGCATGCGGCGTGAGTTGGGCGATCCGGTATTCGAAGCCTGGATCGGCCCGCTGAGCCTGGAATCCTGCGATCGCGACGAACTCAGGATCGGCGCCGCCAAGCCTTTTGTGCGCAACTGGGTGGCCAACCATTATGTCGGCCGTATCGAGAAGGCATTCCTGGCGGAAGGCTTCAGCCCCGCTTCGCTGTCGATCGTGATTTCGGCCGCGCCGGCGGCGTCCATCGGCGCCCAGATTCCGCGCGAGGCGCAAGCCCAGGACACCGCGCCCGCCAGCGTCGCCTATATCTCTCCGCGCAGCGAAAGCCGCGGAACCGACGACGACAAGGGCCTGTGGAACCGCATGCTGCATCCCCAGCAGACCTTCGACAGCTTTATCCCGGGCGGCGCCAACCAGTTCGGCCATGGCGCGGCCAAGGCCTTTGCCGACGGCCAGCAGGCCGACATTCCGCTGCTCTATATCCATGGCGGTTTCGGCTACGGCAAGACGCATCTGCTGAACGCGGCGGCGCTGGAATTCCGCAAGCGCGGCAAGCGCACCCTGTTCCTGCGCGCCGAAGACTTCATGCGTCACTTCCTGGGCGCGCTCTATCGCAAGGACACGCTGGCCTTCAAGGAGGAGCTGCGCACCGCCGAAGTGCTGATCATCGACGACCTGCAGCATATCTGCCGCTCGGCCGCGACCGCGTCCGAGTTCCTCTACACCGTCAATGCCTTTGCGGACTTGCGCCGCCGGGTGGTGATCGCCGCCGACCGCGCCCCCCAGGCCCTGGAAGGCCTGGGCGCCGATGTGAAGTCGCGCCTGGCCGGCGGGCTATGTGTGGGCCTGGACAGGCCGGACCGCGACACGCGGCTGGCCATCCTGAAGTCGCGCGCGGCCGAGTTCAGTCGCCACAAGCCCGATGTGGTGCTGCCGGAAACCGTGCTGGAGCGCATCGCCGACATGGACGATGCATCCCCGCGTGAGCTGATCGGCGTCTTCACCAAGCTGGCGACCTATGCCGACCTCACCAAGAAGCCGGTGACCCTGGAGACGGCGGAGGAAGCGGTGGGCCTGCGCGCAGGCCCGGGCGCCAAGACCTCCATCGAGGACATCCAGAGGAAGACGGCGGAGTTCTACAAGCTGGACGTGAAGGACTTCCATTCGCCCCAGCGGGCGCGGCGGGTCGCCCGGCCGCGCCAGGTGGCGATGTACCTGTCGCGCAAGCTCACCACTCGCTCGCTGCCCGAGATCGGGCGCCGCTTTGGCGGCCGCGACCACACCACGGTGCTGCATGCCTGCCGCCGCATCGAAGCCTTGATCGTGGAGGATGCGCTTTTCCGCCAGGAGGTGGATTTCCTCAGCCAGATGCTGCAACGGCGTCCGGAGATATAACTTCGGCGCTACGATTTTGGCCGCCGTCTATACGCTGTCGCTATAGACCGTCGCGCGTACTCACGTACACTGGGTACGCTCCGTGCGCGCTCCTGCGCCCATACGCTGTTGCTATGGGCCAGCCAAAATCGCTACGCGCCAGTTCGTAGAAGGCCCGGAGCGATCCGGGCCTTTTTGCTTTTCAAGGCCTCTTTGGCGAGGTGTCCACGAACGCGGACCGGGCGGCCGCCAAAGGCCCCAAAAATGGGCGGAAAACCGGGCAAAATGGGCGGCATGGAGGGTGCGATTTCTTTGCCCTTTGGACCCCTTTTTGGTATTGTCGCCCACTTGAGTCTTGGGGCCGTATCCGGCTCTCCCAAACACAAGAAAACGGGGCGTTTTCGGGCCGTATTTGGCGCCGGAAAGGCAGGTCAGCTAACCGGTCGGGTGAGAGATGAAGATCAACGTCGAACGCGGCGCATTCCTCAAGGCGCTGAGCCATGTCCAAAGCGTGGTGGAGCGCCGCAACACCATCCCGATCCTGTCGAATGTGTTGATCGAGGCGGCCAAGGGCCAGCTCAAGCTCACCGCCACCGATCTGGATATCGAGATCGTGGAGGCCCTGCCCGCCGATGTGCTGCGCAATGGCTCGGCGACCGCGCCCGCCCACATGCTCTACGACATTGTGAGGAAGCTTCCGGATGGCGCCCAGGTCCAGGCGGAACTGCTTTCCAGCGAAGGCGGCCGGCTGGCGGTGTCGGCCGGCTCGTCGCGTTTCGAGCTCTCCTGCCTGCCGCGCGAGGATTTCCCCCAGATGACGGCGGGCGCCCTGCCCCACAAGTTCCGGCTGGCGGCCGATGACCTCAAGCGCATTATCGACAAGACGCGCTTTGCCATCTCCACCGAGGAAACCCGCTATTACCTGAACGGCATCTATGTTCATGCCGCCAAGGATTCCAAGCCGCCGGTGATGCGCGCCGTGGCCACCGACGGCCACAGGCTGGCGCGTTACGAGCTGGAGCTGCCCGATGGCGCCGCCGACATGCCGGGCGTGATCGTGCCCCGCAAGACGGTGGGCGAACTGCGCAAGCTCTTGGACGATTCCGACGGCGCCATCGACGTGTCGCTGTCCGACACCAAGATCCAGTTCGGCTTCAATGGCGTGGAGCTGACCTCCAAGCTGATCGATGGCAATTTCCCGCCCTATGAGCGGGTGATCCCGTCCGGCAATGACAAGGCGCTGGCGCTGGAAGCCAGGGAGTTCGCGCAAAGCGTGGACCGCGTCTCCACCATCAGCGCCGACAAGACGCGCGCGGTGAAACTGAACCTCGCCAAGGACAAGGTGACCTTGTCGGTGGTGAACCCGGAAAGCGGCACGGCCACGGAAGATGTGGGCGCGACCTATACCGCCGCGGGGCTGGAGATCGGCTTTAATGCGCGCTATCTGCTGGACATCACCAGCCAGATCGAAGGCAAGGAAGTGCGCTTCCTTTTGTCGGATGCGGGTTCGCCCGCCATCATCGAGGATGCGGAGGACACGCGTACGCTTTACGTCCTCATGCCACTCCGGGTCTGAGCAATGAGTTGTTTGATTTGACGGTAAAGCCTGACACGCGCCCATCAGGCGAATCCATTGCCGTTTCCCGGCTAGCGGTGACGCGGCTGCGCCTGACCAATTTCCGCTCCTATGTGACCGGCGAGCTTTGCGTCAGCGGCGCGCCGGTGGTGCTGGCGGGCGCGAATGGCGCCGGCAAGACCAATGTGCTGGACGCGATTTCGCTGTTGTCGCCGGGCCGCGGCCTGCGGGGGGCAAAGCTGGCCGAACACATCCGCAAGGGACCCTCTTTGATTGGAAATGGAGCCAGCGAAGAGACGCTGTGGGCGGTGGCGGCCACGGTGGCGCGCGGCGAAACCGATTACGAAATCGGCACCGGGCTGACCCAGGCCTCAAGCGCACGACAAGTCCGGCTGAATGGCGTGGCGGCGCAAAGC
>DATAWO010000146.1:0-6574 GCA_036267165.1 Rhizomicrobium sp. | reverse complement strand
CCGGGCTGTGGCCGCGCCAGGCTTGCGGAGCCTGCACGGCGGCTTCGGGCGGAGCTTTGGTTTTGGGACCGGCGCAGGCGGCAACAGCCAGCAGCGCGGCTGAAAGAGCCCAACGCCTCATGGCCCACCATTGGTATCAATGCGGGAGATGACCGACATGCCGGGCCGCAGCCGCGCGAAATCCGGCTGATTGGGATCGATGGCGATGCGCACCCCGATGCGCTGCGGCACTTTCACAAAGTTGCCGGTGGCATTGTCGGGCTTGAGGACCGAGAATTCCGACCCCGCCGCCGGTGACAACTGCTCCACACGCCCTGAGAATTTGGCGCCTGCCAGGGCATCGACGCGGAAACTCGCGGCCTGCCCAGGCGCCATATGCGCGGTCTGGGCTTCCTTGTAATTGGCGATGACCCAACGCTCGGAAGGCACCAGGGACATCAGCTGCGTGCCATTGGTCACATACTGCCCCAGACGCACGCCGACTTCGCTGACCTGTCCCGCCTCCGGCGCCATGATGGCGGTGTGCTCCAGGTCAATTTCCGCCGACCTGAGCGCGGCCTGGGCCGCCGCCACCTGTGCTTCCAGACCACCGCGTCCCACGTCAATCGTGCGGATGTTTTGGCGCGCGATTTCCGTTTGGGCCCGCGCCTGCGCCAGCGCCGCCTTTGTCTCGTCGCGCTCGCGGACGGAAACCGAGCCGTCCTTGACCAGTTCATCGGCGCGCATCATGTCGGCCTGGGCGCGCACCAGGGTGGCGTTCTGGCTTAAAAGCGACGCATCTCCCGATGCGCGCGCCTGCTGGTTATTGGCCAGGCTGGCCTGGGCGGCGGCAAGATTGGCCCGGGCCTGCTCGACACGGGCGCGATAGGTGCTGTCGTCGATACGCGCCAGCACCTGGCCCGCTTTGACCCGCGCATAGTCGCTCACCAGCACGGCGGCGACATAACCGCTGACCTGCGGCGCGATCACGGTGGTGCGGCCCCGCACATAGGCATTGTCGGTTATCTCAATCCGGTTGGCGAAGGGCCACAGATCCCAGGCGTCGAGCACCGCGAGCATGGCGGCAAGCGTCAGCGCGGCGACAATCGCAATCACCCGCCACCGCAGCGGCGGCGGATGCCAATGGTGCGAGACTTCCGGATGATCGGCTGGCTGGTCGATGCTCACCTAGCTACTCCCATGCGGCGGTCGCGCCTGGCCTGATAGGCAAGCCAGGCCATGCGGTAAAACAGATAGGCGGCCGTCGTCAGCGCCAGCAAGGTAACCAGGCGGAATACATCATTGTAAGCGAGAATATTGGCCTCCTGCGCCAGGCTTTGCCCCAGCAGGGCGCCGCCTTCCGCACTGCGCAAAGCGGGATCGGGCAGTGCGCCGGCCACCGCACCGGCCCCGGCCTGGATCCGCTGGATCACCTGCGGATCCGATCCCAGAAGATGGTCCGCCAGCGACGCGGCATGGGCGCGCGCCTGGATGATCTGATAGCTGCCCAGAAGGGCTGAGCCCGCGTATCCGCCGACATTCTGGGTGACGTTGAACAGGACGATAAAGCTGACCAGATGGCTTGGTCCTTCCTTGATCATGCGCAAGAAGCCGAAGACCAGCGCCGGTCCGATGAAGAGCGTGGTGCCGAAGCCGAGAAGGGACTGGCTGAGATAAAGCTGCGGCGGCCGCGAGAGATTGGTGGCGTTGCTGTCCAGGAACGCCCCGGCTGCGATGATGAGGGCGGCGACCGCCACCTGAAGGCGCAACCTCTCCTGCGACAGGGTGAGCGACGCGACGATCATGCCCAGCACCATCGAACATGCCACCAGGCTGAAGAGGATGCGGAGCTGGTCGTTGTCGAGACCGCCGGACGTCAAAAGCCCGACCGAGCCATAGGTCTGTTCGGCCAGCGCCAGCCGGACCAGCAGCGCCACCACGGCGAAGCGCAGGATGTCGGCGCTGGTCAGCCAGTCCATCTGGAGCAGGGGACGGCGGCGATGGGTCTCGATCAACAGGGCCAGGGCGAGCAGCGGCAGGCCGGCTGCCAGCATCCAGCCCAGAAAGGGCGCGTCATGCCACCAGTAGACGCGTCCCAGGCCCAGAACGCCGCACAACAGCAGCATCGCGGGTATGGCAAGGCCGATGGTGACGAAATCGAGCTTTTCGAATGCCTTGCCGCGTTGGCTGGGCGGCAGCGGCACCAGCTTCATCAGGGCGAGCAGGCCCAGCGCCACGGCGGGCTCGATCAGATGAAGCCCGTGCCATGCATTCACCGCCACCACATCAACCGGGACCAGCCGCGCCAAAGGCGTACCCAGTTGCTGAAACCCGATGCCGCAGACAAGCGCCAGCGGCCGCAGCTTCAGTGGAAACGCCTGCAGCATGTAATAGATCGTCACCGTGGTCAGGCCAGCGGCGGTGATGCCTGAGATCGCCCGCGTCATCGCCGCGGTGGCAAAGCCCGGGAAAGGCAGCTGCAGCAGGGCGATCAGGACATAGACGATAAGAAGTCCATGCGTCACCTGCGGGACACCGAACTGGATGCGGGCCCTCACCAGGGTGAGGTTGGCGGTCGCATTCATCGCCACATAGATGGCGGGCAGCCAGCTGGCCAGCGCCAGATAGAAGCCGAGCGGACCCGCCAGATTGGCGACATTGACGTTGACCAGGGCATTGCCGAAGGTGGAGGCCATTCCGGTGCAGGCGCCCACCGCGCCAAAGGCCAGCCGCAATTTCAGGGGATGAACCGGGTTGAAGGGCGAGCCGGGAATTGCCGGGCGCTCTTCGGGCGCGAATTCATATTCGCCGACCGTCGTTACGCCACCGCCCACACGCCTGACCTTGCGCCAAACCCGCCCTATCAGAACAGATTGAAGGGCGGGGTCAACTCGGCGGCATATGCCCTATTGCCTTCCGGCACAGCGGCCAAATGCCTTTATTGCGGGCATACCGGCTGCCAGCGCCGGCATACCGGGACAGACCGGCGCCGGCGGAAATCAAAAGCCCCAAAACCCGTCTATATTCCAATCGTTTATTCTGGACTGGCGCCGTGAAACGGCCATGACTGCACGTGCCAAATATTGCCTGGGCAATCTTCCGCGAATTGCGTCAAATATAAGATACGCGCACCGTCGCCGCGGCGATCAGCGAAGGCCCGGCAACCCATGAATGGGAGGACAGTCATGATCGCAAAACCCGATCTCACCTTCGCCCGGATTGTATCCGCAATCTTGCTGATCGCCGGCTTGACCCTGGCGCAAAACGCCAGGGCGGCGGACGCCGTTCTGGTTCCCAGGATTGAAGGAAAGTGGTGGCAGATTTCGGGGAGCCCGGATCTGGGCCAGTTCACGACAGAGCGCCAACAGCCTGTCGATTTTGCGATCTGGCAGGCGGCGGACGGAACCTGGCAATTATGGTCCTGCATCCGCGCGACCGCCTATCCCGGATGGACACGCCTTTTCTATCGCTGGGAGGCCAAGCAGCTGACCGATCCCGACTGGCGGCCCATGGGAATTGCCATGACCGCCGATCCCAAGCTGGGCGAGGTCGAGGGCATGCTGCAAGCCCCCTTCGTGATGCGGTATCAGGGTCAATATCTGATGTTCTATGGCGTGGGCGATCATATCGCGCTGGCGACAAGCCGGGACGGCAAGGTGTTCAAGCGCCGGCTGTCGCCGGACGGCAAGGTCGGCATGTTCTCCGACGGGTTCGGTACCCGCGACCCTATAACGATCCGCGTCAACCGGATGTTCTACACTTATTATTCCGCGAACCCGGGCACGACATTCAATGCGGCGGATTCATCGGCAGCCAACCGGGCATCCCTGCACATGATGCCCAATGCAGACCTGGTGAGAACATCACCCGACCTGCTGCGCTGGAGCGAAGCCAAAATCGTCGCGCGGGGCGGAGAGGCCGGAACAGGTCCCTCTTCTGCCGAATGCCCGTTTGTGTATTACGAAAAGACGTCGGGATATTATTACCTCTTCCGGACGCAGCATTATGGCGAGAACGCCGAGACCCGCGTCTATCGCTCCAAAGATCCCACGAACTTTGGCGTCGATGACGACCGCTATCTGGTCGAGACGCTTCCCGTGGCGGCGCCGGAAATTGTCGAATCGCATGGCCAGCTTTATATCGCCGCCCTGCTGCCGAACCTGAAGGGCATCCAGATCGCCAGACTGGGCTGGGAGCCGAAGTCCTAACGTCTGGCTCTATCCCCCTTCGATAAGCTCGATGGCCTCATGGCTGGGACCTTCGATCATCACCGCACGCGTGGCGCCCACATGGTAGGGCCCCTTGAGAAAGACGACGCCCTCCCCTTTCAGCTTGGCGATCCAGGCATCCAGGTCGCTGACGCTGAGGCTCACATGATCCATCAGGTGGCCAATGGTCGGGGCGAGCGGCTTTTCGGTCTGGTTCATGTACCAATTCATCGCCACATCGTCGAAACTGACGCCACCCGTGGGGAACCGGTAGGTGCCCTTGCGGTCCAGTGAGGGCCAGGACGGATCGGCGCCCCGCGGCACCTTGCAGTTTTCCTCGGTAATGGGTGCGGGCGGCGCGGGCCCGCGGCGCGGCGTGGCTTCCAGATGGCTGACATACCAGAGCTGGGCACAGAGCGGATCATCCTGCCACATATGAACATGATCGAAACGCTCGGGCGCGTTGCCGGTGAATTCGACAATCGCGTGGTCGGGGCCGAAGATATAGCCGTTGCCGGAGATCCGGCGGGGTTGAAGATTCTGGGAGATGGCTTCGGCGATCTGGGCCCTGGTGCGGCCGGGCACGCCTGGCGGATAGGGCCAGGTGTCGCTGCTGATGCCGACATAATCGCCCTGATCGTTGGTAAAGAAAGGCGCCAGCAGATTCTGGGCGCGGAATCCTTCCAGCGATTTTCGAGAGTCGGCGGCAGTCCAGCCGAAATGCCAATAGGCCGTGACGAAAGGATCGGCAGGCGGCGGCGCGGCGGCTTTCTGAAACACAATCATCACATGGGTTGGCGACATCAGCGCCGGCATTCCTTCCCAGCTGGTGCGGGTGGTGGAAGGAAATTCCTTCAGGTAAAAGGCGACCGCGGCATCGGGATCGGTGGAATTCAGCGCCAGGTGATGGAAATGGGGCGGCGGCAGCGCCGTCTGGCCCATCGCGCCGGAGAGGGGCACCCATGGCAGCACCGCAAGCAGGAGATATTTTGCTCTCATTGCGTGGTCCTCGCTGTCGCTTCTTCCCCGTACATGCCCGGAACCTGGGACTATACGCGAACCCACAGGCCGGGTCCGCTGCCTGATACCATCAGATGGGCTCGCCAGAAACCACCCCGGCGATCTTGGCGGGCCCGGCAGACGCCATGTGCCGGCAATCTGCGCTGGGTATCAATAACTCGAATTGGCGTTGGCCGAGCGTATCAATAATGGGGCCGGAATACCCGTCGCCCGATTGAAGGCGGTCAATGGCGCGTCACGCGGGCGGCAAACATATAGCCGCCGTTGCGGACCGTGCGGATGATGCCGGGATTGCGCGGATCGTCCAGCAGCTTCTTGCGCAGGCGGCCGATGCAGACGTCGATGCTGCGGTCAAAGGCCGGGGAATCGTTGCCATAACAGACGTCCATCAACTGATCCCGGCTCAGCACCCGGTTGGCGCGCGTCACCATCGCCTCCAGCAGCTTGAACTCGCCGCTGGTGAGCCCGATCGGGCGGCCCTCGGCATCGTGCAGCGATTGCGCGGTGGCGTCGAGCATCCAGTTGCCGAATCCATAACGCTGATGGGCTTCGCCTGCTGGTGACGCGCATTCGTCCAGGCGGCGGCCGCGGCGCAATACGCTGCGCACCCGGGCCTGGATTTCGCGAGGCTCGAACGGCTTGGTGATATAGTCATCGGCGCCGATTTCCAGCCCCACCACCCGATCGGCGAGATCGCCGCGCCCGCTGACAATGATGATGGCGACATCGGAATGGCGGCGGATCTGCTGGGTGATGGTCAGCCCGTCCATGCCGGGAAGGCCGATATCCAATATGACCAGATCGACCTTGTCGGAGGACATCACGTCCTCGATGCCGGCGCCGCTGTCCAGCGCCGTCACCCGGTAACCGTCAGCGCCCATGCTGCGCACCAGAAGCGCGCGCACATCCGGGTCATCCTCGACAATCGTCACATGCTTGGTCATCCCGGCTCCCGGATCGACTTGGCTTATAGGCATTGGGATAGTGCCAATTTGTTACAAAAGGCCTAAAGCGCACCCTCTCTTTCTTCCGACACATACCGAAACATTCCGACGCCGGACCGCAAAACCACGATCAAACCGGCCGCCTATTGCTTGCCCCATGCCACGCCCGCATCGGAGGAAAAAATGAGCTGGTTTCAGAATTTATCGATCCGCAGCAAGGTCATGACGGCCTTTGCCGCAATACTTGCCGTCACTATCGTACTGGGGGTCTTTGCGATCAGCCGGCTGTCCATCGTCAATGACGGCGCCATCACGGTGTCCGACAATTACCTGGTCGCATCCAACGGCCTGTCCGACCTGGCGGCCAACGCCATGCGTTACCGCCAGCTCCAGGCCTCCTACCTCCTGATGAACGACGCTGCC
>DATAWO010000145.1:0-5654 GCA_036267165.1 Rhizomicrobium sp. | reverse complement strand
GAGGCGATACCCAAGCCGACGCTGAAGAGCGAAACGAGATGCAGGACTGCCATAGCGCGATAACGCTGCAAGCTCCGCGAAAGCAGTTCTCCCGGTACCCCTGCGGTACCCCGGTCTAAACGCCACGAGACCGCTCGCCAGCGATAAACCGCTACTTCGCTGATTTTATGAGGTAAACTTGGAGCGGGCGAGGCGAATCGAACGCCCGACCCTAACCTTGGCAAGGTTATGCTCTACCCCTGAGCTACGCCCGCACTCCAAGACGGCGGGTTATGACCCATCGCCGGTGGGGATTCAAGCAGCAAATCCTTAGGTTTGGGTATCTTTAGGTTGCGCCGGAACCGGCGATTTCCCAACAATCACCGCTCTTTCCAACGGAGCGGATGTGGCGGACAGCGGGCGGAACTCAGGCGAAGGCTATGCCCTCATCAGCCCCACCCTTTTGGTGATGGGTCTGGCGCTGGCCGCGCCCCTGGTTCTGATGACCCTGACCAGCCTGAAGAGCCAGCAGGGCCTGGCCTTCGGCGAGGGCTGGACGATCGCCCAATATGGCGCCGTGCTGGGCAAGGCGAGCTATCGCGCCTTGTTCCTTCGCTCGATGGTGATCTCGGGCCTGGTGACCCTGGCGACCGTCTGCCTCGCCTATCCGATGGCCTATTTCGTCGCCTTCGGTGCGCGGCGCAAATTCATCTGGCTGGTGGCGCTGACCATTCCCTTCTGGACTTCCTATCTGCTGCGCGTCTTTGCCTGGAAGATCATCCTGGGCTTTGACGGGGTGATCAATTCCGGGCTGATGCGGCTGCACCTGATCAGCCAGCCGCTGGGCTTCCTGCTCTACAATCCCTTCGCGGTGGTGGTGACGCTGGCGCATGCCTGGGCGGCCTTCGCCATCCTGCCCATCTATGTGAGCCTGGAAAAAATCGATCGCTCGCTGCTGGAAGCCGCCAGCGACCTGGGCGATGGCGCGGTGCGGCGCTTCCTGCGCATCACCTTGCCGCTGTCGCTGCCCGGCGTGATCGGCGCCGCCGTCCTGATCTTCGTGCCCACCACCGGCGATTACGTCACCCCGGCGCTGGTCGGCGGCACGCAAGGCACCATGATCGCCAACCTGATCGAGGTTGAGTTCAATGGCGTGGGCAACTGGCCGCTGGGCGCGGCCCTGTCACTGGTCAGCATGGCGGTGGTGGCGGTGATCGCAGGCCTGTTCGTGGCCGGCGCCCGCGCCGCGGCAAGAGCCGTGCGATGAAGAAGCCGCCCTCAAACAGCAAAGCGATAGGGCATAAAAAAAGCGGGCTTCTGTTTTATGCCCTCGCCTATCTGGCCTTTCTCTATGTGCCGGTTCTGGTGCTGCCCATCTTTTCCTTCAACAATTCCGAATTCATCGCCTTTCCACTCTCCGGCTTCACCACCCGCTGGTATGCGGCGCTGGCCTCCGACAGCGCCATGCAGCACGCTTTGGGCAACAGCCTGAAAGTGGGCCTCGTCACCGCGCTGCTCTCCACCATCCTGGGGCTGACCGCCGCGCGCGCCGTGACGCGCACCCGGATGCGCGGGGCGGGGCTGGCGCTGGGCTTCATCGCGCTGCCCCTGTTCATTCCCGACATCGTGCTGGGCCTTTCGCTGCTCTTGCTGCTGGGAGCAGCCGGCCTGCCGCTGTCGCTGGCGGCGGTGGTGCTGGGGCATCTACTGGTCTGCGTGCCCTTCGCCCTGACCGTCCTGATCGCCCGCTTCGAAGGCTTTGACCGCAATCTGGAGGAAGCCAGCGCCGATCTGGGCGAAGACGGCTGGATGACCTTCTGGCGCGTGACCTTTCCCCTGATGCTGCCCGGCATTGTCGCCAGCCTGCTGCTCACCTTCATCACCTCCTTTGATGAATTCCTGCTGGCCTATTTTCTCTCCGGCACCGAAGCGACCTTGCCGGTCTATATCTGGGGCCAGTTGCGCTTCCCCGAACGGCTTCCCATGGTGCTGGCGCTGGGCGCGATCATCCTGACGGCTTCGGTGGGGCTGGTGATCCTGGCCGAATATGTCCGCAACCTGGGCGCCAGGAAGCCGATGGTGGGTATATGAGTTTCCTCGCCCTTTCGCAGGTCTGCAAATCCTTCGGCGGCCTCACCGTGGTCAATGACGTGAGCCTGGAGGTGGCGCGCGGCGAGTTCTTCGCGCTTCTGGGCCCGTCCGGCTGCGGCAAGACCACCCTGCTGCGCATGATCGCGGGTTTCGAGACGCCCGACAACGGCGCCATCACCATCGACAGCGAGATGATGAACACGGTGCCGCCGCATCTCAGGCCCACCAATATGGTGTTCCAGTCCTATGCGATTTTTCCGCATCTCAATGTGTTCGACAATGTCGCCTATGGGTTGCGCAGGCAGAGACTGCCCAGGGAGGCGCTGCGCGCACGCGTGGAGGCCATGCTGGCGACGGTGCGGCTGGAAGGGCTGGGCGGGCGCGCGGCGGATCAGCTGTCCGGCGGCCAGCGCCAGCGCGTGGCCCTGGCGCGCGCCCTGATACGCGCGCCCAAGCTGCTGCTGCTGGATGAACCTTTGGGGGCGCTGGACAAGCGCCTGCGCGAAGCCATGCAACTGGAACTGCGCGCCATCCAGCGCCAGGTCGGCATCACTTTCCTTCTGGTCACCCACGACCAGGAGGAGGCGCTGTCGCTGTCGGACAGGGTGGCGGTGATGGAGAGCGGCCGGATCCTGCAGATCGCTACGCCGCGCGCACTGTATGAACGGCCCAATTGCCGCGCCGTGGCGGACTTCATCGGCGAGATGAACTTCTTTCATGCCACGGTGCGCCAGATCGGCGATACGGAGGTGACCGTGAATGCCGGCATTCTCGGCATCGTCACCTTCCCGCGCGCCAACCTGGCGCCAGGCGTTACGGCCGATCAGCATATCCTGCTGGCAATCCGGCCCGAACATGTCGGCTTCGCGAACAGCGGCCTGGCCGGCGAGATCGCGGACGCCACCTTCCTGGGCGAACGCAGCCATTTTCATGTGAAGGTCGCCGGCCGCAGCGAACCCGTGGCGGTCAGCGGCAGTTCGGCGCCGGCCGGCAAGGCCGTGCACCTGGCGTTCCCACCGCAGTCCCTTATCGGGTTGCCGTCAGATTCTTAATCTCCATGGGCGGGCCCGACCCGCCCATCCGTGAGTCGCGGTGCCGAAGGCATGAGCAGGTCCGGTGGACCTGCGAAAGCGGCGAACGCCGCGAGCCTAAGCGAGCGGCAGGCCCGCGTTCCGCGGGCGTTCGACCGGGTAAAAGCCCCACTGGGCTTTTACCCTTCCGGTCTCACGGATGGCGCGCATACGCTGTCGCTATGCGCCAAGGCCGGCCATGGAGAGAGTTAGGACTGCATTATCCGATTGAAGATATCGCGGGTCTGGGTCTGGAGCCGGGCCAGCTTCATCTGGGCCTGGGCGAAGCTGCCGCCCTTCGCGGCGCGGGTCAGCAGCGCCTTCAGCCCCGGCGTGGCGTCCTCGATATTGGGTGTCTCATCCAGGGCGATGCGCAGCACCTGGGTGAGCGCATGCTGCAGCCGCGCCGCTTCGATCAACACATCCGCATCGGTGGGGATGAGAAAATCCGCGGCCCGCAATTTTTCCAGCGCCGCGATGGTGTTGGTGTCCAGCACATCGGGCCGCGCCGGTCCATGCACCAGTTGCAGGGTCTGGACGATGAACTCGATATCCACCAGCCCGCCCGGGGCATGTTTGAGATCCCAGACATTCCTGCCGGGAAAGGTCTCGGCCATGCGCAACCGCATGTCGCGGGCATCGGCAATGATGGCGGACGGGGCGCGCGATCGCGTCAGCCGGCGGCGGATTTCGCTTTCCACCCGCGCGCGCAAGGCACCCGGCCCCGCCACCAGCCGCGCCCGGGTGAGCGCCATATGCTCCCAGGTCCAGCTTTCGGTGCTGTGATAGTCGGCGAAACTTTTCAGGGATACGGCGACGGGACCCTTGTTGCCGGTGGGACGCAGGCGCATGTCCACGTCATAGAGCGTGCCGGCGGCGGTCGGGGTGGTGAGGGCCGCGATCAGCCGTTGCGCCAGGCGTGCGAAGTAGAGCGAGGGCGACAACGGCCTGGACCCATCGGATGCATCGATCCCGGGCGGGATGTCATAGATGAAAATCAGGTCGAGGTCGGAGCTGGTGGTCATTTCCCGTCCGCCCAACTTGCCCATCGCCACCACGACAAAGGCGGCGCCAGGAATATGGCCGGCGCCGGCTGCCAGCCCGGCTTCCACCTTCGGCAACAGACCGGCGATGACGCATTCGGCGATATCGGTCAGCGCCGGGCCCGCCTGCTCGGCCTTGGCGGTGCCTTCCACGATCTGCACGCCGACCCGGAAGACCGCTTCGCGGGTGAAGCGGCGGGCCGCGTCCAGCGTCTCTTCATAGCCGCCGGTGACCAGACGGTCGAAGCGCGAGTCCAATTCGGCGCGCGACGGCAACCGGCTGAGAAATTCCGCATCCAGAAGCGCGTCCAGCACGGCCGGGTTGCGCGCCAGATAGTTGGCCAGCCTGGGTGTCGCGCCCACGATTTTGGCCAGCAGTTCCAGGAATTGCGGCCGCGCAAGGAAGAGCGCGAACAGCTGCACCCCGGAGGGCAGGCTGGAAAGAAAACGGTCGAACTGGGTGAAGGCGACATCGGGATCGGCCGCGCCCGCCAGCGCCTTCAGGATCGCAGGAATCAGCTTGGTCAGAAGCTCGCGCGCCCGCTGCGAGCGCATGGCGCGGATGCGGCCATGATGCCAGCCGCGGATCGCGGCCGACACATGCGCCGGATCGCCGAACCCCATGGCGCCCAGGGTCTTGAGCGTTTCCGGGTCTTCCTCCACCCCGGTGAAAACCAGGTTTCCCTGGGCCGAGGTCAGATCGGGTTGGCTTTCGAACAACCGGGCATAATGGCGCTGCACATTCTCCAGCACCCGCGTCAGCCCGGCGCGAAAGGCATCGGCGCTGTCATAGCCCATGAAACAGGCGATATGGGCGATGCCGGCATCGCTTTGCGGCAGGGAATGGGTCTGCTGGTCCTCGACCATCTGCAGCCGGTGCTCCAGCCGCCTGAGATAGCGATAGTCGCGCTTGAGCTCATCACCGACGGATGGCTCGACCCGTCCTTCGGACACCAGCGCATCCAGCGCGCTTTGGGTCGCGGGCGCGCGAAGCCCGGGATGACGTCCCCCCAGGATCAGCTGCTGGGTCTGGGCGAAGAATTCGATCTCGCGGATGCCGCCACGTCCCAGCTTGATATTGTGGCCGGCGACCGCGATCTCGCCATGCCCGACATGGGCGTGAATCTGCCGCTTGATCGACTGGATGTCCTCGATCGCCGCGAAATCCAGATAGCGCCGCCAGATAAAGGGCCTGAGCGCTTCGAGAAACTGCGCCCCCGTCTGAGGATCGCCGGCACAGGCGCGCGCCTTGATCATGGCGGCACGCTCCCAGTTCTGGCCCATGGCCTCGTAGTAATCCAGCGCCGCGGCGGTGGAGATGGCGACTTGGGTGGCGCCGGCATCGGGCCTGAGCCGCAGATCGACGCGGAAGACATAGCCGTCGCCCGTGGTCTCCGACAGCAGCCTCACCAGCCCGCGCACGATATCCACCGCCGCCCCGCGCGGATCGCCGCGCTTGACGAACGGAAAT
>DATAWO010000144.1:0-9799 GCA_036267165.1 Rhizomicrobium sp. | reverse complement strand
CAGCCAAAAGCAGGAGTTCTATATTTTCTCGGTTAGACATTGGGGTGTCCTAAGTCGCGTTGAGTGTCCTAGGTTACCACAGACTTCGGACAGCACCCGCGAAGGCTCGCCCGGGACAGGAAACTGGTTTTCGATCCTTCCGCCCTGGTCCGGAGCCGCGCCACGCCCAGCCAGGGCGCCATGGCGTCCGCCAAGGCCCGCCGCCGCAATGTGCTGGGCGCCTTCAAGGTTCCCGATCCGGGACGCGTGGCCGGCAAACACATTCTGCTGCTGGATGACGTGCTGACCACCGGGGCCACGGCTGACGCCTGCGCCCGCGCACTGAAACGGGCCGGCGCCGGCAAGGTGTTTGTCCTGGCGCTGGCCCGCGTTGTGAAGGCCTCCGACATGCTTATATAAAAGGCAGGAAACCCCCGGAGCGGCGGCCGCGAGCCCGAGCGCAGCAAGGGCCTCGTGGGCCACGACCATAAAAGATTCATGAAGCCCGTCCGCATCTATACCACCCCGATCTGCCCCTACTGCGTGCGCGCCAAGACACTGCTTAAAAAGAAGGGCGCCGAGGTCGAGGAAGTGGATGTCTTCATGGACGAAGTGGCGCGCGCGGAAATGGAATCCAGATCCGGCGGCGCCCGCAGCGTGCCACAGATATTCATTGGCGATACCCATGTCGGCGGCTGTGACGAGCTCCATGCCCTGGAAAAAGATGGCAAGCTCGATCCATTGCTCGCCTGACGTCTTTCAACCCCCTCGCTTTCGCGCGCCCTTTAAGCGCGCTGACGCGCGCAAAAGGGGAGGTTTTCGCACCCGCACACCTCTTTCCGGCACTGGACAAAGCGCGCAGGCCCCCGGAATATGCCGCGCAATAAAGCTCCACATGGGAAGGGACCGTCATGAAGAAGACCTTGCTCGCCACCGCCATCCTGATGCTGGCTGCGCCAATCGCTCAGGCCCAGCCCATGAATCCCGCGCCGACCATCGCGCCCGCGCCGACACCCGATGAATTGAAGCTACCGCGCCCGCCGCGCGCCCCTGGCATTCCCGTGGCGCTGGCCATTGAAGGCGCCGTCGAGGCCAACCGCGTCTGCCTGGGCAACACCTACAAGACCACCGCCGAAATCACCGACAGCGCCGGCGTGCCGATCGTGGTGATCTCCAATGACGGCGCCGCGGCCATCACCCAGCGCATCGCCATGACCAAGGCCCAGGCGGTGCTGAAATACAAGATGACCAGCGGCGAAGTGGCCGACAAGGCCAAGACCGATCCCGCGCTGGCCGCCGAGATCAAGGCCAATCCGCTGATCGAAACCGCCCGCCAGGGTGCTATCCCGATCATGGCTGGCGGCAATCTTGTGGGGGTCTTCGCGGTGTCCGGCGCGCCGGGCGGCGACAAGGACGAAGTCTGCGCCCGGGCGGGCCTGGCCAAGATCCAGAGCCGGGTGCAGTAAGAAACCGGGATCGGCTATAGTGTTGCGTATGGCCGATCCCAAAGCCTTCAAGGCGGCTTGCGTACAGCTGCGCTCCAGCGACGATGTTGCACAGAACATCTCCGAAACCGCGCGGCTGGTGCGTGAAGCAGCCGCGCGCGGCGCGCAATTCATCGCCACGCCGGAGAACACCACCCTGATGGCGCCGGATGGCGGCGCCAAGCTGGCCCATTCCTTCGACGAGGCCCACGATCCCGCGCTGCCGGTGTTCGCAAGCCTGGCGAAGGAACTCAATGTCTGGCTGCTGATCGGCAGTCTGGCGATCAAGGTCAGCGACACCAAGACCGCCAACCGTTCCTTCCTGTTCGCGCCCGACGGAAACGTCATCGCGCGCTACAGCAAGATCCACCTGTTCGACGTGGCGCTGGCTTCAGGCGAGGTCTATCGCGAATCCAACACCGTGGCCGGCGGCGGCCAAGCCGTGGTGGCGGATACCGCCTTTGGCCCCATCGGGCTCAGCATCTGCTATGACCTGCGCTTTCCCCAGCTCTATCGCCGCCTGGCGCAGAAAGGCGCGTTCCTCTTCACCGTGCCGTCGGCCTTTACGGTGCCAACCGGAGAGGCGCACTGGCATGTCTTGCTCAGGGCCCGCGCCATCGAGGACGGGGCTTTTGTCATCGCTCCCGCACAGGGCGGCACCCACGCCAATGGCCGCAAGACCTATGGCCACAGCCTGATCGTGGCGCCCTGGGGCGAAGTGCTGGTGGAAGCCGGTACCGAGCCTGGCGTGATCCTGGCCGACATCGACCCGGCTTTGTCGGCGCAGGCCCGGGCCAGAGTTCCCAATCTCCAGCACGACCGGGCGTTCGCCGGGCCGTAAACCAAGGCCTGCGGCCAGGTCTTGCGAATCCAGTCCCTTGGGCTCATCCTTTCACTTTCCAGCCCGGGGGCAGGCTGAACTGGAGCGTATTGGGGTGATCGCTTACTCGCTTCGTTGCCATAAAGGGCATGAATTCGACGGCTGGTTCCGGGACAGCGCCGCGTTTGACGAACAGTCGAGCAGCGGCCACCTGAGTTGTCCGTCCTGCAATTCCGTGCGCGTCGAGAAAGCCATCATGGCGCCCGCGGTGGCGGGCACCAAGAAGGCGGCGCGCGCCAAGGCCGGCGACGCAAGGCAGATGCAGCAGTTCGCCACGGGCCTGCGCAAATATGTGATGGAGAACGCCGACTATGTCGGCCCCAACTTCGTCGAGGAGGCGCGCAAGATTCACTATGGCGAAACGCCGGAGCGCCACATCTATGGCGAGGCGAGCCACAAGGAAGCGCAGGAACTGCTGGAGGAGGGGGTCGATGTCTCCCCCCTTCCGCCGGACATGGACGGCGCCAATTGACATCGCGCCTTAGCGCGATGTCATCCCGTGAGCTTCGGCGCCCGACAGGGCGTGAGCATGTCCAGTGGGTGGGGAGCAGTTCGCCACGGACGAACGAAATGGTCTGGGGGACCATTTCGAGCGACGAACGCCCGCAGGGCTGTGCGGACCCAGGCGGCATCCCTCGCGAACGCTCGGGGAGGGGCAAGCTTTTCTAAGCTCGCGTCCGTACGCTGCCGCTACGGACCGCCGAGAAAAGCTAAGCCAACGCCGCGAACCCAAGCGAGCGGCAGGCGCATCTACCGCCCGGCCACAACCATGTAATTCACGTCAACATCAGAACTCAACCGCCAATCCCAGGCCAGGGGATCAAAGGAAACACCCTGTGTTTTCAGGATGGTTAGACCACTGTCTTCCAGCACCGTCTTAAGTTCCGCTGGCGGGAGAAAGCGGTTCCAGTCATGGGTGCCGCGCGGCAGCCAACCCAGCACATATTCGGCGCCGATCTTGGCCAGCGCCAGGCTCTTGAGCGTCTTGTTCAGGGTGGCGACAAAGGTCAGCCCGCCCGGCTTCACCAGCCGGGTGCAGGCGGCGAGATAGGCGGACACATCCGCCACATGCTCGACCACTTCCATGTTCAGCACCACGTCGAAAGCCAGACCTTCATCCGTCAGTGATTCGGCGGATGTGGCGCGATAGTCGATCGCCATCTTTCCTTCCAGAAGGCCCGACTGGGCGGCGTGGGCGCGTGCGGTGCCGATATTTTTTTCCGACGCATCGGCGCCGGTGACGGCAAAGCCCAGCCGGGCCATGGGCTCGGCCAGCAGGCCGCCGCCACAGCCGATATCCAGCAGGGACAGGCCCTCAAAGGGCCGCAAGGACCGCGCATCCCGCCCGAAATGGCAGGCCACCTCCGCCCGGATGAAGGCCAGGCGGACCGGGTTGAATTTGTGCAGGGGCGCGAACTTGCCGGCCGGGTCCCACCATTCCGCCGCGATGGCCGAGAACTTGGCCACTTCCGCAGGGTCTATGGAGCTGTCCATGGAAGCAGAATCCGCCATGTGTTTTCGAGGGTTGGGGCTCATCAAGGGTTGAGCGGGGGGGCGACCCCGGATACATAGGCCGCCGTTTCCTCTGGGGCAAATCAGCCTATGGCGTTGATCGCGATGAAATTCGGCGGCACCTCCGTGGCCGACATCGAGCGCATCCGCCATGTCGCCTCGCTGGTCAAACGCGAGGTGGAGCGGGGCAACCGGGTCGCCGTGGTCGTCTCCGCCATGGCGGGGGAAACCAACAAGCTGGTCGCCTGGACAAACGACGCGGCCAGGCCACCGATAGATGCGGCCATGCCCGGCCAGCGGGAATATGCCCCCGTGCCGGAGGCACGCGAATACGATGTCGTGGTCGCGGCGGGCGAGCAGATCACCAGCGGGTTGCTGGCCATCACCCTCAACGCCATGGGGGTGAAGGCGCGTTCCTGGCTGGGCTGGCAGGTGCCGATCAACACTTCCGCCCTGCATGGCTCGGCCCGCATCGAAGGCGTGCCCGCGGCCGATATGAAAAAGGCCATCGAAGGCGGCGAGGTCGCGGTGGTGGCGGGATTCCAGGGCGTGGCGCCGGGTGAGCGCATCTCCACACTGGGCCGGGGCGGCTCCGACACTTCGGCTGTGGCGGTCGCCGCCGGCATCGGGGCGGTGCGCTGCGACATCTACACCGATGTGGACGGGGTCTACACCACCGATCCGCGCATCGTGCCCAAGGCGCGGCGGCTGGAAAAGATCGCCTTCGAGGAAATGCTGGAAATGGCGTCGCTGGGCGCCAAGGTCCTGCAGACCCGCTCGGTGGAAATCGCCATGCTGCACCGGGTGCCGACCCGGGTGCTTTCGACCTTCACGCCCGACGTGGGCGGCACCCTGCTTTGCGACGAGGAAGACATCGTGGAAAAGAAACCGGTCACCGGCATCGCCTATAGCCGCGACGAAGCCAAGATCACCCTGCACAAGGTGCCCGACAAGCCGGGCATCGCCTCGGCCATCTTCGGCCCCCTGGCGGATGCCGGCGTGAATGTGGACATGATCGTCCAGAACGTGTCGGAAGACGGCAAGACCACGGACCTGACTTTCACCTGCGTGCGCGGCGAGCTGGCGCGTGCGCTGGCCGCCATCGAAGCCCGCGCGAGCGAGATCAAATACCGTGACGTCACCCATGACGCGGCGGTGGCCAAGGTCTCCATCATCGGCATCGGCATGCGCGCCCATCCGGGCGTGGCCTCGACCATGTTCCGCACCCTGTCCGACAAGGGCATCAACATCCAGGTCATCTCCACCTCCGAGATCAAGGTCAGCGTCCTGATCGCCGAGGAATATGTGGAGTTGGCGGTGCGGGCTTTGCATTCCGCCTATGAGTTGGATGCTGCCTGACGCAACTCCGGTGTCATGGCCCGCGAATGCGGGCCACC
This sequence comes from Rhizomicrobium sp., assembly GCA_036267165.1. Lineage (GTDB taxonomy): Bacteria > Pseudomonadota > Alphaproteobacteria > Micropepsales > Micropepsaceae > Rhizomicrobium. The sequence goes on along the minus strand of DATAWO010000144.1, from coordinate 4,547 downwards.
CAGTTGGTGCCGCTCATTCTTCTGCAAATGGTGACAAGCGTTACCTGGATGGCCCACACTAGGTGGGCCATGACAATTTGGGCTGATTCCGAGGAAGTTCACTGATGTCTGCCGGTGGCGGTCCTCGTTTGCTGTTGCGCCGCCTGCGCGAGATCATGGCGGAACAGACCTCCGCCCAGATGCGGCTGGACAAGCTGGTCACCGTCATCGCCTCCAACATGGTGGCGGAGGTCTGCTCCATCTATCTGCGCCGTGCCGGCAAGGTGCTGGAACTGTTCGCCACCGAAGGCCTCAGGCGCGAAGCGGTCCACAACACCAGGCTGAAGGAAGGCGAGGGCCTGGTCGGCATGGTCGGCGAAACCGCGGAAGCGGTGAACCTGTCCGACGCGCCCGCCGATCCGCATTTCTCCTACCGGCCCGAAACCGGCGAAGACCCGTTCAAGTCTTTCCTGGGCGTGCCGATTGTGCGCGGCGGCCAGGTGTTCGGCGTGCTCACGGTGCAGAACAAGGCCGAGCGCATCTATGCCGAGGAAGAGGTCGAGGCGCTGCAGACCGTGGCCATGGTGCTGGCCGAGGTGGTGGCGCAGGGCGGCTTCTTCAATGTCGCGGAGCTGGACGAGCCGGAGCTGCGCATCGACCGGCCGCGCAAATTCGTCGGCGACGGCCTGTCGGAAGGCGTGGCGGTCGGCCGCGTCGCCCTGCACGAACCGCGCGTGCGCGTGGAGCGCATGATCGCCGACAATCCGGTGGCCGAGCTCAAACGGCTGGAAGACGCCATCGCCTCCTTGCGGGAATCCGTGGACGAGATGCTGGCCTCCAGCGAACTCGACCTGACCGGCGAGGGCCGCGAGGTGATCGAGGCCTATCGCCTGTTCGCCTATGACCAGGGCTGGCGCCAGCGCATGCGCGATGCGGTGCGCACCGGCCTGACCGCGGAAGCGGCGGTGGAGCGCATCCAGGACGAGACCCGGCTGCGGGTCCAGCGCCTGGGCGATCCCATCCTGCGCGAGCGGGCGCATGATTTTGACGACCTGGCGCGCCGCCTGCTCCGCCACCTGACCGGAGAGGAGGCGGCCCAGCGCAACCTGCCTCACAATGCCGTGCTGGTGGCCCGCGCCATGGGTCCGGCCGAACTGCTGGACTATGGCCGCGACAAGCTGGTGGGGTTGGTCCTGGAAGAGGCCGCCTCCACCAGCCATGTCGCCATCGTCGCCAGGTCCATGGGGCTGCCCATGGTCTCATCCCTGGAAGGCATCGCCGACAATGCGCGGGCCGGCGACCAGATCGCGGTGGATGGCGAGATGGGCGAGGTGCATCTGCGGCCCGCCGCCGAGATCGTCAAGGCATTTGAAGACAAGCGCGAACTGCGTGTCCAGGCCCAGGCCCGCTTCGCCGCGGTTCGCGATCTTCCCGCCGTCACCCGCGACGGCGTCGCCATCCGGATGATGATGAATGCGGGGCTGGAGTTCGACATGCCGCAGCTCGCCCAGTCGGGCGCCGACGGCATCGGCCTGTTCCGCACCGAGCTGCAATTCATGATCGGCGAGACCATGCCCCGGCTCGCCGATCAGTCCGCCTTCTACAAAAAAATCCTCGATGCGGCGGGCGACAAGCCGGTGGTGTTCCGCACCCTTGATCTGGGGGGCGACAAGGTCCTGCCTTACGCCCGCTGGGAGCGGGAGGAAAATCCCGCTTTGGGCTGGCGCGCCATCCGCATCGCGCTGGATCGTCCGGCGCTGCTGCGCTACCAGGTGCGTGCGCTTTTGAATGCCAGTATCGGGCGCACCTTGCGCATCCTGTTGCCCATGGTGTCGGACGTGGATGAGTTCAACCGCGGCCGCGCCCTGATCGACCGCGAGCTGGAACGCGCGCGGCTGCTCAGCCTGGGCCGGCCCACCCAGGTGCAGGTGGGCGCCATGCTGGAAGTGCCGGCGCTGGCCTTCATGCTGCCCCAGCTGATGCGGTCGGCCGATTTCGTCTCCATCGGTTCCAACGATCTTCTGTCGCTGGCCTTTGCCGTGGACCGCACCAATCCCCGGGTGGCCAAGCGCTACGACAATCTCAATCCCGCCTCGCTCACCCTGATCCGGCTGATCGTCAACAGCGCGGCGGAAAATTCCGGCGACCTTTCCCTGTGCGGCGAGATGGCGGGCCGCCCGCTGGACGCCATGGCGCTGCTGGGGCTGGGCATCCGCACCCTCTCCATGCAGCCCGGCCAGATCGGGCCCATCAAGATGATGATTCGCTCCCTCCACCTGGGCGAAGTGGCCGCTTTCGTGGACAGGTTGTGCGGCCGGACGGACCATTCCCTGAGAACGCGGCTTTCGGCATTCGCGGCGGAGCGGGGGATCGTGCTGAAATAGGGCAATTTCGGGGTTTTCCGTCCGGAACCGGACTTTTTGCAGTGCAGCAGTTGTCCGCGCCGCCCTTGATCGGATAAGGTAAGACCCACAGATATTTAGCTGTGCTTGCCCCCAATTTTTCCGGTTTGCGGGCGGTGCTTTACCCGTGGCCATGGATGACCAAGCTTACAGAGATGACCCTGGATAATGATGGCGGCGGTGAGGATGGCGGCCCGAACCGCCGGCGCATCCATCTGCGCGAGATTTCCGGCGAGAATGAGTCCGCCCTCCAGACGGTGGGCCAGGATCTGCGCGCCGCGCGCCTGAGGCGGGGCGATGAGATCGCGCAGGTCTCGCGCGCCCTCAAGATCCGCAAGGACCATCTCGATGCGCTGGAGGAAGACCGGCTGGAAGACCTGCCCGGCAAGACCTACGCGATCGGATTTGTGCGCTCCTATGCCCGGCATCTGGGGCTGGACGCGAACGCCTATGTCGATCGCTTCAAGCGCGATATTTCCGGACGCACCGAAGATAAGGTGCATGAGCCCGCGCCCATTCATCAGGATGAGGGCCGCCGCCTGCCGCAGGGCTGGCGCATCATCACAGGCGCGGTCGTGATCCTTCTGGGATGGGGCGCTTGGCATCTTTTGTCTTCGAGCACGAGTTCCAACCAGCCGGTGCCGCCAGCGCCGGTTCTGGCGCCGCCCAGGCCCGCGGCAGCGCCCAAACCCGCACCGCCAGCCCCGGTACAGGCCGCCACGCCGTCGCCCGCCGCGAGCGCCGCACCACCCGCTGCCACCATACCGGCCGGCCAGGAAGCCGCCGCCACGCCGCCGCCTGCCGCCGGCGCCAAGACCCCGGCGACCAGCCTGCCGCCGGCAAGCATGGCCTCTGCCGCATCACCTACCGCCTCGCAAGCCGTGGGGCCGGCTGTGTCCGGCGCCAATGGCGCCGGTCAGGTCTATGGCGCCATGAACCTCAATCCGCGCGTGATCCTGCGCGCCCGGGGCGATGTCCGCGTCACGGTCAAGAATGCCGAAGGCCAGATAATCCTGAACCGCGACCTCAAGTCCGGCGACAGCTATCAGGTGCCCAACATGCCCGGCGTCAGCATGGCCACCAACAATGCCGGGGCCGTGGAAATGGACCTGGACGGCATCGCGCTGGGCCGGGCAGGGCAGCCGGAACAGATTATCGGGCGCATCTCGCTGGATCCCCAGGCCCTGACGGACCGTTTCAACAACCACTAAGGACGACAGATGAGCATTCGCGCCTATCGCGACATCCACCGGCGCCCGTCGCGCCAGATCATGGTCGGCAAGGTGCCGGTCGGCGGTGACGCGCCGATCACGGTGCAGACCATGACCAACACCATCACGGGTGACGCCCGCGCCACCATCGAGCAGATCCGCAAGATCGAGGAAGCCGGCGCCGATATCGTGCGCGTCTCCTGTCCCGACGAAGACGCCACCAGGGCGATGAAGGCCATCACCAAGGCCGCCGCCATTCCGGTCGTGGCTGACATCCATTTCCACTACAAGCGGGCCATCGAGGCGGCGGTGAATGGTGCTGCCTGCCTGCGCATCAATCCCGGCAATATCGGCTCGGCCCAACGGGTGAAGGAAGTGGTGCAGGCGGCCAAGGACCATGGCTGCTCCATGCGCATCGGCGTCAATGCCGGCTCGCTGGAATCCGATCTCCTGGAAAAGTATGGCGAACCCTGCCCGGAAGCGATGGTGGAGAGCGCGCTCAATCACGCCAAGATCCTCGATGATCTGGACTTCCGCGAATACAAGATTTCGGTAAAGGCGTCCGACCCGTTCCTGGCGGTCGCCGCCTACCAGGCGCTGAGCGAGGCGATCGACTGCCCGCTGCATGTCGGCATCACCGAGGCCGGCGGCATGATCTCCGGCACCGTGAAATCCTCCATCGGCATGGGCATGCTGCTGTGGAGCGGCATCGGCGACACCATCCGCGTGTCACTGTCGGCCGATCCGGTGGAAGAGGTGCGGGTGGGCTTCGATATCTTGAAGTCGCTCAACCTGCGCCACCGTGGCGTCAACATCGTGTCCTGCCCATCCTGCGCGCGCCAGGGCTTCAATGTCATTGATACCGTCAAGACCCTGGAAGACCGGCTCAAGCACATTGCCACGCCGATGTCGCTTTCGATCATCGGTTGCGTGGTCAACGGCCCGGGTGAGGCGC
>DATAWO010000143.1:0-62829 GCA_036267165.1 Rhizomicrobium sp. | reverse complement strand
GGCCGGCCCCGAACAGCACTTCCTTATCGCGCGCGTGCGCGCGATCGAGGAAGGCTTGCCGATCGTGCGTGACGCCAACACCGGCATCTCCGCCGTGATCGACGGCAATGGACGTGTACGGACATCGCTTGGCCTGAACAGGTTGGGTGTGGTGGATGCAACCCTTCCTGTTGCGTTGCTGCCGACGCTGTATGTGCGCTTCGGCGATCTCATTTTCCTGTTCTTATTGGTTACCGCAGCATTCGCCAGCTTTTTACGAACGCGCGTGTAAGCCTGCGTCACTGCGGCGAAATTAATTGTTTCAGTTGCGCGATAGATGGGGCAAGTTCCGGCCCGGCAAAACAACAATGTGTTTGAGTAAAGATGCCAAAGAAGCAAGCCAATCCTATTGATGTGCAGGTCGGCAATCGTGTGCGAATCCGGCGCATGCTGATCGGCATGAGTCAGGAACGTCTCGGTGATCTGCTGGGGCTGACATTTCAACAAGTGCAGAAATACGAGAAGGGCGTTAACCGCATCGGCGCCGGGCGGCTGTTTGAAGTCTCGCGCATTCTTAATGTGCCGATAGACTTCTTCTATGAAGGCCTTACCGCGGCGCCGGGCGCCAGTGAGGGCGACATCGCCGCGCCGCCCGTGATGGAGTTCGTCTCCAGCGGCGAGGGACTTCAGCTCAGCCTGGCCTTCATGAAGATCAAGGACGCCAAGGTGCGCAAGCGGGTGCTGGATCTGGTCAAGAGTCTCGCCGAAGAAGAAGACCAGAAGTAGGCGCTGTCTTTTTGGCTGCCGGGTTCGTCGCCCGTGCTCACGTGCGTGAAGCACGCTCCGCGCGGGCTCCTGCCCGGACAGCCAAAAATCCTAGCGCCTATATGGGTATCCAATTCAGCTCTTCGGACGCGAAGCTTTTTCTTCCAGGCCCGACATGCCTTCGCGTGACGTCAGGACCGCATAAACGTCTTCGGGCGTGATGCCGCTGGCCGCCCACAGGACCGCCAGGTGATAGAGAACATCCGCCGATTCCTTGGCGAGTTCGCTCTTGTCCTGCTTGATGGCCGCGATCACCGTTTCGGTGGCTTCTTCGCCGAATTTCCTGGCGCATTTCTCCACGCCCGCGGCCAAAAGCCTGGCGGTGTAGGAACGATCGGGGTCCGCACCTTTGCGGGCGGCGATGGTGGCGAAAAGTCTGTCCAGGCCTTCGGTCATGGGCGTGCCTCCTAGCATGAGTTGGAAAAATTGCGCATCGGGGGCTTGCCATTGGATCTGTAGCAGATTACTCTATTCTGCAGAGTAACAATCCCGGCAAGTCAGGATTTCTGTCTAACGTCTTGTCCTGCCTTTTCTTTCGCTAATAACTCTGCCCGGCAGAGCAACCCGAGGAAGCCACCATGACCCTGTCCTCCGACCAGGCCACGGAAAGCCTGAAGGAAATCCATCGCACTGGCCGCCGCAGCCGGCAGGCCTATGGCTATGCCAATTCCAGTCCGTTCTTCGTGCTGTGGGGCGTGATCTGGATGATCGGCTACACGGGCACCGACCTCTATCCCCGCCACGCCAATCTCTTGTGGGCAGCACTCATGGTTGCGGGTGTTTTGGGCACCATCGTGATTGGCCGCGCCCGCGCCCAGGCCGGTGATCCCCATCCCGGCATCAACCACCATGCGGGCTGGCGTTTCCTCGCCACCTGGGTCGCGGTCGGTGTTTTCATCGCCGCCACCTTCACCATTTTCGGTCATGCCAGCCACGAACAGCAGGCCGCCTTCACGCCCCTGATCGTGGCCCTGATCTATTCTGTCGCCGGGATCTGGCTTGGCGTTCGCTTTCTGGTCACGGGCATCGCGGTCGCGGCGCTGACGCTCGGCGGCTACTTCTTCCTGCATGAACATTTCATGCTGTGGATGGCGGCGGTGGGCGGCGGCGCGCTGGTCCTGGCCGGCCTGTGGCTGAGGACCGTCTGACCATGGAGCAGCCCGACAATCTCATTCACCAGCCGGTGCGGCTGAAAATCATGGCGGCGCTGCGCGCCCTGCCCCAAGGCGGCAAGATTGAATTCGTCCGCCTCAAGGCGCTGGTGGATGCCACGGAGGGAAATCTCGGAGCGCATATCTCCACCCTGGAACAGGCCGGCTATGTCGCCGTGGAAAAGGATTTTGCCGCCAATCGCCCGCGTACCCGCATTGCCCTGACCCGCCAGGGCGAGCGCGCGTTCGAGGACTATGTCAGCTATCTGCGCGGCATCATTGACGGTGGGGCGACGGCTTGACCGTCAAAGCCCGATCCGCGCGCGGATATCGGCCGGCGTCGCGCCCGCCTCGCGCAGGCTTTCCAGCGAGACCGCGCCGTCGCGCTTGGAGAATTTCTTGCCGGTTTCGTCCAGCACCAGCGAGTGATGGGCATAAGCAGGCTCCGGCAGTTTCAAAAGCGCCTGCAGCAGCCGCTGGATATGCGTGGCAGGCAGCAGATCCTCGCCACGGGTCACCAGCGAGACATGCTGGTGCGCATCATCCACCACCACCGCCAGATGATAAGAGGTCGGCATGTCCTTGCGCGCGATCACGATGTCGCCAAAGCGAAAGGGATCCACGGCATAGCGCAGGCCGCGCTCGATATAGGTCAGCGGCCCGGTCAGCGCCGCCGCCCTGGCCACGTCCAGCCTGAGCGCGTGATTCTCTCCCGCCGCGATCCGGCGCATGCCGTCCTCGCGGGCCAGGGCCTTGCAGGTGCCGGGATAAAGGGGCCCATCCGGTCCATGTTGGGCTTCATCGGCGCGCGCGATCTCGGCGGCGATCTCGGCGCGGGTGCAGAAGCAGGGATAGACCAGCCCGTGCGCCTTCAGATTCGCCAGCGCTTCGGCATAGGCTCCCATGCGGGTGGATTGCCGCAAGGTTGGCTCGTCCCATGACAGTCCCAGCCATTTCAGGTCATGGAAAATCGCCTGGATGAATTTGTCTCTGCTGCGGCCTTTGTCGATGTCCTCGATCCTGAGAAGGAAATCGTCGCCGCTTTCATGGGCCGTGATGGCGGCATAGGCGTGACCCAGGTGCAGGAGGCCGGTTGGACTGGGCGCGAACCTTGTGACAATCATGGGTCTCTGTTTCTGGCCGCGCGGGATTTCCCCGCGCTCCAGGGCAATCTAACGCAAACGAATAAGACACACACATGGCACTTACCGGACCAACCATGGCGCCTGCCCGGGGCCCCGCCACCCACCTGGTCGTCTTGGTGCATGGCTATGGCGCCGACGGCCAGGATCTGATCGGCCTGGCGCAGCATTGGCAAAGCCTGTTGCCGACGGTCGCCTTCGCCGCGCCCAATGCGCCCGCGCGCATTCCCGGCGGTCCCGGCTATCAATGGTTTCCCATCTCCCGCATTGATCCGCATGAGATGCGCAAGGGCGTGGAGACGGCCGCGCCCGCGCTGGACGAATATCTTGATGCGGAGCTGGCGCGGCTGGGCCTGCCGCCCGAAAATCTTGCACTGACGGGCTTCAGCCAGGGCACCATGCTGTCCCTGCATCTGGGCCTGCGCCGCAAGGTCCGGCCCGCGGCGATTGTGGGATTTTCCGGCCTGCTGGCGGGCGCGCCGCCGGCCTCTTCCGAACTTGGGGGCGATATCCCGCCCATCCTCCTCACCCATGGCGACAGTGACCAGGTGATCCCGCCCCAGGCGATGTTTATCGCCGCAACCCAGCTGGGCCTGGCGGGGGGCGCGGTGCAATGGCACCTGGCGCCCGGCATGGGCCATGGCATCGACCCGGAAGGGCTTCTTCTTGCCGGACAGTTTCTCAGCCTGGCCTTCCAGGGCCGGCTGAAAAATATGGGCGAGATACGCTCCGTCTACAAACCGTCATGACGAATCGGCTAAACTCTTGAGCAGGAACGGGGTCCAGCCCTAAAGTCCGGCCGCGAAAGGGGACGTATCTTCAGGATATTGGTCTTTACAGGATTTGGCCCATGTTAGCCGCAGCCGCCATTCCCAGGGCGGCCGCGGCCTCCCACCACTGTCCGGCGCTGGTGCTGAACGCCGACCATCGCCCGCTGAGCTATTACCCGCTGTCGCTATGGTCCTGGCAGGACACCATCAAGGCGGTGTTCCTGGAACGGGTGACGATCCTGGAAGAATATGACCGGGTGGTGCACTCGGCGCGCTTCGAGATGAAGCTGCCCTCGGTGGTGTCGCTCAAGACCTATATCAAGCCCGCGCGCAAGCCCGCCTTCACCCGGTTCAATGTCTTCCTGCGCGACCAGTTCGAATGCCAGTATTGCGGCGATCCCAAGGATCTGACCTTCGATCACGTGGTCCCGCGCAGCAAGGGCGGGCGCACCACCTGGGAAAATGTCGTCACCGCCTGCAGCCCGTGCAACCTGACCAAGGGCGGGCGCATGCCCAACCAGGCCAAGATGCATCCGCGCATCCGCCCCCACCAGCCCTCGGTGATCGAGTTGCGGGAGCATGGCCGCAAGTTTCCGCCCAACTATCTGCATGAGTCCTGGGCGGACTATCTGTATTGGGATAGCGAACTGGAGCCGTAGTCCCAACTGTCATCCCCGGCGAACATCGCGCGGTGAGCGCGATGTGCGGGAAGGGGACCCAGGTGGAAAGAACGAGCCGGGTCTTACTACCTGGGTTCCCTTCCCCTCGCATCGCTAGCGCGCTGCTCGGCCGGGAATGACAGGTTAGATTCTCTCCGACAGCTTTATCGCAATCCGGCAGCCCGCCTTGATCGTTTCGCTGAGCAGCTTGTAGCCCGGCGTCTGTTCCGCGCCATGGCGGAGCGCGGTATCGCGATGTTGGGCTTCGTCGGCGCGGAATTCCTTCACCACGAATTTGAGCGCGGGGTCCTTGCCTGCCAGCGCCTCGATCTGCTGGGCGTAATGCTCATCGATCGCTTCCTCCACCGCCGCGGTGCAGGCAAAGGCCACCTTCTCACCCATGGCCGCGGTGGCCGCGCCCAGCGCGAAACCGGCGACGCGCCACACCGGCTCCAGCGCGGTGGGGCGCACACGGCGCTCATTCACCAGCCGGTCGAAGGTCTTGAGATGCCGCTGTTCCTGGTCGGCCATATGCTGGATGGTCTCGACGCTGGCCCCCGCCCCCTTGCGGCGCTTCAGCACCGCAAGCTGGCCTTCGTAGATTCGCACCGCGCCATATTCACCGGCATGATCCACCCGGATCATCGCTTCGATATCGGGTTGCGCACCGGGCGCCGGCGGTTTGGGTTTACGCGGCATGTTTGCGGCTCAACAGAAAGGCGCCCGTCCCCGCGATCAGGAACGAGAGGATGGCATTGTACCCCGCCAGCGACAGGCCGAACAGGCTCCAGGTCACGGCATTGCAGCTGACCTGCGGCGCGGGCGCGCCGGAGCCCAGCACATAGGCGTGCGCCACGGTGCAGCCCTGTGGCCCCGGCAGAAAACCCCATTGCAGGCCTGCCTGATACGCGCCGATTGATCCCGACAGGGCGATCAGCGCAACAATCAACCAGGCCAGTGCGCGCGTGTTGCTGCGCAGGATTGGCACAAGTGCGATGCCGGTAACGGCTGCGGCGATATGCGGCCAGCGCTGCCAGTGACACATTTCACACGGTGCGAGATGCGCGAAATACTGAAAACCCAGCGCGCCCAGCAAAAGCGCGAGCGCGCCCGCGCCCATCATCCTTGCAATCTGTTCATCACGAATCATGACGGGAGAAAGAACTTTCAACGGCTGCGCGAACTGCGCTACAAATATCGCTGATCTGGAGAGCACAGGCAAATATCGCGTGTTGTTTAGGAAATCTGCGCCTGTCCGTCCCGAATTGCTCAAGATAGACGGCCGCCTGCTGGAAGTACGCGTTCGACTCAATCCTCGCGCCCGGCGCATGATCGTCAAGGTCAATCCCGCCACGGGCGAGGTGAGCGTCACCGCGCCCACGCGCCGCGGCCTTTCCGCGGCGCTGGATTTCGCGCGCGGTGAACGGGAATGGATCGCGCGCCAGCTGGCAAAAGCGCCAGGCCCCGTCTTGCTGGCGACGGGCGCGGTGATTCCCTTCAAGGGGCGGCCACATGAAATATGCGCCGGCACGCGCGGGCCCGCGCCGGTATGGTCGGAGGACGGCGTGATCTGGGTGGGCGGCGATGCCGCGCATGCGCCGCGCCGGGTGCTGGATTTCCTCAAGCGCGAGGCGCGCAAGGCGTTCGAAACGCGCGCGCTGGAGCTCGCCGCACGTCTGGGCGTGAAGCCTGCGCGCATCACCGTGCGCGACACCGCCAGCCGCTGGGGCTCCTGCTCCTCGGCCCGGGCGCTGTCCTTCTCCTGGCGGCTGATCCTGGCGCCCGGCTTTGTGCTGGATTATGTGGTGGCGCATGAAGTGGCGCATCTGCGCGAGATGAACCACAGCCCGCGCTTCTGGGCGCATGTGAAAAGCCTCGCCCCCGACATGGTGGCGGCGCAGGCCTGGCTCAGGACGAATGGGCGCGATCTGCAACGCTATGGCGTGAAGACGTAGCGTGCGCGAGCGCCGCATTCCGCGGCGACGGTCCGGCCGCTCGCCCAAGCTCGCGGCGTTCGTCGCTCGAAATGGTCGTCGCACTACGCTGTCGCTAACGACGGACCATTTCGTTCGCCGCCGCGAACCGCTCCTCACCCCTCAGCATCTGACAGCTTCCTTCCCCCTTCGTGCGAAGCACAAGAAGGGGGAAGGTGTCGCAGCGAAGTGTTCGCAAGGCGAACCTGAGCTGCGACGGATGGGGGTAAGTTAAATCACGTCCCGCCGAACAGGCCGTTCAGCAGCTTCTGGAAAGTATCGGGCCTGGACTTGCCATCCGGCGCGGAGACAGGCGTGGGCCGGTCCTGGCCGGCGGGCTGGTCGGCCGACGCCATCAGGGCAGCGCCGGTCAGCGGCCGCACCGGCAGGCCCTGTTCGGCATCGGTCATGAAGGCGTGGAAGACATGGGCGGGCAAGGTGCCGCCGGTCGCCTTCGCCATGGGCGCATTGTTGTCATTGCCGACCCATACGCCGCACACCAGGTCGGCGGTGAAGCCGACAAACCAGGCGTCGTGGAAATCCTGGGTGGTGCCGGTCTTGCCGGCGGTGGGGCGGTCTTCCAGCCGCGCCGCCTTGCCGGTGCCGCTGGCGGTCACTTCCGTCATCAATTGGGTCATCTGGGTGTCTTCATTGGCGCTCATCACCGCGCCGGCCGCCGATGGGCGATGGTCATAAAGGATGCGCCCTGAACGGGTCCTGATGCGCACCACGCCAAAAGGCTGAACCCCGTTGCCGCCATTGGCGAAGGCGGCATAGGCGCCGGTCAGTTCCAGCGGCGTCACGCCGGAGGTGCCCAGCGCCAGGGATGCGACGGCGGAAAGCGGCGAGACGATGCCCAGCCTGCGGGCGGTGCGCACCACTTCGCGCGGTCCCACTTCGGCGGTGAGCTGGGCGGAGACCGAATTGGAGGAATCCGCAAAGGCTTCGATCAGCGGGATGCGGCCCTTGAAATGGCCCTCGAAATCGGTGGGCCTCCAGCCGTGAATGTCCACCGGCCCGTCATTGACCATCTCGTCAATGGTGTGGCCATGCTCCAGCGCGGTCAGATAGACGAAGGGTTTGAAGGCGCTGCCGGGCTGGCGCACCGCGTCGGCGGCGCGGTTGAAGCCCGAACCGCCATAATCCCTGCCGCCGACCATGGCGCGCACCGCGCCATCCGGCGTCATCGCCACCAGCGCCGCCTGGCTGGCGTTGAACTTGCCGCCTTCCGCCGCCAGGCCCTGCGCGACCGCGCGTTCGGCCATGGTCTGGGCGTCCAGGTCGAAACTGGTCTCCACCATGATCGGTTCGGTGGTGGCGCCGACATAATCGTTCAGATGCGCCATGATCCAGTCGGCGAAGAAGCCGGAGCCCGGCGTGCCGTTGAGGCGCACGATGCGCGGCCGCGTCGCTTCCGCCAGATTGCGGCTGTTGGCGTCGATGAAGCCGGCATCCTGCATCGCCGCCAGCACCACCCGGGCGCGCTGCAGCCCGGCATCGATGTCGGAAAGGGGATTGTAGCGCGCCGGCGCCTTGACGCTGCCCGCGATCATCGCCGCTTCGGTCAGGCTCAGTTCACTCGCATGCTTGCCGAAGAATTTCTCCGACGCCGCCTCGATGCCGAAGACGCCGGCGCCGAAATAGACGCGGTTGAGATAGAGCGTGAGGATCTGGTTCTTGGAATAACGCGACTCCAGATACAGCGCCAGCATCGCTTCCTGGAGTTTGCGGTCCAGGGTGCGGCTGGGACTGAGGAAAAGATTCTTGGCGAGCTGCTGGGTCAGGGTCGAGCCGCCCTGCACCACATGGCCGTTGATCATGTTCTCGAACGCGGCGCGGGTGAGCCCGATGGGATCGATGCCCATATGCGAGCGGAAGCGGCGGTCCTCGATGGCGATGAAGGCGTTGGGCACATAGTCGGGCAGGTCTTCGACCCGGACCATCGCGCCCTGCGTGAGGCCGCGGCGCGCGATCAACCGGCCGCGGTCATCCAGGATGGTGACATCCTGCGACGGACCGCTGATCATCAGATGGCGCACATCCGGCAGGCTGGACAGAAAGTGCGAAAAGAACAGGCCGCCAAAGATCACGCCCCAGGCGCCCAGCATGATCAGCACATAGGGCCAGGTCGGCTTGCGTTTCGGCCGCGCGGGCGGACTTACGGGCCGGGCCCGGCCCGGTCTGCCCGAGCCGGGCCGGAACGAACCCGGCAAAGGCTTTTGAGAGGCGGGCTTTCTGGGTTTTCCCATGACCCTGTTCTAGGGCCCTTGAAGTTAACGCACGTTAAACAAGCTTCCCGAATCGGGACGGGTCGGGAGCGCGGCGCGAGCCGGCGCGACCATTAAAACCTCACGCCGACAGGCGATAGCCGCCATCTTCGGTCAAAAGGATCTGGGCCCGCGCCGGATCTTGTTCGATTTTCTTGCGCAGCCTGTAGATATGGGTTTCCAGCGTGTGAGTAGCGACCGCCGGACCATAACCCCATACCTCATGCAGAAGAATGTCGCGGGGCACGGTGCCGGCGCTGGCGTGAAGGAACTTCAGGATATTGGTTTCCTTCTCGGTCAGCCGGACCTTGCGGCTGTCGGACTGCAGCAGCTTGGCGGAAGGATGGAAGGTATAGGGGCCGATCTTCACCACCGTACCATCGCCCGCGCCCTGATGGGTGTTGAGCGCATGCAGCCGCGCCAGCAATGCGGAAAAACGGAACGGCCTGGTGATGGAAGGCTGGGTGGTCTGGGTGTCGCCATCACATAGCAGCAGCACGGGACAGCCCAGGCCCTGCTCGCGCAAATGCGCGGCAGCGGCTTCGCCCAGTCCGACAATGGCGAAAGCCAGCGGTTCGCGCGCGGCGGTTTGCGCCTCTTCGCCATTGCCCGCGGCAATCACCTCATAGCCTTCATTCTCGAGCTGCTCGGCAAGGCTCGCGCGCAGCACGTCGTCACTTTCGGCCAAAAGGATTCGGGTCGGCATCTGTGGCGGTTCGGGATTCGGGGTGGTCGAGATTAGCGCGGGATCGCGGCGGGCGGCAAATCTTGCCGGTCAGGGCCGTCCGCCAGCGGATGAAATTCCAGCAATAGAGCCGGAAAAATCTGGCGCGGGGCTTGCTTCGCTTTTGGGTAATGAGCGTTTACAGCCCCGAATATCACGCCATGGTCTCCTCGCCTTCGCCGCCGCAAGCGGCGGAAAGCGTCACCGCGACCGCGACCAAGACCGGGAACCAGGACGAAGGCTTCTTTCATCACCTGCTGGATGTGGTCAATCCGCTGCAGCATCTGCCGGTGATCGGAACCATCTATCGCGCCATCACCGGCGAGCATATCGGGGCGGTGGAGAAGATCGCCGGCGACACGCTGTATGGCGGGCTGTGGGGAGCGGTGAGCTCCATCGCCGATGTGGCCTTTGAGGGCATCACCGGCAAAAGCGCCGAGGATACGGTGCTGGGCTGGTTCAAAAGCGATTCCAGCAGCCAGGTCGCCAAGATCACCGCGCCCACAATCACCGTGGCGCAGTCGCTGCCCTCGTCCGATACCCCGTCGCTGCCGTCCGAATCCCCGGCGATTGCATCCGTCCAGTATAACGGCCCCGACATCGCGGTGCTCTCCGCGTCGCTTTCCGCCAAGGGCATCACCGGAGACATGGCCAACCGCGCGATCCAGGCCTATCGCCGCGCCATCGGCACGCCCACTACCGTGCCGGTTTTCGCCAGCGTCAACTGACGCTATACCTGCCACATGAATCTCATCGTCACGACGGCCGCGGATGGCGCATGGCTTGACTGGGGCGCAGGACTTAAACGCGCCGCCATCGGGCCCGGCGGCATCGCCATCAAGGGCGGCGAAGGCGACGGCATCACCCCGCGCGGGGCTTTTGAAGTGCGCGAGATTTTCTATCGCGCCGACCGCGTCCCAAAGCCGGTCACGGCGCTGCCGTTGCGCGCGACCCGGGAAAATGACGGCTGGTGCGATGCACCGGACGATCCCAACTATAACCGGCTGGTGAAGCTGCCCTATCCGGCCAGCAGCGAAGCGATGTGGCGCGCAGACCATCTCTACGATCTGGTGGTTGTGCTGGGCTATAACGACGATCCGGTGGTGCCCGGCAAGGGCAGCGCCATCTTCCTGCATCTGGCGCGGCCGGATTTTTCCGCCACCCATGGCTGTGTCGCGCTGTCTCGCGACGATGCGCTGGCGGCGATCGCCCAGCTTCAGCCGGGCGATCAGGTGGTGATCGAATAAGCAGGGATTTCAATTTAAAAAGAAATTGTCATGCCCGTACCCCGGTCCGCGCGAAGCGCGGCCGGAGTATAAACTCCAGCGGGCATCCAACTTTCCCACTGGCGGTTGCTTGAAGTTGGATTCCGCTTTCGCGGGAATGACAAGAAACGGATTTAGACTAGCTGACGCGCGCCGAAGATTGCGGTACCAACCCGCACATGCGTCGCCCCGAACTTTATCGCCAGCTCGAAATCCCCGCTCATGCCCATGCTGAGGTTTGACAGCCCGTGATCGCGCGCGATCTTCGCCAGTAACGCGAAATGCGGCGCGGCATCGTCCTCCACCGGCGGAATGCACATCAACCCTTCCAGCGGCAGCTCCAGCTTGCGCACATGGGCGATCAGCGCGGCCGCCTCGCGTGGGCCGACACCCGCCTTTTGTGGCTCTTCGCCGGTATTGACCTGCAGGAACAGGCGCGGGGCGCGGCGGCCACCCTTGTCACGCTCCGCCGCCAGCGCCTCGGCCAGCCTGGCGCGGTCCAGCGTCTGGATGCAGTCGAACAGCGCCACCGCTTCTTTGACTTTGTTGGTCTGCAACGGTCCGATCAGATGCAATTCCAGATCGGGGAATTCGGCTTTCAACACCGGAAATTTGCCTTGCGCTTCCTGGACCCGGTTTTCGCCGAACAGGCGCTGGCCGGCGGCCAGGGCTTCGCGGATGCCCGGTTCCGCCACGGTCTTGGACACCGCAACAAGCTTGGTGGCGCTCGCGGGCTTGATCGCGGCCTTTCGCGCCGTCTCGATGCGGGCCAGAATGTCGGCGAGATTCTCTGCAATCGTCATGACTTCGAACCTAGCAATCCATCACTCTGGTCTCAATGCGCTGCTTCGCAGCGCGGCGCATCTCAATCCGGACATGCCGCTTGTCCTGATGACCGATGACCGCGCCGCCGACTGGGTGGGTGCGGCGCGGCGTCTGCCGCATGGCGGTGTGGTGGTGGTGCGCGCGCGGGATGCGAAACAGCGCCGCGCGCTGGCGGAGGAGCTTTACGGCCTCGCCACCTTGCTGGTCGCCGATGACCCCGCGCTGGCGGAAAGTGCCGGCGCGGCGGGACTGCATCTGCCGGAAGCGCGGATGAAAGAGGCGCTGCACTGGCGCGCCCGTCATCCCGACTGGATCATCACCTCCTCGGCTCATTCGCTGAAGGCGCTGATGGCAGCCAAGGCGCTGGACGCGGTGTTCCTGTCGCCGGTCTTCGCCACCGCCAGCCATCGGGACGCAAGTCCTCTGACGCCGGTGCGCGCCGCCTTCATCGCGGGCCGCGCGCCGGTCCCGGTCTATGCCCTGGGCGGTGTCACGGACCGCAATGCCGCGCTGCTGGCGCCGGCCTTCAGCGGCATTGCCGCCATCAGTTCATTGCTCTGAGGTTTTGAGATTGACGTGCAGATAGAAAGCGTCGAGCTTGAGTTGCGGCAGGCCATTGAAGAATAGCCCGCTGTTCCGTGTGTAAACCAGATGCTGCCAGCCGCTGCTGATGCTGGCGCTGCTGCTCACGCTGTAGCCCAGCGAGGCTTCCAGCCCGTTCTGCGCCAGCCGTGGCGCACCGGGCACGGCATCGGCGACGCCATTGCCATATTCCAAACCCGCCATCCATTGCCGGTAGCTGACCCCGGTCGAGACATGACCGGCGCGCGTCGTCCCGCCCTGGAAAGACTGGTTGACGTCAAAGGCATGGGCATTGCTCTGCCGCCAGGAGCCGCCCAGCGACAAGGTGATATCGTCATTCAACGGATAATCGGCTTTGACACCGGCGCCCAGATCGCTGACGCCTTCCTGTCCAGGCCCCTTGTGCTCGGCGCGGCCCTCGGCGAAAGCGCCATAGGCCGACAGCGACGCCGGCCCCAGATCGGTCTCATAGCGGACGGCGCCTTCCCAGATGTCCACCTGCCGGCCCGGCAAATGCGGGCCCGCATTCAGGAAGGGCAGTTCCTTGGCCTCGGTGGGGGTGAAGGACAGCGCGATCTGCACTCCAAACAGTGACGGGCTGCTATAGGCGAATTTGGCATAATTCGATGACGCGCCCACTTGGGTGCGCAGGGCGAAGATGTCGGTCACGGCGCGATGGCTGCCGGGGTCGCGATAGAAGCTGGTGCGCGGATCATCCAGCGACACGGCCGGATCCACCTTGGGCCCGCTGACCGCCAGGTCATAGCCCGCGCCGTCGGTGATGCCGATTTCCAGCTTTCCCAGCCCGGTGCGGGCTTCGCCGGCCAGCCGCTCGATCACATCGCCGTCATAGCGGCCGCGCGACAGCGGGTCTTCCGCCGCAAAGGTGCCGCCCAGGTCAAGGCCCAGGCCGCTGTCATAGTCGCGCCGGAGCTCCGGCATCAGCCGCACATCGCCGCTGGCCTGGGCGCCGCTCCAGCCCGGCTGGTTGGGGTTGAACAGTGCGCCGCCGGCCTCGCCGCCCAGCCGCAGCTGGGCATCGCCCACCGGCCAGGACAGGGGCTGAAAGACCTGCGCCGCCGCGGGCGCGGCGCTCGCCGCCGCCAGGCCCAGGCCCGCCAACCACACTATCTTACCAACCGGCAATGCGCGCGCCCGCTTTAAGTCCTTCCCAGATAAGCCAAACTTGATCGTCGCGCGCAAGCCGCCGGCCGTTGCGCCGCTCCGGCCCCCCCGGTATAAGCCCTTTTGTGGCGCCCCCTGAGGCGTGCGCCTTTTAAGGAAATGACGTGAAGATGCGCGTTCTGCCTGCCCTGTTGTGTGCGCTGGTCCTGGCCGGTTGCGGTTCGTCCAGTGATGGCATGAAGGATATGGACACCGGCACCAGCTCCATCGCCAGCACCTCGACCCGCATGACCCTGGGGGTGAACTCCTATCTCTGGCATGCCTCGCTGGACACGCTGTCCTTCCTGCCGCTGGTTTCGGCCGATCCCTTTGGCGGGGTGATCATCTCGGAATGGTATGTCGCCCCCAGCAGCCCCGATGAGCGCTTGAAAGTGACGATCTACATCATGGACCGCGCGCTGCGCGCCGACGCGCTGAAGGTGGTGGTGTTCCGCCAGGTGCGTAACGGCAATGTCTGGCAGGACGCGACGCCCAGCCCCGACACCGCGCACAAGCTGGAAGATTCCATCCTCACCCGCGCCCGCGAACTGCGCCTGGCCACCCTCGGCCAGCAGGGCTGAGGAGCGGGTGCATGGCGCGTTACAACGCCAAGGAATCCGAACGGCAGTGGCAGGCGGAATGGGACGCGCGCGCCCTCTTCGCCACGCCTGGCCATTCCGACAAGCCCAAATGCTATGTGCTGGAGATGTTCCCCTATCCGTCGGGGCGCATTCATATGGGCCATGTGCGCAACTATACCATGGGCGATGTGATCGCCCGCTTCCGCCGCGCCCAGGGCTATAACGTGCTGCATCCCATGGGCTGGGATGCCTTCGGCCTGCCGGCCGAGAATGCGGCGCGCGACAAGGGCGTGTCCCCGCGCGACTGGACTTACGAAAACATCGCCGCCATGCGCGAGCAGCTCAAGATGATGGGCCTGTCGCTGGACTGGGCGCGCGAATTCGCCACCTGCGACCCGGAATATTATCACCAGCAGCAGAAGCTGTTCCTGGATTTCTATAAGGCCGGTTTTGTCCATCGCCACGAAGCCGATGTGAACTGGGATCCGGTAGACATGACCGTGCTCGCCAACGAGCAGGTGATCGACGGCCGCGGCTGGCGTTCGGGCGCGTTGGTGGAACGGCGCAAGCTGTCGCAATGGTTCTTCCGCATCACCCAGTTCGCCGACGAATTGCTGGCCGGCCTGGATACGCTCGATCGCTGGCCGGAAAAAGTCCGCGTCATGCAGAGGAACTGGATCGGCAAGAGCGAAGGCCTGCGCTTCCAGTTCACTTTGTCCAACAGCGAAAAGCTGGATGTGTTCACCACCCGCCCAGACACGCTGTTCGGCGCGTCCTTCGTGGCGCTGTCGCCGGAACATCCGCTGGCCCAGGAACTGGCGAAGAAAGACGCGGGGCTCGCCGCCTTCATCGAGGAATGCCGCCATGTCGGCACCGCCGAAGCCGATATCGAGAAGGCCGAAAAGAAGGGCTATGCGACCTCCCTGACCGCGGCGCATCCGTTCGATGCGGACTGGGAGCTGCCGGTGATGGTGGCCAATTTCGTGCTGATGGGCTACGGCACCGGCGCCACCTTCGGCTGTCCGGCGCATGACCAGCGCGACCTGGATTTCGCCCGCAAATACCAGCTGAACGTGACGCCGGTGGTGGTGCCGGAAGGCGCCGATCCCAGGACGTTTGACGTGGGCCAAGAGGCCTATACCGGCCCGGGCCTGCTAGCCAATTCGCGCTTTCTGGACGGCATGACGGTGGACCAAGCCAAGGCGGAGGTCGCCGCCCGGCTGGAAAAAGCCGGCACGGGTGCGCGCACCGTCAATTACCGCCTGCGCGACTGGCTGGTGTCGCGCCAGCGGCCCTGGGGTTGTCCCATCCCCATGATCCATTGCGCCAAATGCGGCGTGGTGCCGGTCCCTGCGGATCAGTTGCCGGTGCGCCTGCCCGAGACCATCAACTTCCAGGTCAAGGGCAATCCGCTGGACGCCGATACAAGTTGGAAGACGACAACCTGTCCCGCCTGCAAGGGCCCGGCGGTGCGCGACACCGACACGCTGGATACTTTCGCGGATTCCTCCTGGTACTTTACCCGCTTCACCAATCCGGATTTCGACGAGCCGGTGGACAAAAAGGCGGCGGATTACTGGCTGCCGGTGGACCAGTATATCGGCGGCATCGAGCATGCGATCCTGCATCTGCTCTATGCTCGCTATTTCACCCGCGCCATGTCCAAGCTGGGCATGGTCAAGGTGGCCGAGCCGTTCGCCGGCCTGTTCACCCAAGGCATGGTCTGCCACGAGACCTACAAGGATGCCGACGGCAACTGGGTTTCGCCGGAGGAGATCGAAAAGCGCGACGGCAAGGCGTTCGAGCGCAATACCGGCAAGGAAATCACCATCGGCCCGTCCGAGAAGATGTCCAAGTCCAAGAAGAACACCATCGCGCCGGAAACCATCATCGCGGAATATGGCGCCGACACCATCCGCTGGTTCATGCTGTCGGACACTCCGCCCGAGCGCGACATCGAATGGACGGATGCGGGCGCGGAAGGCTGCTGGCGGTTCGTCCAGCGGGTCTGGCGGCTGGCGACCGAAAGCCAAGGCCTGCCGCCGGCGGGCACCGTGCCTTCCAATGACGACGCTGCAAAGCCGCTGCGCCAGGCCGCGCACCGGGCCATCGCCGCCGTCACCGATGATCTGGAAAATCTGCGCTTCAACCGCGCCGTGGCCCAGCTTTATACGCTGGCCAATGTCATCGGCGGCGCCGAGAAAGTTGACGGCGGGGCGCGGCGTGAAGCGATCGAGGCGCTGGTGCTTCTGTCGGCGCCGATGATGCCGCATCTGGCGGAGCAATGCTGGAAGGAGTTGGGGCATGGCAAGCTGGTGGCGGAGACGCCCTGGCCCAAATATGATCCGGCCCTGACGGCGTCGGACAGCGTCACCATCGCCATCCAGGTGAACGGCAAGCGCCGCGGCGAGATCAGCATGGCCAAGGATGCCCAAACCAAGGACGTCGAAGCCGCCGCCCTGGCGGAAGACGGCGTCAGGCGCGCACTGGATGGCAAAGCGCCGAAGAAAGTGATCGTGGTGCCCAACCGGATTGTGAACATCGTTGCATGACTTATTGGTTTCCCCCCTCCGGTCTTCGCTGGCCCAAGGGCCAGCTACGACCACCTCCCCCGCCTGCGCGCTCACGCGCGCGCAGGGGAGGCGGGCCTGTGATGCGGCGGGAAATTGCACTCTTTCTCTGTCTGGTGCTCGCGGCCTGCGGCTTCCATCCCATGTATGGCAGCGTCACCGGACCCGCCATGTCGTCGGTCTTTGTCGAGCCGATCGCCGAGCGCGACGGATTTGAGCTGCGCACCGCCCTGATCGACTATCTGCAATCCGACGGCGAGGAGCGGGGCAAGACCTATCACCTGAAAATCGTGCTGGGCGAAGCCCCGCAGGGAATCGCGCTGCAGAACGACGCCACGATTACCCGCTACAACAACACGCTTACCGCGCATTACACGCTGACGGATGCGCAGGGCAAGGTGCTGACCAGCGGCACCCAGACCCAGATGTCGGCCTATAACGTGGTGCAGTCGCCCTACGCCACTCAGGTCGCGGCGATGGATTCCAGCAAGCGTGCCGCCCAGGACATCGCCGAACGCATCCATCTCGATCTGGGCGTCTGGTTCCGGCAGCACAGGAAATGATCGTCAAAAGTCATGAGGCCGACCGTTATGCCGCCAACCCGCCCAAAGGGCTGACGGCGGCGCTGGTCTATGGGCCCGATGCCGGCCTGGTGCAGGAGCGCGCCGAGAAGCTGCTCAAGAGCGTGGTGCCCGATCTCACCGATCCCTTCAATGTCGCCGATCTCAGCGAAACCGTTCTGCTGGCCGATCCGGCGCGGCTGGCGGACGAGGCCGCCGCCATCTCCATGATGGGCGGGCGGCGGGTGGTCAGGGTGCGCGGCGCCGGCAATGACCTGGCGGATCTGTTCGAGTCATTCCTCGATGATCCGGTCTTTAATAGTAGTGGGGGCGATGCCCTGGTGGTGGTGGAAGCCGGCGACCTGGCCAAAGCGAGCGCGTTGCGCAAGCTGTTCGACGGCCACAAGACCGCCGCGGCGCTGCAATGCTACCCCGACTCGGTACGCGATCTCTCCGATGTGGTGCGCGATGCGCTGCGGGCCGAAGGGCTTTCGATCACTCCCGACGCGCTGGAAGACGCGGTGTCGCGGCTGGGCTCGGACCGTGGCGTGACCAGGCGGGAGATCGAAAAGCTTTTGCTCTACATGCATGGCCACAAGCAGGTGAGCCTGGAAGACGTGCGCGCGGTGATGGGCGATGAGGCCGAAGCCCGCAGCGAAAGCGCCTGTGACGCGGCCGGCAGCGGCGACCTGGCCAGGCTGGACCGTGAACTGGAGCGGCTTTGGGTTTCCGACACCAATCCCGCCCAGGTGCTGCGCAGCGCCATGGGCCATTTCCAGAAGCTGATCCAGGCGCGCGAAGGCGCGGCCCGTGGCGAGTCTCTCGACACCGTGATGAAGCGCCTGCGCCCGCCGGTGCATTTCTCGCGGAGCTCCAGCTTCAAGGCCCAGGCCCAGCGCTGGTCCAGCGACCGCTTAAGCGATGCGCTGGACATGCTGCTGGACGCCGAAGCGATGACCCGCACCACCGGCGTGCCGGCGGAAGCGGTGACCGGCCGCACCCTGATGAACATCGCCGCCATGGCGAAGGGAAGAATGTAATGCTGTCAAAATCGCCATGCTGAAAGTGCGTGTCATCCCCTGCCTGGATGTGAAAGACGGCCGCGTGGTCAAGGGCATCAATTTCGAGGGCCTGCGCGATGCCGGCGATCCGGTGGAGCAGGCCATCGTCTATGACAAAGCGGGCGCCGACGAACTCTGCTTCCTGGACATCACCGCCAGTCACGAAAATCGCGGCACCCTGCTGGATGTGGTGCATCGCACCGCGGAAGTCTGTTTCATGCCGCTGACCGTGGGCGGCGGCGTGCGCACCCTGGAAGATATCCGCGCGCTGCTGCTGGCCGGCGCCGACAAGGTCTCGATCAACACCGCCGCCGTCAGCCGTCCGGAATTCGTCAAGGAGGCGGCGGAGAAATTCGGCAGCCAGTGCATCGTCGCCGCCATCGACGCCAAGGGCGTGGGCGACGGAAAGTACGAAATTTTCACCCATGGCGGACGCAGGGCGACCGGCATCGACGCGGTCGAACATGCCAGGAAGCTGGTTGGCTTTGGCGCGGGCGAGGTGCTGCTCACCTCCATGGACCGTGACGGCGTCAAGTCGGGTTATGACCTGGAGCTCACCCGCGCCGTGTCGGACGCGGTGGAAGTTCCGGTGATCGCTTCGGGCGGGGTGGGCAACACACAGGATCTTGTGGATGGCGTGAGACGCGGCCACGCCAGCGCGGTGCTGGCGGCCTCGATTTTCCATTTCGGCGAAGTCAGTATTGCCGAAGCGAAAGCTGCGCTCAAAGCCGCCGGATTGCCGATCCGCCCGGTCTGACACGGCGCAAACGCCGCCTCTCTGGCGGACAATTGCAAGCCGGAAAAATTCCTTTATTAGAATGGGGAATGGACGATCCCCGCGCTGCCGTGCATTCCCTGACGCGCCGCGCCAAAGACAAAACCGTCTTTGGCCAGCCGGTGAAGGCCGCGCCCGGCTATATCGCCCGCTCCATGCGCCCGGAAGACGCTTTTCGCGCCACGCTGTCGGATTGCCTCGCCCAGATCACAGCCAATGCCGCAACCTTGCGCCCTCAAGACTCGAACGACGTCCGTTCGGTGGAAGGCCTGCACCAGCTCCGCGTGGCGTTCCGCCGGGTGGAAGTGGCGCTGGGCGCATTCGGCCGGGAATTCGGCCAGGACTGGATCGAGGAATTGCGCGGCCGCGCCAAGATCCTTCTGGGGCGCCTGTCGCCCGCCCGTGATCTGGATGTCTTCACCAACAAGCTGCTCGCCTCGCCGCCCAAATCCGGCGTCAGCGATGGCCTGCCCCAGTTGCGCGCCCGCGCCGAAAGCGCGCGCGACACCGCCTGGGCGCCGGCGCTGGCCTGCATCTCCAGCGCCGATTTTGAGCTTTTCACCGATGATGTCGCGGCCCTGGCCGGCTCGCAGCTGCCTTTGACCCGCGACCGCAAGCTGCCGCGCACCGCCAAGCGGATGCTGAACCGCCAGATCCGGCGGGTGAAAAAGCGCGCCAAGGTGGCCAAAAACGAGGAAGAGGGCGATCTTCACCGCCTGCGCATCGCGCTCAAGAAGCTGCGCTATACCGCCGAATTCTTCGCCCCGCTTTATCCCCGCCGCGATGTGAGCCGCTATCTCAGGGAGGTGCGCGGCCTGCAGAACCATCTGGGCGATCTCAATGATGTCGCCAATGTGCGCGGTGTGGTGGGCGGATTGCTGCGCGACAAAGGCAAGAAGGATGAAGACGGCGCCATGCGCTATGCCGCGGGCGCGATGGTCGGCTGGTACAGCGCCCAGGTGCCGCATGCCGTCAAGCAGGCGCTGAAACGCTACAGGAAGTTCAAGCGGATCGAGCCGTTCTGGGTGAAGTAGCGGCGCGCGGAAGCGCGTGAGCAGGTCCAGTGGACCTGCGAAAGCTACGAACGCCGCGAGCTCGGGCGAGCGGCCGGGCCGGCCTTCGCCACAAATTCTACATTCAACGCTTCAATCTTCGCCGCGTCTTTCGCATCCAGCGACAGTAGCAGAATCTTCGAAACATCCAGCTCCGCCGGCATGGGCGTCGCCATGTTCCAGCATCACTCTCCATGGGCGGGCTCGACCCGCCCATCCGTGAGCAGCGGTGCCGAAGGCGTGAGCAGGTCCGGTGGACCTGCGAAAGCGGCGAACGCCGCGAGCTAAAGCGAGCGGCAGGCCCGCGTTCCGCGGGCGTTCGACCGGGCAAAAGCCCCACTGGGGCTTTTGCTATTCCGGTCTCACGGATGGCGCGCATACGCTGTCGCTATGCGCCAAGGCCGGCCATGGAGAGTTAGAGAGAGCGGAAATCCAGATTCAGTTTGGCGATGCTGGGTATGCCCGTGGAATCCAGCGACAGCAGCAGAATCTTCGAAACATCCAGCTCCGCCGGCATGGGCGTCGCCATGTTCCAGCCGGTGGCAAGCGTATAGGCCGCGCGCAGCACCCCCAGATGCGCCACCATAATGGCGTCGCCGTCTTCACGCGCCACATCTTTCAGGAAGTCCGTCACCCGCGCATGCAGTTCGCCGGTGGATTCCCCGCCCCCGGGCCGGAAGGCCTCGCCCCGTTCGGAACCGGCTTTCGCAAAGGCATCTTCGCCATGGCGCGACAGGATCTCGGCCCGCGTCAGCCCTTCCCACGCGCCCCAATTCTGCTCCATCAGCCGCGCATCCAGAACCGGATCGGCCAGGCCCAGCGCCTGCGCGGTCTGACGCGCGCGCAACATCGGGCTCGCATAGATGCGCGGGAAAGAGAAGGGCAGGGACAGCGCCGCCATCTGCGCGTATCCCGTTTCGCTCAACGGAATGTCGGTATGACCCTGGATGCGCCCGGCCGCATTCCATTCGGTGGGCCCATGGCGCAGCAGCGCGACCCTCAAACCTGAAACTCCACCACCACCGGCACATGATCGCTGGCCTTCTGCCAGCCGCGCATCTTTCTGACGATCTTGTGCGACGTGAGCGCGCCCTTCAGCCCGGGGCTGGCCCAGACATGATCCAGCCTGCGGCCGCGATCCGACGCTTCCCAGTCGGCGGCGCGATAACTCCACCAGCTGTAGATCTTCTGGTCCGGTGGAATGAAATGCCGTGTCGTGTCGGTCCAGTCGAAGGCGGCCAGCGCCTCGCCCAACAGTTTCGTCTCCACCGGGGTATGGCTGACGATGTTCAGCAGCTGCTTGTGATTCCACACGTCATTCTCCAGCGGCGCGACATTGAGGTCGCCGACCAGGATCACGGGGTCGCTCTTGCGGGCCTTGCGCCGGGCAAAGAAATTTTCCATCGCCGCCAGGAAGTGCAGCTTGTGGGCGAACTTGTCATTGGCCGCTGGATCGGGAATGTCGCCGCCGGCCGGCACATAGAAATTGTGCAGTTCCACCCCATTCTCCAGGGTCACGCCCATATGCCGGGCATGACGCTGGCGGCAGAAATCCTCGACGCCGGTTTCGCGGAACGGCTTTTTCGCCAGCACCGCGACCCCGTGATAGGCCTTCTGACCGTGGACCGCCTGGTGGACATAGCCCAGCTTGCGGAAGGCCTCCGCCGGGAACAGGCCATTCTCGACCTTGGTCTCCTGCAGGCAAAGAACGTCGGGCTGTTCGTCCCTGAGGAAGCGGGTGACCAGGCCCAGCCGGAAGCGCACCGAATTGACGTTCCAGGTGGCGATTTTCAACTTTGCATCCCTTCCATGCTGCAACTGCACAGCAAAGTGTCACAAGCGCAATTTAATTGCTAAATCAATATGTTCAACGCATTACGACAAATTCCTGCCATCTGACTACGTAAAAATGCATAACTAGTGTTTATTGATTTGCAACTCTCGAAGAACTATATCGCAGTGCAACACAAAGTTCCTGGACGTCTTCCGGGGGCGAAAGTTCGAAGGAATAGCATAGTGAACACTCTCTCCACCCAGGCCCCTACCACCGGTGAACGGGTCAACCATCTTGTCGCGGAAGTCTTCCAGGCCGCCACCATCGCCCTGGTCGGGGTTATCGGCATCCTGACCGTCGCCGCCACCATCTAAGACCCGGCCAAAGGCCACCTGGCCCCGGCGGCGGAGCCGCCTATTGTTAGATGGGGCCAGTGGCCAAAGGCCATCTGGCCCGTGGCGATACCGACAGCGCGTCGGGCGCCGCACCGGCCGCCAACCGCTCCACCCCCGCCCAGGCAATCATCGCCGCATTGTCGGTGCAGAGCCCCGGCGGGGGGATGCGGATGGCGAAATCCTCCTGCGCACACAGTCTGGCCAGGCCGGCGCCGATCGCCTGATTGGCCGCCACCCCGCCGGCCACCACCAGCGTGGCCGCGCCGGGAAAATCGGCGCGGAACATCGCCATCGCCCCGGATGTGCGATCCAGCAGGATATCGATCACCGCTTGCTGGAACGAGGCGCTGACGTCTTCCACGCTGACATGGCTCTGCGCCAGCTGGCGCACCGCGGTCTTGAGGCCGGAAAAGGAAAAGTCCGCCCGCCCGTTATTTCTGTTCGCCAGGGGCTTTCTGTTCAGCAGGGGGCGCGGCAGGTCATGGGCTTTGGCATTGCCGCGTTTGGCGGCCGTTTCCACCGCCGGTCCACCGGGATAGGCGAGCCCCAATATCTTCGCGGTTTTGTCGAAGGCCTCGCCCACGGCATCATCAATGGTGCTGCCATACAGGCGGAAATCCTGCGCGCCGCCCACCCCGACAAGCTGGCAATGGCCGCCCGAGACCAGAAGCAGCAGAAAGGGAAACGCCACGCCATGCGTCAGCCGCGCGGTCATGGCATGACCCATCAGGTGATTGACGGCGATCAGGGGCTTGCCATGCGCCAGCGCCAGCGCCTTGGCGGTGGTCAGCCCCACCATCACCCCGCCGATCAGGCCCGGGCCGGCGGTGGCGGCGATGCCGTCCACGTCCTTCAGGCTGATCTGCGCATCGCAAAGCGCGCGCCCGATCACCCCATCCAGTATTTCCAGATGGGCGCGGGAGGCGATTTCCGGCACCACCCCGCCATAGGGCGCATGCGCCTCGGTCTGGCTGAACACGATATTGGACAGGATTTCGCCCGGGCCGGGCGCGTCGCCGCGCACCACCGCAGCCGCGGTCTCGTCACAGCTGGTCTCAATGCCCAGGATGGTGAGGGGCTTGCCTGTCATGGGCGGCTCATTTACGCCGAAATCCGCCAAAGCGCCAAGCATTGAGAACGCGGCAATAAATGAAAATCCTGATCACCCGGCCCCTGGAAGATGGCAAGGAAATCGCCGCGCGCCTGGCCGAACGCGGCCATGAGGGGCTGCTTGCGCCCCTGCTCACGCCCCGCTTCTATGACGGGCCGGAGCCTGACTTCAAAGGGGTCGAGGCGATCCTGGCCACGAGCGCCAACGGCATCCGCGCCTTTGTCCGCCGCACGCCGCGGCGCGACTTCTCGGTCTTTGCGGTTGGCCCCCAGACGGCGGGTCAGGCGCGCAAATCCGGCTTTACCGAAGTCAGGAACGCCGATGGTGATGCCAAGGCGCTGGCCCTGGCGGCGACCCTCTGGGCGGCCAGGAAGGGGGTGCTGCTGCATGTCTGCGGCGAGGATGCGCCAGGCACTTTGGCGGAAAACCTTACCCTGCGCGGTTTCACGGTGCGCCGCTGCCCGCTTTACGCCATCGAGTCCGCGACCATCCTGCCGGGGGAGGCGCGGGCCGCGCTTGAGCGCCGCGTGCTGGATGGGGTGATGTTCTTTTCGCCCAAGAGCGTGCGCATTTTCGGCGCCCTGGCCGATGGTCTGCCGACGGAGGATCTCACGGCCTTCTGCATCAGCCCGGCCACCGCCCAGGCGCTTTCACCCCTGTCTTTTGGCCAGGTCGCCGTGGCGTCGCGGCCCAACCAGGCGGCGATGCTGGCCCTGCTGGGCTGAAGACAGGGTGTTCAATGGCCCGGCCTGGACGGGTTCCGTGCCGCACACGGCCGGCTTATCCTTAACCGCCGCGCGGCCGGCGGAATGTTCCAATCCGCCGCACCGTTTTTGATCCTTCCGCTATCCTGAACTTCAAACCAGAGCTTGCGAGAAGGCCCTGCCTCTGTGCAGACTTCGCTCATGCAGCATGAAGTTTTCGCCAACACAGAGGACTTTGGCGGTCCCGATATCGTGGCCGGTCCCAGCCGCATTTGCCGCCCGGGCATGGATGCGCCCTACGCCAACTACAGTCTGGGCAAGCCCTATGACGAGATGTTCACCCGCGACGGCAAGGCGAGGCAGTCCTATGTGGCGCTGGATTCCCGTCTTTCCACCCTGCAGCTCGACGAGCTGAACCGCCGCCAGCAGGCCTGCGAACAGAGCTTCCTGCACCAGGGCATCACCTTCACCGTCTATAACGACAACCGGGCGACCGAGCGGATCATCCCCACCGACCTTCTGCCGCGCATCGTCACCGCCAAGGAATGGGATCGCATCGAACGCGGCCTGACCCAGCGCATCCATGCGCTCAATCTCTTCCTGCGCGACATCTACAATGATGGCCGGGTGCTGAAGGACGGGGTCCTGCCCCGCTCCATGATCTATGGTTCCAAGCATTATCGCCGCGAGATGCGCGGGCTGCCGGTGCCGCACGGCGCCTATGTCAATATCTGCGGCAGCGACCTGATCCGCAACGAGGCCGGCGATTTCGTCGTGCTGGAAGACAATCTGCGCGTGCCGTCTGGCGTCAGCTACATGCTGGCCAACCGCGACGTGGCCCGCCGCGCCTTTCCGGCGGTGTTCCGCTCCATGGGCGTGCGCCCGATCGAGCATTATCCGCTGGAGCTGCTGGCCACCTTGCGCTCGCTGACGCCTTTCCATGAAGACGTCTCCATCGCGGTGCTGACGCCCGGCGTCTTCAACAGCGCCTATTTCGAGCACGCCTTTCTCGCGCGCCAGATGGGCGTGGAGCTGGTGGAGGGCCGCGACCTGCTGATCAACGACAATGTCGTCTATACCCGCACCACCTCGGGCCTGAAGCGCATCGACGTCATCTATCGCCGCATCGACGACGACTTCGTGGATCCGCTGATCTTCCGCGACGATTCCTCGCTGGGCGTGCCCGGCCTGTTCAACGCCTATCGCGCCGGCAATGTGATGATCGCCAATGCGCTGGGCACCGGCGTGGCCGACGACAAGGCGGTCTATGCCTATGTGCCGCGGCTGATCCGCTATTACCTGGCCGAAGAGCCGATCCTGGAGAATGTCGAGACCTTTCTCTGCCGCGAGGAGAAGTCGCTCGCCCATGTGATGGCCAATCTCGACAAGCTGGTGGTGAAGGCGGTGGGGGAATCCGGCGGCTATGGCATGCTGGTGGGGCCGCATGCCTCGGCCAAGGAGCGCGAAGAGTTCGGCGAAAAGATCAAGAGCGATCCCGAGAATTACATCGCCCAGCCCACCATCCAGCTGTCCACCGCGCCGACCTTTGTCGGCAATGGCGTCGAGGCCCGGCATGTGGACCTGCGTCCCTTCATCCTGCATGGCGCCGAGACCAAGCTGGTGCCCGGCGCGCTCACCCGCGTCGCGCTCAAGCGCGGCAGCCTGGTGGTCAATTCCAGCCAGGGCGGCGGCTCCAAGGACACCTGGGTCTTGTCGCAATGATTTTCTCTTTCCCTCGAAACTCTCCATGGGCGGGCCCCCCGGCCCGCGCGAAGCGCGGCCGGAGGACAAGCTTCACGACCCGCCCATCCAGGGCAAGCGGCAAATTGTTCGCAGGATGGCTCTGGATGGCGCGCATACGCTGTCGCCATGCGCCGGAGGACCGGCCTGGATGCTGAGCCGCGTCGCCGATTCCCTTTACTGGATGAGCCGCTATATCGAGCGCGCCGAGCACACCGCCCGGCTGATCGCGGTCAAGCTGGATTCCATGGTGGAGCAGACGCCCGAGGACGCCGCCGCCAGCTGGGTGCGGGTGATCGCGGCGCTCACCGGCGAAAAGGGGATGCCGCTGCAGTCCATGGACGCCTTCGCCATCACCCGCTCGCTCGCCTTCGACCGCGACAATGACAATTCGCTGATCGCCGCGCTGGGGTTCGCGCGCGACAATGCCCGCCAGGTGCGCGAGGCGTTGTCCAACGAGGTGTGGGAAAATCTCAACCGGCTCTATCTGCGCATGGCGCCGGTGACCATGGATTCGATCTGGGTCCATACGCCCGCGCGCCTGTTCCGCGAAGCGCTGGAGGAAATGCACGCCCTGGAAGGGGTCACCTATTCCACCCTGAGCCATGGCGAGGGCTGGTACTTCCTGGAATTGGGCCGCCATATCGAGCGGGTACAGCAGCTGGGCCGGCTGCTCGACATCCACTTCGCCGCCGCCGAAAGCGACAACGGCCCCAAATATTTCGACTGGCTGGTGCTGCTGAAGTTCTGTACCGCCTTCGAGCCCTATACCAAGCGCTACACCGCCTCGATCCGGCCGCAGAAGATCGCCGAATTCCTTCTGTTCGACGCGGAATTTCCCCACTCCATCTGTTTCTCGGTGGACCGCATGACCGACGCGCTGGCGCGGGTGGCGCCGGGCGCCCCGCCGGCGCGGCGCGCGGCGGTGGAGCGGCTGGCCGGGCGGCTGAAGGCGGCGGTGGATTTCGGCCAGGTGGACGAGCTGATGTCGGGCGGCGTCGCGGCCTTCATCGCCGACATCACCAAGCAGTGCGAGCAGATCCACAAGGCGCTCTACAGCGCATACATAACTTATGGCGCGGAGACCGTGCTTTGATCCTCATGGTTCGACAGGCTCAGCATGAGGATTTTTGGGGGTTCCTCACCCTGAGCTTGTCGAAGGGTGAGACGCGACCGGCGATGCCGGACAAATCGCGCCAGTGGCGCGATTTGAGCGTCAAACGCCGCGAGCTCGGGCGAGCGGCTGGACCGTCGCCGCGATGTGCGGCGCCCGAGCTACAAATTCGTGCGGAGCATTCCTGATGTTCTACTCCATTCGCCATGTCACGCGTTTTCGGTACAACGGCCCGGTGCGTGAATCGGTGATGGAGCTTCGGATGCAGCCGCGTTCGGAAGGGCCGCAGACCTTGCGCTCCTTCCAGATTTCGACCAATCCCCGCGCCCAGCTCTATGCCTATACCGATCACATGGGCAATGCGGTCTATCATTTCAATCTGCTGCGCGAGCATGAGGAGCTGCGCATCGAGGCCCAGGCCACGGTGGAGATCGCCCATGTTCCGGTATGGCCGGAAAAGCTCGATGCCCTGGAATGGAGCCGCTACAACGACTTCAACCTCTCCGACGACCATTTCGACATGCTGGAGCCTTCGCGCTTCGCCTCGCCCTCGGCGGAGCTGGAAAGCTTCATGAAGATCGCCGACCTGGAAAAGCCGGTGGGCGATCCGCTCAGCGCGCTGATCACCCTGCAGCGGGCCATCTACGATTCCTTCGACTATGAGTCCGGCGTCACCGAGGTGAATTCCCCCATCGAGGTGGCGCTGGATGAGCGCCGCGGCGTCTGCCAGGACTTCGCCCACATCATGATCACCATCGCGCGCCGGTGGGGCGTTCCCACCCGCTATGTCTCGGGCTATCTCTATCACAAGGGCAGCCGCGACCGTTCCGCCGCCGACGCCACCCATGCCTGGGTGGAAGCCTATCTGCCGTCGCTGGGCTGGGTGGGATTTGATCCCACCAACAATATCATGGCCGGCGAACGCCATGTCCGCGCCGCGGTGGGCCGCGACTATGCCGATGTCCCCCCCACCCGCGGCACCTTCAAGGGCGGGGCCGACCAGGAACTGTCCATCGCGGTGTCCCTGGAACCGACCCAGGCCCCGGTCCGCCATGAGGATTTTCTGAAAGTGGCCCGGCCGATGACCTCCTCCACTCCCACGCCGTCGATGCCGGAGCGGCTTTATCACCAGCAACAACAGCAACAACAATAGGCGCGGCGCTTTGGCCTAGCTTTTCCTATGGTCCGTAGCGTCAGCGTGCGGACGCGAATTGGAAAAGCTGGCCCCGCGATCCTCGCCCGCGTGGCGGGCGAGGGCGGTAGCGCCACATCGCTCGTCGCCTACGCGTCCTCGCTTCGATCGAACCTAGGCGACCCTGCCCAGCCCGCGAAATTCCTCGCGCCATGGTATGAAGTCCGATGACCAAGCCAAAAAAGCGATCCTTGGGCGGCCTGTTGACGGTAGATGGGGTCACCCTGGAATGGCACGTGAAGAGCGAGCCGGCCTGGGGCACCAGCGATGGCGATATAGGCCTGCGTCTTAGTGTCATGAAATATGACGAGACCCTGACGCGCCATGGCGAGCGCAAGGCTTGGCGCGAACTGATCCTGCAGTTTCCCTTTGAACGGAAGCAGCACCACCCTTCGCGCTTTCCCGAAAAGCCCAGGGTCACGCCCGAAATGCTGACCGCCGGCGTGCGCGTGGCCATCGAGGCAGGCTGGAGTCCGCACGGGCGCGGCCGCCCCTTCGAATTGATCCTGGAAGAAAGCGATCTGCCGGCCTGATTTTCGCGCCCTCGGATGCGAGCGGCGGTTTTCCCGCTTTTTCATGCTTAACCCTTGGTAAACAACTGCCTGCAAAGCGTCAGGCTTTTGTTAACCGAAGCAGGCCTATGGTCGTCTCCGATCGAAAAGGAAGCGCGTCATGCCGCTGAAATTGTCGTTAAAGCCGGGCGAGAAATTCGTGCTCAATGGCGCGGTTCTGGCCAATGGCGACAAGCGCACCAGCCTGGTCATCCAGAACAAGGCCTGCGTGCTGCGCGAAAAGGACATCATGCAGCCGGAAAGCGCCAATACGCCGGCGCGCCGTATCTATCTGGCAGTCATGATGATGTATCTGGACGGCGAAGCCAGCGAAGAGCCCTATAATGAATTCGCCCTGCGCATGACCGAGTTCATGGGCGCGATCCGCACGCCCGCGGTCCTGGCCACATGCGTGGATATCAGCCGCGATGTGGCGCAAGGCACCTATTACAAGGCGCTGATCGCCTGCCGCAAGCTGTTCGACTTTGAAAAGGAGCGTTTGAACTATGAGCCTTAAAGCCTACAAGGCAACCCAGGCCGCCACCGAGGATCCGCGTCTGACGGAGTATCGGCTGTTCGGCCAGGTCACTGGCGCGCTTCTCAATGCCAAGCAGTCCAATGCCGTGGGCGCCCCCCTGGTCGAGGCGGTGGACTGGAACCGCCGCATGTGGCGCACCCTTGCCGCCGACTGCATGGATGACCGCAACAAGCTCACCCAGGATGTGCGCGCCAAGATCATCTCGCTGTCGCTGTGGGTGGCGAAATATTCCCGCAATGTGACGCGCAACAAGGCGCCGCTCGATCCGCTGATCGAGATCAACCGCAACATCATGCAGGGCCTGCAGGCTTCCTGAGCGGCTGCTTCTTTCCGAGTCTCAAAACCGGCGCCGGCAACGGCGCCGGTTTTTGTTTGCCCCCATCCGTCACAGCTCAGGTCGGCGTTGCCGACACTTCGCCGTGACACCCTCCCCCTCAGATGGCTTCGCCATGAGGGGGAAGCAAGCTGGTGCGTGTTGAGGGTCGCGCCCCGCGAAATGCGGAGCTCGCCCGGCAAAACTGTTCCGCCCGGCAATTCATGCCTAATGGCTGACGGCTTTGTAAGAATAATAATCTAATAATATCAAATGCTTGCGAAGTTAATGCGCTGGCACGGGCGTTGCAAATCCTCAGCCGGGTTATCTGCCCAAATGGGCCCGCAGAATGCGCGGTCCACCACCAGAAATGTACGGAGAACACCATGTCCTTTAGCGTCAACACCAATGTGGGCGCCATGACGGCGCTGCAATACCTCAGCGAGACCCAGGGTCAGCTGTCTCAGACCCAGTCCGCTATCAACAGCGGCCTCAAAGTCGCGGATGCGAGGGACAATGGCGCCATCTATGCTATTGCCCAGAACCAACGCGCCTCTGTCGCCGGCTACCAGTCGGTGCTCAACAGCCTGAACAACGGCTCCTCCTCGATCGACGTCGCTTTGTCCGCGGGTCAGTCGATTTCGGACCTGTTGATTCAGTTGAAGCAGCAGGCGCTTTCTGCGGCTGACCCTTCGCTCGATACCGCGAGCCGTCAGGCGTTGAACGCGAACTTCACGGCCCTGCGCGATCAGATCACGACGATCGTGAAAAACGCCGTCTTCAACAACTTCAACCTGGTTGATGGTTCGACCCAGCAGATCCAGGCCCTTGCGTCGTCGGACGGCACTCGCCGTGTCACGACCCAGGCCGAGAATCTGAGCCTGTCAGGTACGATCGTGACCCTGACCTCCACGGCCACGATCTCGACCCAAGCCAAGGCGTCGGCCCTGATCGGCACGATCCAGACTTCTCTGACCAACGTCAACGGGGCGCTTGCCAAGTTGTCGGCCGGGGCGGCGAAGTTCTCGATCCAGGCGTCCTTCACCCAGAAGCTGTCTGACACACTCACCGCCGGTATCGGCAATCTCGTCGATGCCAACATGGCGCAGGAAAGCGCTCAGTTGCAGTCGCTGCAGGTCAAGCAGCAGCTGGGCATCCAGGCTCTCTCGATCGCCAATCAGGCGCCGCAGAGCATCCTGTCGCTGTTCCGGTAAAAACCTCTTTTCAAGGGGGCTTGCAGGGGGCGATGCTTACGCATCGCCCCCTGTTGTTTTAGTGGCGCTCCGGCTCTCGCCTACGCGCTTAGGGCGGCACGCAAGCGCCGCCCTGTTTTTTAAGGCGCTCGGGCTTTCGCCCGTGCGCGTGCGATGCGCAAGCATCGCCCCTTAATTTTAGGCGCTCGCCCATACGCGTCTTTCGCTGTCGCTCAAGACCTATGGGCCACGCCTGCGCTTCTTTTTCTTGGACGCCCGCCGCCATCCGCGCCGCCTTTGTGCCGGTGCCGGCGTTCATTCTTGTTAGCCATCCGCCGTGCCGGCATGGCGCAATATTTTCCGCGGATTTTCTGGATTTTTCACCGGCGTTTTTTTTGAAAAGTGGAGTTATTTGCCCACCGGCCCGGCAAAGATTGCCGGGTCGCGGAAAATCTTGCCGGGTTGCCGGGGCGACCGGGCAAATCCCGCCGGACACATTTTTCCTCTCTCTCGCAAAATCGATGTTTAACCGGAAATTACTGCCGAGCGGCATGACCCTTGCCAATAGAGGTTCGGGCAAAACGCCCAAAGAGCACTGCTCGAGACCAGAACGGAGAGACCAAAATGTCCTTTAGCGTTATCACCAACAATGGA
Source organism: Rhizomicrobium sp. (assembly GCA_036267165.1). Taxonomy (GTDB): domain Bacteria; phylum Pseudomonadota; class Alphaproteobacteria; order Micropepsales; family Micropepsaceae; genus Rhizomicrobium. Next base: position 31,625 of record DATAWO010000143.1, on the reverse strand, counting down.
GCCAACACCGCTCTCGAATACCTCTCGGCCACTCAGGGTCAGTTGAATGCGACCCAGAACGCCATCAACAGCGGCCTGAAAGTCGCCGACGCCCGCGACAATGGCGCGATCTACGCCATCGCCCAGAACCAGCGTGCAGCGGTTGCCGGCTATTCGTCCGTCATCAACTCCATCAACAACGGCACGTCCTCGATCGACGTCGCGCTCAGCGCCGGCCAGTCGATTTCGGACCTGCTCATCCAGCTGAAGACCGCGGCGCTGTCGGCTTCTGACTCCTCGCTCGATACCGCGAGCCGTCAGGCGCTGAACGCCAACTTCACCGCCCTGCGCGACCAGATCACCACGATCGTGAAGAATGCGGTGTTCAACGGCTTCAACCTGGTGGACGGTTCGACCCAGCAGATCACGGCTTTGGCGTCTGCCGATGGCAGCCGCCGCATCACCACCTCGGCCCAGAATCTGAGCCTGTCGGGCACCATCGTGACCCTGGCGTCCACGGCCTCGATCTCGACCCAGGCCAAGGCTTCGTCCCTGATCGCGACCATCCAGAGCTCGCTGACCAACGTCAACTCGGCTCTTGCCAAGCTGTCGTCCGGCGCCGCGAAGTTCTCCATTCAGGGGACTTTCGCCCAGAAGCTGTCCGATACCCTGACCCAGGGCATCGGCAATCTGGTCGACGCCAACCTGGCGCAGGAAAGCGCCCAGTTGCAGGCCCTGCAGGTTCGTCAGCAGCTTGGTATCCAGGCTCTGTCGATCGCCAATCAGTCGCCGCAGACCATTCTCTCCCTGTTCCGCTAAGCCACGGCATGGGCGGTGCACCTCTTCGATGAAGAGGGACGCCGCCCAGGGCCAGCCGATACGGACGACCGTAAGAATACGGCGTCCGCCCCGGGGCGAAGGGAACTCTTTTCTGGTGGGACGCAAAGAGCGAAGAGCCTGGGGGCGCTTCGCTCTTTGCACATTTTTAGATCGCGAGATCCTGGGGCGAAATATTTTCGCCGGCGGCGTGGGCCACTGCCGCATCCAGGAATTCACCGTTTTCGCCCAAGCGCGGCGACAGTTCCGCCAGGCATGGCGCGCCGTCCTGCCGCAAGATTTCCGCCACCACCGGTCCATCGCTGATGCCCAGCGCGCTCGCCGCGCGCTCCACCAGGACACGGATATCTTCCGCCGCCGCCATATGGCAGGCCCCTGCGAGCAGGAAGGCCGGCAGATGGAGCGGGTCTTTCGCCAGTTCCACCATCACGCGCCCGCTGGATGAGGCCGCGCGCACCTGCTGAAAGGCCGCGGCCGGATCGTCCACCTCGGCCAGGCGCAGTTCCGTGGCAGGCCCCAGTTTCTCCACCGGCTTCAGCACCAGGTCGCGGCCCCGGGCGATGACCGCGCGCTGCAGTTCCTGCGGCGTGACGATTTCCGCGTGCCAGGGCGTGGCGACACCGGCGGACAGGAAGGCGCGCCTGGTCATCAGCCGGTCATTCGCCAGTTCCGCCACATGCGGCGGCAAGCCTGCAAGACGCAACCGCGTGCTCACGCCCGCGGCCGTCATCGGCGCATCCACCGCCAGCAGCACGCCATCCAGCCTGCGGATCTTGCGGTTGTAGCGTTCGGCGGCGGCGGCGCAGTCGCTGGCCCGCCACACATCCGCGATCACACAGGAATCGGCAAAAGCGAAAGCCGGCGCCTGGGGATCGGCGTCCATCACGGCCAGGACATGGCCCTTTTCGCGCAGGGCGCGCGCGATGCCGGGCAGGTTTCCGGACAACAGCAGCAGCGTCTTACCCATGACTGGACCGGCCAAAGAAGGGTGCGCGCATGGGTTCCATCCCGTTAACCGGTTCTTAGCCAAGCCGGCTTTAGATTTGGTTAATGGATCAGACCTACGCCCGCGAGAATATCCGCGTCGTCGCCGTCATACAGGCGCGCATGGGCTCGACCCGCCTGCCGGGCAAGGTCCTGAAACCCATCGCCGGCAAGCCGCTGCTGTGGCACATCGTCCATCGTCTCAAGGCCTGCCACCTGCTAGAAGACATCGCGGTGGCCACCAGCGTCAATCCGGCCGACGAGGCCATTGTCGAATGGTGCAACCAGGAAGGCGTCATCGTGGTGCGCGGGCCCGAAGACGATGTGCTGGCCCGCTATGCCCGCGCCGCCGAAAAGCTGGATGCCGACATCATCGTGCGGGTCTCTTCGGATGCGCCCTTCATCGATGCGGGCTTTGTGGATCACCTGATCGCCACCCTGATCGAGCAGGATGGCGACTATGTGCTCCTCGAGGAAGGCGCGGATACCGCCCATGTCGGGGTGGATCCGTTCAGCCGCCGGGCGCTCGACCGGCTGATGATGGATGCCGCCCATGACCCGGCGGCCAAGGAACATGTCACCGGCTATTTCAAGCTCAATCCCGGCTTTGTGAAAGTCGTCCGCGCCGCGCCCTATCCCGCGCTGGCCAGGAAAGGCGGCCGCCTGACCATCGACACGCCCGACGATCTGGCCTTCATCGAGGCGCTGCATGCCCGAAGCCGCGCGCGCGCCGGCGAGGCGTCGCTGGCCGACCTGCTGCTGCTCTTGGAGCGCGAGCCGGAACTGAACCAGATCAACGCCCATGTGACCCAGAAGCAGATAAGCCATGAGGCGTCCTGCGGTGGCCTGGCGCTGATCCGCTGTGATGGCGGCGGCCAGTTCGGCTACGGCCATGTCAAACGCATGGTGGCGCTGGCCCGCAATCTTCGCGACCGGGAAGGCATCGGTGCGGTCTTTGCGCTTAATGGCAGCGAAGACGCCGGCCAGCCGATCCGCCGTGCCGGTTTCCAGGTCACCATGCTGCGGGATGGGGCCGGTCTTCAGGCCCTGGTGGACGCCAACAAGCCTGAAATCCTGCTCCTGGATGGCCGCACCGGGCCGTCGCGCGCGGAACTGGAAAAGCTCAAGCGCGGCGTCGCCGTCACCGCGGTGATCGATGACGGCCATGAGCGCCGGCTCGCCGCCGACTATGCCTATTATCCGCCGGTGCCGGGCGCGGCCGCGCTGGACTGGACCGGCTCCAACACCCTGCCGCGGCTGGGCTGGGAATGGGCGGTCCTGGGCCTGAGTCCCAATGTCATGAGCTCCAATGCCGCGCCCCCGGCCAAGGATGCCGGCCGTTCCTCGCGTCCCACCGTGCTGGTGGCGATGGGCGGCAGTGACCCTTGCGGCCTGACCTTGCGCATGGCCAAGGCGCTTTCCGTGCTGGATTCGGTTTTCCGCATCCGCTTTGTCATCGGCACCGGCATGAAGGATGCGCAGAAAGTGGCGCGCGGCCTGGTGATGCTGAAAAAGAATTATGAGACGGTGGAAGGGGCCGATGACCTTGCCATCGAATATGCCAGCGCCGATCTGGCGCTGTGCGCCTTCGGCGTCACCGCCTATGAGCTGGCGGCGTCAGGCATTCCCGCCCTCTATCTGGGCCTGAATGAAGATCATGTTGCCTCGGCGTGGGCTTTTGCCGATGCCGGCATGGGCATTTCGCTGGGCCTGGCCGGCAAGGTCAGCGACGCGGAAATCGCGCGCAATGTGCAGTGGCTGCTGAACAAGCCCAATGTGCGGCGCGAGATGCGCAATGTGGCGCTTTCGCTGGTGGATGGACAGGGGGCGTCACGCATTGCCGCCGACCTGGCGCGCGCGCTGGTGGCGGCGCGGACCCCGCTCAAGACTGCCTTATAAACCGCCCGGCCTGATCGAAGACGTCCGCCCAGTCACCGGCCCGGCGCGGCATCACGCACTGGCATGACGGCAGGAAGGGCTCATGGTCGCGGCCCATCGCCGTCCAGCTCAGGCTGTACAGCAGTTTCAGGGTCCGGGTGCCCACCGCCGCCGCCAGACAGGCGACCGCGGTCGGCGCGCTGACCACCAGATTCAAAGCCGCCATCAGCGCGGCTGTCCGGTCCAGCTCGTTTTTCTGGTCGATGCCCTGTGGCACGATGAGCGTCTTGCCGCTGATCGCTTCCAATTCGGCGATCTCTTCAGGCCGCGCGTCATATTGCACTGAGACAAAAGTCGCGTCGGTGTCTCGCAGGAAGGCGCCCCAGTTCTCCAGCGGGGCGAAGCCGATGCTGCGATGGCCACCCAGCTTGCCGCTGCGCCAGCAGATGCCGATGGCGTCCGGGCCGAAACTCTCTTTCCAGCGCGCGGTCTCTTCTGCATCCGGCGCCAGGAACGCGTGCGGCCTGGGGAAGTCTTCCATGCGCCCGCGCAGATAGCGGGGCAGGCTCCCCATCAGGGTCGCGGCATTGACGCCGCCCACCGACTTCAGCCAGCCATAATCGGCCACCGGAACACCGTTCAGGGTCTTGAGCGCCGCGGGCTTCACAGTCACGCCGGGGAAAGAGCGGGCGAACAGTGTTTCAAGCCTGGGCTCGCATTCCAGGATCACGCTGCCGCCGTCCGCCTCGGCCCGCGCCAGGAGATCGGGAATGACCGAGGCGAACAGGATCTGGTCGCCCACACCCTGTTCGCTGCGCACCAGCAGGCGCTTTTTCTTGAGATTTCCGCCGTTCCAGGGCGCCAAACGCTGTTCGCCGAGAAGGGCGGGAACTTTGCCGGGCACATCCATCCGGGCGGCATAGTCGCGCCAGCCCTCTTTCAGATCACCGTTCAGAAAATGCAGGATGGCGCGGTTGAGCCGGGCCTGGGCATTGCCGGGCTCGATCTTGATCGCCTTGTCGTACAGTGTTCGCGCCACGTCGCGCTGGCCTTCGTCGCACAAAAGGTCGGCCAGGTTGGCCAGCGCCAGGGCATAGTCGGGACGGGCGATCAGGGCTGCCTGATAATGGAGTTTTGCCCGGTCCAGGTCGCCCCGTTCCCGCCAGGCCGACCCCAGGGTCAGGTGCAGTTCCGCGACTTTGGGCTCCCGGGCGACCGCCGGGATCAGGAGCGCGATGGCGGCGTCGAACTGGCCATTGGCGCGCAGCAGGTTGGACAGATTGACGATCGCCTCGGTGCGGCAAGGATCCTGGCAGAGCACCCGGCGGAAGAACTGTTCGGCCAGGTTGGCCTGTCCCAACTGGCTGGCGGTATTGCCCAGGGCGAAAAGAACCTTGGGGTCGTCGGGCTGAAGCGCCAGCGCCTGCTCGAACTGGGCGATGGCTTCCCCGTGCCGTCCCTGGGAGGACAGCTTCAGGCCCGATTGGTAGGCGAGTTTCATGCCGTCCAGCATGCCGAAAAGCCGTTAAGGCCTGCTTAAGTCAGATTGGCGGGCGATTAACGGCTTTTCATTAGCGCCGCCTTAACGGCCGCAATGCGATTTTCGCCGCATGTCCAGTATCGGCGGAATCGATTCCTCGGTGCTGCTGGGATATTACCAATCCCAGCTGACCTCGCTGCCGTCTTCGCTGGCGGCCGCCAATGCGCAGAACACCTCCACTGCGTCGCAGACCAACAGCGCCACCGCCAACGACAATCCGCCCTGGAACACGCCGACGGTCAGCAGCCCGGCGGAAACCGCCGCGGTCCTGTCCACCACCAACTATCTCAACACCTCGAATGTGCCGCTGTCGGCGGGCGCCACCAGCGACACCAAGACGGAGCAGGACAACCAGAAGCTCTTCTCGCTGTACAATGCGGTGAACACGCTTTCCCAGCTTGCCCAGATGGCGCAAAGCTCCACTGCCACCAGCGGCCAGCTCCAGGGCCTGAACACCCGGTTCCAGACCGGTCTTGCCCAGATCCAGCAGTATCTCGGCGCCACCACCTTCAACAATTTCAACCTGGAAGCGGCGACGCCGTCGAACAAGGCTTCATCGACCGCGGGCGTTGCGATCTCGAACCTGACCTATTCCACCCAGCAGCTGGTCACCAACGCCCAGATCAACAATCCGGTGCCGGGCATCTCATCGTCGGACAGCTTCACCGTCTCGATCAAGAAGGACGGCACCACCACCGCCGTGCCGATCGACCTGTCGCAGGTACAAGGCCCGCTCACGCTTTCCAACATCGTCACTTACATCAACAGCCAGCTTTCGGCCGATGGGTTCCAGACCCGTTTCCAGAAGACGGAAACCGGCGGCACCGCCACCTCCGACACCAATGCCACCTATGGGCTGCAGATCACGCCGGGCGGCGCAGAGCAGGTATCCCTGTCGGCGCCCTCCACGCCGGCGCTCTATGTGGCGGGCAATTCGGGCCTGGCCACCGAAACCAACACCGTCATCAATTCCGCCACCTCCCAGGTCCAGAGCACGCCCGCTGACCAGTCGGGCCGCCTGACCAAGCTGTCGCTCGATGGCGGCACGCCCAGCGCCACCTTCAGTGTCAACCAGCAGGCCGCCACCGGCACGACCACGGCGGCGGCAACGGTGGTGGATGGAAGCGGCAATGTCTATGTGATCGGCAACGCCACCGGCAATCTGACCAGCAACCAGATCAACCAGGGCAGCCAGGACGTCTATCTCACCAAATATGATTCCGCCGGCAATGTGTTGTGGCAGACCCTGGTGGGCAGCGCCGGCAGCGCCAGCGGCTATGGCCTGGCGCTGGATCCGGCGACAGGCGGCGTGGTCGTCAGCGGCGCTTCCACCGCCGACCTCAACACCACTTCGGTCGCCAACGGCAACAATGATTCCTTTGTCGCCAGCTATTCCTCCGACGGCAGCCAGACCTGGGTCAAACAGGTCCAGACCTTGGCCACCAACCAGGCCAATGCCGTCAGTGTGGACGCCAGCGGCAATATCTATATCGGCGGCAGCGTCTCCGGCGGCGTGGTCGGCGCGGGCCAGACCTCGCAAGGCGGCGGCGATGCCTATCTCGCCAAATTCTCGTCCACCGGCACATTGCTCGCCGAAAACCAGTTTGGCACCTCCGGCGCCGACAGCGTGGCGGCTACCGCCACCGGCAGCGACGGCAGCCTTTATGTCGCCAGCGTGCAGAATGGCGAGGCGATTCTTTCCAAATATGCGGGCGGCAATATCACCTCGGCGCCCACCTGGACGCAAGACCTTGGCGCACTGCAGGCCGGCGGGGGGATCGGCGGCCTCACGGTGTCGGGCAACCAGGTTTACGTCTCCGGCACCACCAGCAACGGCAATCTGACCGCAGGCGGCGCCGCCACCGTCACCGCGCCCTCCAGCGGCGGGCTGGACGCCTTTGTCTTCGGCGTGACCGACAATGGCACCAGCGCCACCGCGGGCAATGTCACCTATGTCGGCACCTCGGGCAGCGATACCGGCGGCGATGTGACCGTGGGCAGCGACGGCACCATCTATCTCACCGGTTCCACCACCGGCACCTTCGCGGGCCAGTCCCGCAACATCGCCAATGTCACCAATGCCTTTGCGGCCGCCATTACGCCCAGCGGCACGGTGAGCTGGACCAAGCAGTTCGGCGGCGCCGACGGTGTCTCCACCGGCGCGGGCATCGCCATCGCCCCTTCCGGTTCCAGTGTGCTGGACGCGCTGGGCCTGCCGCAGGGCTCCCTCAACCCGAACCAGTCGGTGGACCTGACGCAGCAAACCACCTTGCGCGCCGGCGACAGTTTCCAGATCCAGATCCAGGGCGTGGCGCCGCGCACCGCCACCATCACCATCGATCCGGGTGAGACCTATAGTTCGCTCGTCACCAAGATCAACGCCCAGCTTGGCCAGACCGGCACCGCCGCGGTGAACTATACCGGCAGCGACGAGGACATGACCATTACCGCCAATCCCGGCAACACGATAAACCTGATCGCCGGGCCGGCCGATTTCGACGCGCTGGGGCGGCTGGGAATCCCTGCGGGCGTCATCAGCGCCCCGGCCGCCAACGGCACCAGCAGCACGACCACAAACAGCAGTGTCACTACCGGCACGTCATCGACCACCGTCAAGCCGACCTATGGCCTGGCCCTGACCGGCACGGCGCTGGGGCCGCTGGACATTTCCACCAAGACGGGCGCGGACCTGGCGAAATCGCAGCTTCTGCTCGTGCTGACCAACCTCCAGAGCACCTATCAGACGACCAACACGCCGCCGTCATCCACCACCTCCGCCAATCCGGGCAACACCAGCGGCACCGCCAGCGCCACCACCACGGCCCAGATCGCAAGCTACAATCTGGCGCTGTCGCTGCTGGGCACCAGCAGCAGCGATGCGGTCAACAATATCGCCACCATCGTGGCCGGTGGCAGCCTCGGCAGCGGCGGCTCAAGCGCCGACGACAGCGCCGCCAGCATCCTGGGCCTGTTCAACTAGCGTTATTCGGGGAAGATTGCGGATCGGCCGGCGCAACGCGTGAAGCGCGCGCGGGCCTCACACCACCTTGTTGAACAGCATCGGCCCGGCCGAGGGCGGCTTGTAGCCGGGGCGGGGACCATAGGTGCGCATGGGGGCATTGGCGCGCTCCACTTCCGTGGCGATGGCCCGGATGATGCCTTCGCTGGCATTCTTCACCCGCGTGACCATGCGCGCATGCAGCTGAAGCACTTCGCGGAACTTGGCGGTGACGGCGAAGAAGCGCTGGCGCAGGGTGGGCGGCGCATTCTGGGCAAGCCTGGGGTCGAAGCCCTTGGCTTCGCGGCCATAGATGGTGGTGAGCTTCTGGATCTCGGGATCGTTGGTGGAGAGCGCTCCGGTGCGGCCCTCTTTCAGGGCGGCGATGTCGCCTTCGAGCGCGGTGATGATGCGCTCGGCGAGGCTGATCAGGCGTTCGATGCGGGGATCGTCCTTCATTGCCCTCTTCCCTACTGAACCGCGACCTGCTGATGCTTGAGCAGCTCGGCCTTCATCTGGGCGGCGATGCCGAAGCCGCCCTGGCCTTCGATGCCCTTGGCATACTGATCGACCATCAGCGAGCGGAACATCTCTTCGCCCTCGCCGCCGCCGGTCGGACCATCGGTGGAGATGCCCGAGAACATGCTGCTGATGAACTGGGAGATGAAAACCTGCTCATATTCCTTGGAGGCCTTGTCGGCCGCCGCCGCGCCGCTTATCGACGTGGGGGCCTTCGCCAGCGGCTTCTGCTGGGCCAGGTTCATCATGTTCTGGATGGTGGCGTCCATGGTCCTACCCGATGATCTCGATGTCGGCCTGCAGCGCGCCCGCCGCCTTGATCGCCTGCAGGATGGAGATGATGTCGCGGGGGCCGACGCCCAGCGCGTTCAACCCGTCCACCAGATGCTGCAGCGACACGCCGTCCGGCATCACCGCGATCTTGTTGCCCTTGCCGTCATCGATCTGGATGTTGGTGCGGGGCACGACCTGGGTGGTGCCGGTGTTGGAGAAGGGTGAAGGCTGGCTGACCTGCGGGGTCTCGGTTACCTTGATGGTCAGGTTGCCCTGGGCGATGGCGACGGTGGAAATGCGCACATCCGAACCCATCACGATGACGCCGCTGTTTTCGTCGATCACCACCTTGGCGGACTGGTCGGGATCGACCTTGACCTGCTCGATGTCGGTGAGCAGCGCCATCACCCCGCCCGGATAGTTGGCGGGCACGGACAGTTCGACATTGGAAGGGTCCGTCGCCCGGGCGGTATTGCCGCCCAGATAGGCGTTGACGGCCGTGGCGATACGGCTCGCGGTGGTCAGGTCGGGATTGTGCAGCGACAGCTTGAGATTGCTGAGGCTGGACAGCTTGAAGCCGGTGTCTTTTTCAACAATGGCGCCATTGGCGATGCGTCCCGCCGTGGGCACGCCGCGCGTCACACTGGCGGCCTCGCCTTGCGCGGAGAACCCGCCGACCGCGACCGGGCCCTGGCCCAGCGCATAGACCTGGCCATCGGCGCCCATCAGGGGGGTGGCGAGCAGGGTGCCGCCCTGCAGATTCTTGGCGTCGCCCAGGGCCGACACCGACACGTCGATGCGGCTGCCGGGGCCGGCGAAAGCGGGCAGGTTGGCCGTCACCATCACGGCGGCGACGTCCTTGGTCTGCATCACCTGGCCGCGGGTGTTGGTGCCCAGCCGCTCCAGGATCGACTGGATGCTGGCCTGGGTGAAGGGCGCGTTCTTGAGGCTGTCGCCGGTGCCGGCCAGGCCGACCACCAGGCCATAGCCCAACAGCATGTTGTCGCGGATGCCCTGCACCTCCACCAGGTCCTTGACCCGGGAGAAGGCAAAGGCCGGGGAGGCCGTGAGCGCGGCTCCCAGCAAGAGGGCGGCAAGACGGATGAAAACAAGTGCGCGGCGCATGAACGGGGCTTCTGCCTATGTGTGTGGCTCAAGCCTTTGCCAGTTTCGTGCCGTGGGGCCTCCGAAATTACGTTTTTAATATCAATGGCTTGAACAGTGTTCAGCCAGCCAAAATCGCGCCCCGGCAAGTCTTGCCGAGCCTAGGCTGCCGCAACCGCCGGCCCCTGGTCTTTCCTGCCGATCATCAGGGCCAGGAACGCCGCCCCCACCGCGACCAGGCCGGCGGTGACAAAGGAATCGAGATAGGAGCCGGTGGCGGTGCGCGAGGCGCCCGCGAAAAAGGCCGCCGCGGCCGCCCCGACCTGATGGCTGGCCGAAATCCAGCCGAACAGGATGGGCGCCCGGCGCAGGCCGAAAGCGCGGTTGGCGATGGCAAGCGTCGGCGGCACGGTGGCGATCCAGTCCAGGCCATAAAAGACCGCTAACAGCGACAGGCCGAAAAAAGTGAAATTGGCGAAGGGCAGATAGATCAGCGACAGCCCCCGCAGGCCGTAATAGGCGAACAGGAGCTTTCTGGGATCGATGCGGTCGGTCAGCCAGCCCGAGGCGGTGGTGCCCACCAGGTCGAACAGCCCCATGATGGCCAGCAATCCGCCCGCCGCCACCGCATCCAGACCATGATCCTGGCACAGCGCGATCATGTGGGTGCCCACCAGTCCGTTGGTGGTGAAGCCGCAGACGAAGAAGGTGACCGACAACAGCCAGAAATCGCGGCTTTGCACGCCTTCGCCCAGCGCGCCGAACGCTGTTTTGAGTGGATTGGAACGCTCGCGTATTTCGGGCGGATGATTGGCGTCGGCCCCGAAGGGTATCTCTCCGATGTCCGACGGCCATTCCGGCAGCAGAAAGAAAACCAGCGGAATCAGCAACGCCATCGCCACCGCGACGCATATTACCACGGGCTTCCAGCCGGCGCTTTCCGCGATCGCCGACAGGGCGGGAATGAAGACCAGCGTGCCGGTGGAGGTGGAAGCCGCGAACAGTCCCATCACCAGCCCGCGATTGGTGACAAACCAGCGATTGACGATGGTGGCCGACAGAACATTGGTGACGCAGCCCGAACCGATGCCCGACACCACGCCCCAGGTCAGCACCAGCTGCCAGGGACTGGTCATGAACAGGCTGGCGGTGGAGGACAGGCTCATCATCGCCAGCGCCGCGATCACGGTGGCGCGGATGCCGAAGCGCTGCATGGCGGCGGCGGCAAAAGGGCCGGTCAGGCCGAACAGGAAGATGCCGCAGGCCGCCGCAAAGCTGATAGTGGCGCGCGACCAGCCAAAGGCCTGGCCCCAGGGCACCATCAGGACGCCGGGGGTGGAGCGCAGCCCCGCCGCCGCCAGCAGCGCCACAAAAATGACGGCGGCCACGGCCAGGGCGTAATGCTGTCCAAGGATTCTGCGCGGCTGCATGCAGGCCAAGCCTATACGGGGCGGGTACGAAAAGCTCCGCCAGGTCCGGCAGGTCAGGCTTGCGCGCTTGGCAATGGCCTTGGTGATGGCCTTGGCGATGGACGGGCGCGCCGGAGCGCCTTATTTTGCGCCGCCATTTGGAAGCCCGTCATGTCTGCCCAGCCCCTGTCTCCCCACCTGCCCTATGCCTGCTGGGAAGGCGCTTTCACCGACAGCGAAATGGACCGTATCGAGGTCCATGGCGACAGCCTCGCCCAGGACAAGGCGACATTGTTCGGCCGCGACAGTGCCGAGGAATATAGCGAGGTCCGCATCACCCGCACCGCCTGGATCAAGCCCTCGCCCGAAACCAAATGGATCTATGACCGCATGCAGGCGGTGATCCGCACCCTCAACGACAAGGTCTGGCAGTTCGACATCTCGGGCTTTTCCGAAGACTTCCAGTACACCGTCTATCAGGGTGCGGAAGGCGGCCATTATGACTGGCATGTCGACCAGGGCGACCTCGCCAAAAGGCGCAAGCTGTCGATCTCGCTGCAATTGACCGATCCCTCCCAATATGACGGCTGCGACCTGCAATTTCATGCCGCCAATCACATCGACACCGCACCGCGCTCGCGGGGCGCCCTGATCGCCTTTCCCTCCTATGTGCTGCACCGGGTGACGCCGATCACCCGCGGCGTGCGCAAGGCGGTGGTGGTGTGGACCACGGGTCCGAAATTCCGATGAACCCATTCGACGTCAAATCCGCGCCCTTCAATGCCGGCGGTGTCGGCGGACCGGTGGTGGTATGGAAGGATGCCTTCACGGCCAGGGAGATCGATGCCGTCGTCGCCTATGGCGACGGGCTGGCGCCGATGCGGGCCGAGATCGCCGGGCGCAAGGAGAATACCGATCACCTGCGCATCACCCGTGTGGCCTGGATGGAGAAGAAGCCCGAAATTGAATGGCTGCACGCGCGGCTGGAAGAGATGGTGCTCCGGATCAATGCCGAGTTCTATCGCTACGACCTCTACGGCCTGAACGAAGCCTTCCAGTACACGGTCTATGAAGGCGCCCAAGGCGGCCATTATGGCTGGCATGTCGATCGGGGCGAGACGCGATACGAACCGCGCAAGATCTCCCTCAGCCTGCAGCTCAGCGCGCCGTCCGACTATGAAGGCGGCGACCTGGTGATGGAAGCCGGCGATGGTCCCCAGCGGGCGGAGAAGGCGCGTGGCGCCCTGATCGCCTTTCCCTCCTTTGTCCTGCATCGGGTCGTGCCGGTGACATCGGGCATCCGCAAGTCGTTGGTGATCTGGGTTGCCGGACCGGAGTTCCGCTAGCAGCCAGCGGCGGATCGCTCTATTTTCATCAATCGATTCAGGATTCGTCATGACCGGCTGCCCGCGCCCTGCCTTGCTCTGCATTCTTGACGGCTGGGGCTGGCGTCCCGGTCACGCTGCCGATAATGCCATCGCGCAAGGCTGCACGCCCAATTACACGCGGCTGCTTGCGGAATGTCCGCATGCCCTGCTGCAGACCTCGGGCAGCGCGGTGGGCCTGCCACGCGGCCAGATGGGCAATTCCGAAGTGGGCCACATGAATATCGGGGCCGGCCGGGTGGTGGCGCAGGACCTGCCGCGCATCGATGTGGCGATCGAGGACGGCTCGCTGGCGCGGCGGCCGGCGTTGCTGGCGCTGATCGACAAGCTCAAGGCCAGCAAGGGCGCGGTGCATCTCATGGGATTGATGTCGCCGGGCGGGGTTCATTCCCATCAGGATCATATCGCCGCGCTGGTGAAGATTTTCGCGGGCGCGTCGGTGCCGGTATTCGTGCATGCCTTTCTGGACGGCCGCGACACCGCGCCCAAAAGCGCCAGGGGCTTCATCGAAAAATTCCTCGCCGACATTCACGGGCCGGCGGGGGTGCGTCTTGCAACCCTGTCAGGCCGCTATTACGCCATGGACCGCGACAAGCGCTGGGACCGGGTCGAGAAGGCCTATGCCGCGCTGGTGGACGCCGATGCCCGCCGTTTCGATGACGCCTTCGCCGCGCTGGATCATTCCTATGGCGAGAATATCACCGACGAGTTCCTGCTGCCTTGCGTGCTGGGCGACTATGCGGGGATGCAGGATGGCGACGTCCTGCTGTTCGCCAATTTCCGCGCCGACCGGGCGCGGGAGATTTCCACCGCCCTGCTGGATCCGGGTTTTGCGGGCTTCAAGCGTGCGCGCATCGTGGCGTTCGCGGCCGCCGCCGGGCTGACGGAATATTCCCACGCGCTCAAGCCTTTCATGACGGCGATCTTTGCGCCCGAAGATGTGCGCGAGACGCTGGGGGAAGTGATCGCCGAGCATCACATGACCCAGCTTCGCATCGCCGAGACCGAGAAATACGCCCATGTCACCTTCTTCCTGAATGGCGGGCGCGAAGACCAGTTTGCCGGCGAGGACCGCATCCTGGTGCCCAGCCCCAAGGTCGCCACCTACGACCACAAGCCGGAGATGAGCGCCTGTCAGGTGACGGAGAAACTCGAGGAAGCCATCGGGTCGGGCAAATATGACCTGATCGTCTGCAACTATGCCAATCCCGACATGGTGGGCCATACCGGGGTGATGGCTGCGGCGGTCAAGGCGGTGGACACGATCGACGAATGCCTGGGCAGGCTTCGCACCGCGCTGGAAAAGGCCGGCGGCCTGATGCTGCTCACCGCCGATCACGGCAATATCGAGATGATGGAAGATCCCAAGACGCATGAGCCTTACACCGCCCATACGACCCTGGACGTGCCCATCATCGCTCTCGGCGCCCCCGAAGGCAGCAAGCTCAACAATGGCCGCCTGGCCGATGTCGCGCCCACCATGCTCGACCTGATGGGCCTCGAGAAACCCGGCCTGATGACGGGCCATTCCCTGCTGGTGAGAGAGGCGTGAGGCGAAAGAGCGCCCTTCTTCTTTCTTTTGTGCTGGCGGCGGCGCCGGCTCTGGCGGCCCAGAAATATCCCAGGCCTGTCAACCTGCGGATCACGCCTAGTCCGCGCCCCGCCATGCCCGCAGACAGGACGCCGGAGCCGGTGATGGATCTCAGTCACGCCTTGCCCGGCAAGGCGCTGGCCAAATTGCCGTCCAGCGCCCAGCAGCTGAAAAGCCTGTCGTCGGAACTGAAACAGGAAACCCCGCAACTTGCTTCCGCAAAGGAAAAGAGCGACCAGCTGGCGGCGGAAGCCGCGGCGTTGCGCCAGAAGCTGATCGCCACCGCCGCCCGCATCGAAGTGCTGGAGCGGCAACAGGCCGATGCCGATGCGCGCATTGTGCAGCTCACGGCCGAGGACAGCCGGCTGAGCGTGGGCTTCGCCAATGACCGCGTGGCGGTGACCAGGCTTTTGGGCGTGCTGGAACGGCTGCAGCATGACCTGCCGCCGGCGCTGGCCATGCGGCCCGACGATGCGCTGGCCGCGGCGCGCGGTTCCATGCTGATCGGGGCCTCGTTGCCGCCGGTCTATGCCCAGGCCGCCCGGCTGTCGCGGCGGATCGACGCCTTGAAACACACCCGCCAGGCGCTGGTACAGCAGCAGGCCGAGGCCGCCGACACCGCGGCCCGGCTCAATATCGCCCGCAGCGATCTGGATGCGTTGCTGGCTCAAAAAGAGAAAGAGGCGGAAGGCGCCGCCGAAACCTACGGGAACCTGAAAGTCCGGCTGGAGCAGGTCGCCCGCCAGGCCGCGGATTTCCAGGCGCTGCTGGCCAAGGTCAAGGCGCTCAGGCAGCAGGATGGGGGATCGGAGCCCAGTGTGGTGACGGTGATGGCGGAAAATTCAGGTTCCCTGGGCGGTCTGGCGCGCAATTCCCTGCTGGAACCGGTGGTGGGTCCGGTGGTGGGAACTTCCGACAGCGCCAATCCGGGCCTTTCCTATGCGACCCAGCCGGGGGCCCAGGTGATTGCCCCCACCGATGGCAAGGTTCTTTATGCCGGGCCTTACCATAAGAACGGACAAGTGTTGATCCTGGAGATCACGACCGGCTACGATGTGGTACTGGCGGGACTGGGGCGCGTGACGGTAAGGCCGAATGATCAGTTGCTGGCGGGTGAGCCGGTTGGAAACATGCCCCCCGATGCAGCCGATGACAGGCTCTATTTTGAGCTGCGCCATGGTGGTCATGGTCAGTCTCCCGCGCCATGGCTGAAATTGAATCTGCGCACCAGCTTGGGAAAGGCGAATGGTACATGAAGAAGATTGCGTTGCTCGGCTTGGGTTTGGTGGGCGGCTTCGCCGCGGCGATGTTCGCATTGCCGGAAGCGCGTGGCGCCAACGATACATCCGCCTATAGTCAGCTCGACCTGTTCAGCGACGCCTTCGAGCGCGTGCGCGCCAATTATGTGCGCCCCGTCAAGGACGGCGAACTGATCGATGCCGCCATCCAGGGCATGGTGTCCAATCTCGATCCGCACTCCAGCTATATGGACGCCAAGATGTATGGCGACATGCAGATCACCACCAAGGGCGAGTTTGGCGGCGTCGGCATCGAGGTGACGCAGGACGAAGGCGGCCTGATCAAGGTGATTTCGCCCATCGATGGCACGCCCGCCAGCCGCGCCGGGATCAAGACCGGCGACCGCATCGCCGGCATTGACGGCAATTCCATCGCCGGCCTGCCGCTCAACGACGCCATCGACAAGATGCGCGGTCCCGCCGGCAGCAAGATCACGCTGACCATCCTGCGCGAAGGCGAGAAGAAGCCGTTCGATGTGACCCTGGTGCGCGCCATCGTGTCGGTGGAGGCGGACACCTACCGCCGTGAAGGCGATATCGGCTATATCCGCCTGCCCGGCTTCAATGAGCAGACCGCTGACGGACTTGAAAAGGCGGTGCGCGATCTCAAGAAGCAGATCGGCCCCGGCATCAAGGGCTATGTGCTCGACCTGCGCAACAATCCGGGCGGCCTTCTGGATCAGGCGATCCAGGTGTCGGACGATTTCCTCAATTCGGGCGAGATCGTTTCCACCCGTGGCCGTCATCCCGAGGACACCCAGCGCTATGACGCCAAGGGCGGCGACATCACCGACGGCAAACCGGTGGTCGTGCTGATCAATGGCGGCACTGCGAGCGCCTCCGAAATCGTCTCCGGCGCGCTGCAGGACCACAAGCGCGCCACCATCGTGGGCATGATCAGCTTCGGCAAGGGATCGGTGCAGACCATCATCCCGCTGGGCGAGGGCCGCGGTGCCCTGCGCCTGACCACGGCGCGCTATTACACCCCGTCGGGCCATTCCATCCAGGCCGAGGGCATCATCCCCGATATCCAGGTGGCGCAGGGCGACGAAGCCAATGTTCCCAAGCTGGCCCGTCCCTCCGAGGCCGACCTGCGCGGCCATCTGGCGGGCGAGCCGATCCCGCCCAAGCGGGCCAACGCTCCGATCATCAAGCCGGCGCCGG
Organism: Rhizomicrobium sp.; assembly: GCA_036267165.1. Taxonomy (GTDB): domain Bacteria; phylum Pseudomonadota; class Alphaproteobacteria; order Micropepsales; family Micropepsaceae; genus Rhizomicrobium. The sequence continues at coordinate 14,666 of DATAWO010000143.1, read as the reverse complement.
GCAAGAAGTATGACGACTTTCAGTTGTCCTATGCCTTGGACCTGCTGCACGGGAAGATGACGGTGGCCTCGGCCACCGTACCGGCGGACAGCAAGCAGACGGCCCAGTAGTTACCCCCTCTGGCCTTCGCTGGCCCCGCGCGCGGGGCGCGCAGACATTTTTGTTGGGCGCTCTGCGCCCAAGGGGCGATGCTCACGGCGTTCGGTCGGCATGGCCGCCGACCTCACCCCCCAATGCGAGCGCGCTTACGCGCGCGCTGGGGAGACGGGTTTTGCCCCGATTGATGAGGCACCGGGAATCGTTAACCGGGGCGTAACCATCCTGATCCTTAATGGCCGCATGGCTGCTGCCGCCGATTCTGCAGAAGGCGTATTCGCGTCCAAGGGCGGGCGTGCGCTGGTTTTTGCCTCCGCTTTCACGGTCTGCCTCCTGGCGGCAGGCGCCTTGGCCATCACCCTTCTGGGCCGCCCGCATGGTCCCTCCATTACCCTGAACCTGCCGGAAAGCCTGCTGCCCAAGGCCAGGCCGGCCGCGGTCCATCCCGCGCCGTCATCGATCCAAGACGGCGCCATAACGGGCCCGGTGACCAAGCCGGTTTATGCCGGCAAGGCGCTTCTGGCCGATCCCGCGCTGGTGGAAAATACCGCCCAGGGGCCCCTGCCGCGCATCGCCGATGACGGCAGGAAGCCCATGACGGCCTATGCCGCGCCGGCGCCGGTCCCGGGCAAGAAATTCAAGATCGCCATTGTGGTGGGTGGCCTGGGCATGTCGGCGCTCGCCACCAAGGCGGCGCTGGATGCCCTGCCTTCTGGCGTCACCCTGGGCTTTGCGCCCTACGCCGGCGACGTGGGCCAGTGGGTGGCCCAGGCACGCGCCAAAGGTCACGAAGTGCTGCTGGAAATCCCCATGGAGCCGTTCGATTTCCCCGACAGCGATCCGGGCCCGCACACTTTGCGCGCCGGACAGGAAGAAGACGCCAACATCCAGCGCCTGACCTGGGCGCTCAGCCGCTTCACCGGCTATGCCGGCGTCACCAATCTCCTGGGTCAGCGCTTCCTCTCCGACACCGAGGCATTGTCGCCGGTTCTGACCTCGCTCAATCGCCGCGGGCTTTATTTCTTCGACAATGGCGCGGCCAGCCAGTCGGTGCTGCCCACCGTCGCCTCCCAGCTCGGCATGCCGGCGGCTGAGAGCGGGGCCGCGCTCGACACCATCCAGACCCCGCTGGAAATCGATCACCGCCTGTTCGAGCTGGAGACCCAGGCCCGCGCCAATGGCAGCGCGGTGGGTTCGGCCTTTCTCTATCCGGTCTCCATCACGCGCATCGCCGAATGGGCGCGCGGCTTGGAAGCGCGGGGCTTTGTATTGGTCCCCGTATCAGCCATAGTTACCCAACCCAAGTAACGGCGCTGGGATTTTGCGTCGTGAGTTCGTCGCGCCATCGCTGGTGTACGTCTTTGTACACGTCGCTCGGCGCCCCTGCTCACGCCACAAAATCCGGCGCGCCAACATTCTGAGATATTCTAGAGAATCCATATGTCCTCCGATCTGCCCTACCGTCCTTGCGTCGGCATCATGTTGCTCAACCGCGATGGCAAGGTTTTTGTCGGCAAGCGCATCGACCAGACCGTGGAAGGCTGGCAGATGCCCCAAGGCGGCATCGACAAGGGCGAGACGCCGAAACAGGCGGCGTTGCGCGAGCTCCAGGAAGAAGTGGGCACCGACAAGGCCGAGATCCTCGCCGAGATGGATGACTGGGTGACCTATGACCTGCCCGAGCATCTGATCGGGGTCGCGTTCCATGGCAAATACAGGGGCCAGAAGCAGAAATGGTTTGCCCTGCGCTTTGTCGGCGAGGACGCCGACATCGATCTCACCAGCCATGAACCGGAATTCTCTTCCTTCCAGTGGGTGGAGATGGAAAAGCTGCCTGGCCTGATCGTGCCCTTCAAGCGCGACACCTATAAGCAGGTCATGGCGGCCTTCCAGCCGCTGGCGAAGCGGCCCGCATGAAGCCGCCGGTTCTGATGATCCATGGCGCGTTCTGCGGGCCATGGTCCTTCGATGGCCTCAAGGAAAAGTTCCAATCCGCGGGCTATGCCGTCACCGCGCCCGCCTTGCGCTTCCACAATGGCGCCCGTCCGCCCGCCGCGCTGGGCACCACGGGCCTGGCCGACTATGCCGCCGACCTGGAAGACGAGATTGAGGCGCTGGGCCGGGCGCCGGTCCTGGTGGGCCATTCCATGGGCGGGCTTCTCGCCCAGATGCTGGCGGCACGGCGCGATGTCGCCGCGCTGATCCTGCTTGCGCCATCCGCGCCCTGGGGCGTGGCCCCCACCACCTTGTTCGAGATCGGTGCCGCCCAGGCGCTGCACCTGCATCCCGGCTACTGGAACATGGTGCTGGAGCCCAATCGCGACGTGGCGCTGGCCCATTCGCTGGACAGGCTGCCGCGCCATATGCGCGACGAGGTGTTCGGGCGCTTTGTGCCGGAATCCGGACGCGCCACCTTCGAGATCATGAACTGGGGCCTGGACGTCAACCGCGCCAGTGAAGTGGAGGCCGATCATGTGACGGCGCCGCTGCTGTTCCTCACCGGCAGCGAGGACCGGATCAATCCGGCTTCGACGGTGGAACGCATCGCCGCGCTCTATGGCGGCCGCGCCACCCATGAGGTGCTGGACGGTATGGGCCATTGGCTGATCGGCGAGCCGGGCTGGGAAAGACTGGCGGAACGGTCGCTGGAGTGGCTGGAGTCCTTGCCCTCTCTCCATGGGCGGCCTTGAGCCGCCCATCCGTGAGACCGGAAATAGCAAAAGCCCCAGTGGGGCTTTTGTCCGGTCGAACGCCCGCGTAGCGGGCCTGCCACTCGCCAAGCTCGCGGCGTTCGCCGCTTTCGCAGGTCCACTGGACCTGCTTACCCGCTATGCAGGCCGCAGCTCACGGTCAAGCCCGGCCATGGCGAAAATAGTCAAGATTTCGCGCCGGGCTTGGCGCGCGAGAAGTCCTTCATGAAGGACTGGAGCGTGTCCACCGAGGCGATCTTGGCGGCGGCGTCGCGGAAGGCCAGGCCATGCTGGTCGATGTCCGATGACAGCACCGCGAACAGGTTGGCGTCGGGCGTGGCCTTCATCTTGGGCATGAAATGGCTGCGCAGCCTGGCGAGCGACACCTCGTCATTGGCAAGGCTGTAGGCGACGGCGGCCCGCATCAGCTCACCGCGTTCGGAATCGGTCAGGGGCGTGCCATCGCTCCAGCGCGTATCCAGCATCTCCTCGGCCTTCTGGCCGGCTACCGCCCAGTTGCCGGATTCCCAATAGATGTCGGCGCGCAGCCGCTTGGTATCCTCGCTCGAGTCCACCGCGATCAGGTCCAGCGCATTGTCCCATTGCTTGAGGGCGGCGAAGGCGCGCGCCTCCAGGATCAGGCGGTTGTGCATCTCGTCATCGGGCAGGCCGGTGATCTGGGAATCGCGGATGGTGGCCACCGCCTTGTCGGCCTTGTGGTCCATCAGATAGACGCCGGCCAGCTGGGTCGAGACTTGCGCCTTGGCGATGCCGTCGAGCCGCTTGTCCACCTGATAGGCGAGCAGATTCTCCGCCGGCCCCAACAGGTCCACCGCCACCAGCCGGTCGGACATGCGGCGGATCATTTCATCGCCATCCGGCCCGATCGGGGTCAGATCCAGATTGTCATAGAACAGCGACAGCGCATCCACCGGCTTCATCTTGTCGGCGCCGCCCTTGATGAACAGGTTCACAAAGGCGCCGCGCATATCGTCCTGGGCGACGCGCGCGGCATCCTCGCCGCTGAAATTCTGGGTCGCAACCCGCAAGCTCTTGAGGCCGTCACGCCATTGGCCGCGGCCGAAATAGAGCGAGGCCAGCTTGCGCAGGGTCTCGAGCTCCAGGCTGTCGCCGCGCCAACGGAAGCGCAGCTTTTCAAGCTCTTCGATGGCCTGGGACGCGGTGATGGCGCGGGCGTTCAGGGCCGCGCTGGTGTGATAGAAAATCGCCTGGGCGGCGAGCTTTTCGTCACCGCTTTTCTCCACCGCCGTGAAATGGTTGGCGGCGTCGGCGTAACGGCTTTCCGCCGCCATCAGCCGGGCCTGATCCAGGTCAGCCTGCAGCGCCTGGCGGGCGTCCAGCGTCTTGGGCATGCGCTGGAGCGCGGCATCGGCCAGATCCAGTCGTCCCATGCCCAGGGTGGCCTCCACATCGGCCAGGGTGGCGGCCGCCTGCCATGGTATGGGGTAACGGGTCAGCACCGGCGAGGCCTGTTCCAGATGGGCGTGGGCGTCCTTCCAATCCCCCAGCGCGGCTTCGACCAGTCCGCGCCATAGCGAAGCATGGCGGTCGGCATCGAAGGCGGGCGAACCCAGATCGTTATGGGCGTCGTGATAGCGGCCCATCATGTAATCCGCCGCCGCGCGCATGGTGACAAGCTGGGCGTCGCCGGTCAGTGACGGATCGTTCTGCTGCACCAGATTGAGCAGGCCCAGCGCTTCGGCGGCAAAGCCGTTGGCGAGATAGAAGCGGGCCAGGTTGAGCCGCGCCAGACCGGCGACTTCCGGGCCGGCATGCGCGGTGGCCTGGGTGAGCTTGCGTTCGGTGGCGAGGAAACTGCCGCCGGACTGTTCGCTCCAATGGTTGAAATCCAGATAGGAGGGGCCGTCGCCGAAACGCGCCAGCGAGGAGGGCGACATCGCCACCGGCATCTGCGGCGGGGTGAGCGCCAGGCCCGAGGGACGCGAGATGGAGACGCGCGACATGTCCACCGTCACCGACAGATCATCGGACCAGGGCGTGATCACCAGGCCGCTGGCGCTGGGCAGCGCCGCGAAATCGGCGAAGTTGCGGATGGCGGGCAGGCCCTCGCCGGTCTGGGCCGGGATCACGGTCAGAAGATCGCCGCCCGAAGGATCCAGAATCTTGAAGGCATGATCGGCGGCGGGCAGCAGGGTGGAAAGCGAGGCGCGGCGGGGATCGGTCTGGTTGCGGGCGAAATTGATGGTGGTGGGCGCGGGCGCCACATCGGGCGCGATCTCCACCTGCAGGGCTGAACCCTGGCTGCGGGCCGCGATCTCGGCGGGGGCTTTCAGGGTGATGCGCAGGATGCCCAGCCCGTCGGCCGACACCGCTTCGATGCCGGCGGCGAAATCGCCCAGCGCGGGCTTCAGATTGCTGGAATCGAAGGCGGGCGCATTCTCCAGCACCACCCAGGCGGTGAGGCCGCGCACAAAGATGGCCGCCGGCAGCTGGCCGGCGCCCTTGAAGGTGATGATGGCGCCGTCACGGGTGCGCCTGGCATCCGCGACCGGGATGGCGGCCATGCCGGGCGCCGCCGCCGCCGGTGCGGGCTGTGCGGGCGCGGGCTGCTGCTTGGTCGGCTCGGCGTCGGCGGTTTTTGTGTCGGGCTTGGCTGTGGCCTGCTTGGTGTCGGCCGGTTTGGCGGCAGGCTTGCCCGCCAGTTGCTGCGAGGCCTGCGCGATCGCCTGTGCCTGGGCCTGGCTCGCGCCGGGCTTTGGCGGCGTCGTCATCGCCGTGACCGTTGGCCTGGCGACGCCGGGCGGCGCATAGGACGCGCCGTCGGTCTTGGGCGCCAGGATATCCAGCACGACATGCGTGCCGTCCTTGAAATCGTGATAACCCGAATCGGAATCGGTCTCGAACTCCACGACGGTGGATTGTCCATCGATGCGCCAGGACGCATTCTTCACCCAGGGCGGCGCGAACCGCGCGATGGCCGAGACATCGGTGCGCGCCGGGGTGGCGAAGCGGATGGTCATTTTTCCCGCGCCGGGAAACACCTGATAGGAAACCTGGCGCGGCCAGTCGAAGACCAGGCGGGTGAATTTTTCATAGGCGCCCGTGCGCAGCTTGATCTCGGGCAGGGACGCCATGTCCACCGGCTTGACCACGGGTTTGGGCGGCGGTGCCAGGTCGGGCATGGCGCCGGCGAAATCGGTGGCGGCCAGATCGACCACGGCGTGATTGCCGATCTGGCTGACATGCAGCTTGAGCGGCTGGGCCAGGACAAAGCGCAAGGTCTTGCCGTCGGCATCGGCATGGCCGCTGGTGATGGCGCGCGACATCGCGGCCACGATCACCGAAGGATCGATGTCGGTCTTGGCGCTGAAGCTGATGGCCAGCACGCCGCCGATGGTGGTGGCGCTGACCTTGGAAGCGGTGTTGAAGGAAAGGCGGCCATAGCCGTTCTGCAGGCTGCCGGTGACGCTGTCCGCGAGCGCGGGGACGCTGGCGCAAAGCACCATCGCCAGTCCCAGAAAATGCGCGCGTTGGATCACCGGGGCTCCCCTTCGTCAGGCATACTGGCGGGGCGTTATTAACCTTGGGTTAAGCACGACGGAAAGAATCCGCGGATTTTGAAAAATCCGCTAAGGCTTTGGTTGTGCTTGATTTTCCTGCGGGGCTGTGGTCGCGGGGGCGGCGGGCATGGACGAAGCGCCGGCCGTGGCCGCGGGCGCCGCCGCCGGTGTCGCCGCAGGCGTGGCGGACGCCGTCATATCAGCTGCAGGGCGGGGTTTTCGGGCGCGCTTTTTGACCGGCGCCGGCTGACCAGCCGGCGCGGTTGCGGCGGCAGCCGCCTGGACCGGCGCCGGGTTCAGCGCCGCAACCTGGCCCGGTGCGGCCGGCGGAGCCGGCGCGATCGCATCGGTGGTCTGGGGCAGCGCGAATTTGCTGGCCAGCTTGACCGTCAGCTTCTGGGCCGCTTCGGGGTTCATCTTCGACAAGATCTCGCCGAGAGCGTCGGGTTTCAGGCCCTGGGCGACAGGAATGAGCACCTCATCGGGCAGGTCACTGAAGACGGCGGCGGCGGCGGCGGGTTTCATGCCGGAATAGGTCTTCACCAGCGAGGTGATCTGGTCCTTCTGGGACTGGTCGTGCTGGACGAGCAGGGCGTTGATCTTGTCTTGAAGCTGCTTGAGCTGGCCGATCTTGGCGTCGACCCGCGCTTCCGCGGCGGCGATGATATTGGCCTGGGTGTTGAGCTGGTTCTCGCGTGTGTCCAGTTCGCGGCGGCGCTTGGCCAGGCTGTTCACCACATCCACTTCACTGGCGCTGGTCACCTGGTCGTCATCGCCGCCGGCAAAATCCTTGTTGGCGGGAACCGGATCGTCGGTCAGCGCCGCCACCTGGCCGGCGGCCTGGGCATAGGCTTCATGGACCAAGTCGGTGCTCTTGAGCACCAGGACGATGGCGGTGAGGCCGATCACGCCGGGCAGCAGGCGGGCGAAGCGCGGCCCCTTCTTTCCCGCAAAAGAGTTCATTGCGCGGCCCTTTCCAGGCGGCTGAGGATGGAGGTGGACGGCAACGGCATGTCGGGAATTTCCTTGGCCACGCGCGGGCTGGCGGCTGCGCCCTCCATGCGGCTTGCGATGCGTTCGCCCGACACGGTCAGGACGGAAAGTTCGTCGATATGCAGGCGGGCGCGCTTCAGCCGTTCGTCCAGGGTCTGGGCCGCTTCACCGGCCGCCGATTTCAGGGCGCGCAGGGACGCGCCCGCGCCAGAGATCGCCATGTTGAGTTCACCGATGGTCTGCTTCAGGCCTTCCTGGCCCTTGCGCACCGCCGCCAGACGGCGTTCCAGGATCACGCAATAGACAAGGGTCAGGGCCAGAAGAATTTCCAGGCCCATTTCCAGATAGAAGGTCAGATTGGTCGGCAGGGTCACGGCTGTCTCTCTATCTTTTTCGAATATGGATTACCGGGCGCGCTCTGCGCCATGGCTCACAAAGCCCTCGATGCGCCATGGGCTCACAGAGCCCTCGAAGCATCAGTGCGTTCGACGGCTTCATCGACCCGGACTGCGACCGAGGAGCCGACGCGGCCCATCCGTCCGGTGAGCAGCGGCACGCCGCCGCAACGCAGCTTGATCTTGGAGTCGGGACTGGCGCCCAGCATCATGGTCTGGCCCACTTCCAGGTTCATCACCTGGTTCAACGGCATGGTTTGTTCGTCCAGAATGGCTTCGATATCCACCTTGGTGGACCACAATTCCGTCGCCAGATGGCCTTCCCAGATCGAGTCGCGGCCGAACTTTTCGCCCATGAATTGCTGCAGCAGCAGCTTGCGGATGGGTTCCAGCGTCGCATAGGGCAGAAGCAGTTCGGTGCGCCCGCCGCGGTCTTCCATGTCGATGCGCAGCTTGACCAGGATGGCGGCGTTGGCCGGCCGCGCAATCGCGGCGAAGCGCGGATTGGTTTCCAGGCGGTCGAGGCTGAAATTCACCGGCGTCAGGGGTTCGAAGGCGGTGCACATGTCCTGCATGATCACCTCGATCATGCGCTGGACCAGCGTGCGCTCGATGGTGGTGTAGGGCCGGCCCTCGATGCGCATGGCGGATGAGCCGCGGCGCCCGCCCAGAAGCACGTCCACGATCGAATAGATCAGGTTGGAATCCACGGTGAAGAGGCCGTAATTGTCCAGTTCCTCGGCATGGAACACCGCCAGGATCGCGGGCAGCGGAATGGAATTGAGATAGTCGCCGAAACGGATCGAGGTGATCGAATCCAGGCTGACTTCGACGTTATCGGAGGTGAAATTGCGAAGGCTGGTGGTCATCAGCCGCACCAGGCGGTCGAAGACGATTTCCAGCATCGGCAGGCGTTCATAGCTGACCAGCGCCGAATTGATGATGGCGCGGACACCGGACTTGTCCTGCATCTGCTCGGAATTGACGTCAAAGCCGAGCAGGGAGTCGATTTCGTCCTGGTTCAGCACCCGTTCGGCGCCGCCGGTGTCGGGCGCGCTCTCGAAGGTTGCGGCCGCGCTGGGCGCGTCTTCGGCGGCGGGAGGGGGAGTTTCGTCAGCCATAGGCGTCAGGTCCTGGTGTGTTTCTGGTCGCTACCGGCTATCGCCGGCGCAGTTATTGAACGATCATTTCCTTGAGCAGCACGTCGCGCACATGATAGGGCGCGGCCGCCACATTGACCCGGCGCAGCAGCTCTTCCTTCAGGCGCAGCACGCCGGCCGAGCCCTTGAGGTCGTCAAGGCGCAGTTCGCGCAAATAGGCCTGGAACTGGTCGGTGATGCGGGGCATCAGCGGCTGGATGGCGGTCTTCTGGGCGTCGTCGTCCAGCTCCAGCGACACGCCCAGCTTCAGATAGGCCGGCGTGCCGTCATTGCTCTGGATGTTGACCAGAATGTCCTGCATGTCGCTGAAGGCCACCTTGGGCGGGGTCAGCGGCATATCGTCGGCCCTGGCTTCCTGGCTCTTGTCGCTCTTCTTGAACAGGAAGAAGTAGGCGCCCGCGCCGCCGCCGCCGATCACCAGCAGCAGTACCGGCACGATGATGATCAGCATCTTCTTGCTGAGAAACTTGGCCAGCCCCTTCTTGGGCGCGGCTTCCGCGCCTTCGCCTTCCGGCTTTGCGCCTTCGGCTTCGGCTGCGGGTGCTTCCTTTTTCTTGGCCATGGAATTCTTCCAGCCTTTCAAAAATCCAGAGGCGGCTTCTCGAGCGCCACCCTAGGCAAACGTGGTTAAGGAGTGGTTCAAATTGCCGGGCGCGGCGTGAAAGACCCGGCAAGTTTTTCCGCATGGAGGACGCGGCGTCCATAAAAACCAGCAAAATCGGGCATTTCCCTGCTGGCATGGCGGCTGCACTACCCGACGGGACGGGCCAGAAAGGATCCGGGTAGGTGCCATGGACAATTCACTTCTTGTTAGTCTTTCCCAGCAGCTCGCCGCATACCGGGCGATGGATGTGATCGCCAACAATCTGGCGAACGTCTCCACGCCGGGTTTCAAGCGCGAAGCCTCCAAGTTCGAGGAATACGTCGCCCATGTCCGCCCCGCGGAAGACCAGAAGGGGCCGCAGACCGTGAGCTTCGTGAAGGATGCGGGCGTACTGCGCGATTCCGGCCAGGGCAATGTCGAACGCACTGGCGCGACCTATGACCTGGCGCTGAACGGCAGCGGCTATTTCCAGATCCAGACGCCGGCCGGCATGCGCTATACCCGCGACGGCCATTTCAGCCTGGACGGCAACGGCAATCTGGTGACCAGCCAGGGTTATCAGGTGCAGGGCGAGGGCGGCACCATCACCATTGCCCCCACCGACGGCGACATCAACATCGGGCAGGACGGCACCATTTCCAGCGTGGTCAACGGCGTCGGCAACCAGCTGGGCAAGGTCAAGGTGGTGGATTTCGCCAATGACGCGGCCCTGACAAAGCAGGGCGCCAGCCTCTATTCCACCAGCCAGACGCCGACCACGGCGACCAGCATGACCATGCGCCAGGGTTCGCTGGAAGGCTCCAACGTCCAGCCGGTGATCGAGATCAGCCATATGATCGAGGTGATGCGCGCCTATGAGGCGACCGCGACCTTGAGCAAGTCCCAGGAAGATTTGATGCGCCAGGCGATTACCCAGCTTGGCCAGCAGCCGAATTAAGGAGAAACCGTAATGCGCGCTCTTTCGATCGCCTCGACCGGCATGCAGGCCCAGCAGACCAATGTGGAAGTGATCGCCAACAACCTGGCGAACATGAACACCACCGCGTTCAAGGAACAGCGGGCCGAATTCACCGATCTGCTCTACCAGAACATCCAGACCCCCGGCGCGCAGACCTCCGACCAGGGCACCTATGCTCCCAACGGCATCCAGCTGGGCGCCGGTGTGCGCACCGCGGCGGTCTATCGCATCACCACCCAGGGCGACCTGCAGTCCACCGGCAACCCCTACGACGTCGCCATCCAGGGTTCGGGCTTCTTCCGCATCCAGCAGGCCGACGGCACCGACGCCTATAGCCGCTCGGGCAATTTCTCGCTCAGCCCGCAAGGCCAGCTCGTCACCCAGGACGGCCTGGTGGTGCAGCCCGGCATCGCCATCCCGCAGAACACCATCAGCGTGACCGTCAATGCCCAGGGCCAGGTCAATGCCACCGTGGCCGGCAACACCACGCCCCAGACCGTGGGCCAGCTGGAACTGACGCGCTTTCCCAACGAAGCCGGCCTGAATTCCATCGGCAACAATCTTTACCTGGAAACCCCGGCGTCCGGTTCGCCCCAGGCCGGTGTTCCGGGCACCACCGGCTACGGCACCATCCAGCAGGGCTTCCTGGAAACCTCCAATGTCAACTCGGTGGACGAGATCACCGCGCTGATCACCGCCCAGCGCGCCTATGAAATGAATTCCAAGGTGGTCACGGCGGCAGACCAGATGCTGCAGCAGACCTCACAGATGGCGACCTGAGATGATCCGCAAATTCCTCCTCATCCTCTGTGTTTTCGCGCTGATGCCGGCCGTGGGCCTGGCGGTCGCCGGCAGCGCCTTCGCGGCCACGATACGCATCGTGGTTCCCGCCCACGACATCAATCGCGGCGACACGATCAGCGAAAGCGACCTCACCTACGCCATGGTGGATGGCGCGTCCCTGGTGTCGGGGCTTCCCACCAAGATAGAGGAAGTCAAAGGCATGCAGGCGCGCCGGGTGCTGGCCGCCGGCCAGCCCTTCCGCAGCGACGATGTGCGCCGCCCCATCGTGGTCACCAAGGGCCAGGCCGTGACCATGGAGTTCGATGCCCCCGGCGTGCAACTCACCGCCATGGGCCGCGCCATGAGCGAGGGCGGCGTCGGCGACATCGTCACCGTCCAGAATCCGGCCTCCTACCGCATGATCTCCGCCGTGGTGACCGCGCCCGGCACGGTGCGCGCCACCGGCATCATCTCCGCTCCCGCCAACAGCATAGCCCGCCGATAGGACCGTCCATGCGCACATCCTTCCTGAAAGTTTCCGCCCTGCTGGCGACGGCGGCGTCGCTCGCCGCCTGTTCGGCTGTCGACCGGCTCGAAAATATCGGTCAGGCCCCCAAGCTGGACAAGGTGGGCAATCCCGCCGGCACCAAGATCGTGGACCATATTCCCCAGCCCCAGCCCATCACCCATATCGACAATTCGCTGTGGCAGCCCGGCGCGCAGAGCTTCTTCCATGATCCCCGCGCCATGCATATCGGCGACGTGATCACGGTGAATGTCACGGTGGCCGACACCGCCAAGCTGGACAATTCCACCACGCGCACCCGCACCAACTCCGACGACGCCAACCTGACCAACTTTTTCGGCCTTGAGAATTCGCTCGGCGCCGCAAATCCCGCCAGCCTGGTCAAGATGGGCTCGGACAATTCCAATGTCGGCACCGGCGCGATCCAGCGCGATGAAACCATCAACATGACGCTCGCGGCCCTGGTCGCCCAGGTGCTGCCCAACGGCAATCTGGTGATCGACGGCCATCAGCAGGTGCGGGTGAACAACGAACTGCGCGACATGCGCCTGTCGGGCATCGTGCGCCGCGAAGACATCACCCAGGACAATACCGTGAACCTGTCGCAGATCGCGGAAGCCCGCGTCACCTATGGCGGCCAGGGCACGATGAGCGATGTGCAGCAGCCGCGTTACGGCAGCCAGCTGTTTGACATCCTGATGCCCTGGTAAGTCACTCTGCGCGGCATCGCTTCCCCGATGCGCGTGCCACATAAGCGGTGGGAAAAAACAAAAGAGCCCGGTCGTGACCGGGCTCTTTATTTTTCCACGGTCGCGCCCGTTCTTACGGGCGCTTCCGGCCGGTCCAGCGGACCGGCCCTTTTCTATTCCCGGACCTAGTCGTCCCGATAGACTTTTTCGCGCCCCGCCGCGCGTCGCGCGGCAATCTAATAAAGCAGCGGCGCGACGGACGGTTTCCGTTCAGTCATCGCGATAGACTTTCTCGCGCCGCTCGTGGCGTTCCTGCGCCTCGATGGACAGGGTGGCGATCGGACGCGCGTCCAGCCGCTTCAGCGAAATCGGCTCGCCGGTCTCCTCGCAGAAACCGTAGGAGCCATCCTCGATCCGGCGCAGCGCGGCGTCGATCTTGGCGATCAGCTTGCGCTGGCGGTCGCGGGTGCGAAGTTCCAGCTGCCGCTCGGCCTCGGTCGAGGCGCGATCCGCCAGATCGGCATGCGGCACGGTCTCCGCCTGCAGGTTCTGGATGGTTTCGCGGCTTTCCTTGAGGATTTCGTCTTTCCAGAGATTGAGCTTGCGGCGGAAATATTCACGCTGACGTTCATTCATGAAGGGCTCGTTTTCCGACGGACGATAGTCGGCAGAGACCTGGGTTCCCATGCATACTCCTTCGACACGTGGGCGGGGAGAGACTCAAGCCAGAAACCGCCCTGAGGGCCGGGGTTATAGCCATCCGCCCGATGCCAGCGCAAATGGAATTGCATGTCAGGGTAAGTGGCGCACAGAAAACAGGCAGCGCCGCCCGAAGCCCCGATTCCGCGATTTTTTGGCTTTCCTGTCCGGCACCGGACGGTCGCAAAACTGTCCGCCAGTCTCCATGGGCATGTCACAAAAAGTTTTTGCCGCACCGCGAAACTTGGGCCTGCGACACTTCTTTCCCCTTATTATCGCAGCGCACAAACCCCTCAAGGAGTCCCCACATGGACAATACCCATACCGAGCATGGCCATGGCGAGAACGGCCCTGCCAAGGCTGTTTCCCAACTGAGCGAATCCATGGCCCATACCGCCGAAAGCCATCGGGCCCTGATCCAGGAGATGACCCAGTTCGCCAAGGATGAAGGCCTGCGCTTCATCAACCTGCGGCTTGAGCGCAACGGCCAGGCGCTGGACAAGCTGCAGAACTGCAGCGGCATTCCCGGCCTGTTGGGCGTGCAGCAGGAATGGCTGCGCGATTTCGTGCAGGACTATATGGGCCACAATATGCGCATTGCCGGCGCCATGCGCGGCCTGACCCAGAATGCCATGGCCTGCGCTTCCGAACAGGCGGCGGAAAACATCAACCGGGCCCAGCATGCGGCCAGCGACATGGCGCATGAGACGGGCCAGCAGATGAGCCATATCGTGCAGGACGTGAACAATTACGCCCAGCCGATGCAGCATTGATCGGGATGGATTTTGCGAAGGCCCGGCCGGTGACGGCTGGGTCTTTTCGTTCGAGACGTGGGGTTCGGCCCTTGGCCGGGCCTCGGACTTTTTATTGAGTCGCCTGTCGCAGGAACGCCCACTGTTATTGTGGGGACCCATCTGATCACCGAGCCCTCAGCACAGATCGATTTTTCCCATGAGGTTGCGACAGCGAGGCTCCGGAGGAGCCAGAAGCGGTCGCTGAGTTCAATCACGACCATCGGCAATTCCGCTGGATGACGCTGGTGCGGCCTGCAGATCACCCCGGCCTGACGGAATTGGGATTGTAACGCCTCAGGCCCTGATCTGCCCGCTAGCGAGTAACGACTTCATGCTCGAACGGCGCCAAGCGCGCCAGAAGCCGGTTCTGCGTGGCGTAGGCGATCCCGAGGTCGTCCATGGCATGTTGCATGTCCTCCACCGAAGAATTGAAGTCGGCGTCGGTCAGATGCATGCCTTTGTGGACGGTGCGCAGGTCATGTCCCGTGAATTTGCACGGGCCACCCGTCACCTGGCAGATGAAGATGACAAGTTGGCCCTTCAGATGATCGATGTCGGTATCATCGAACTGCGCTTTAATGCGCGGGTTCTTCAGATGCGATGCCGCGCTGCTTCGCCAGTCCGGCATTGTCCGCGCCCCGGTCCTGCGTCAACCAGCAACGACTTGTCGATCTTCTCATTCGTGTAACCGACGGCTCGGTCAACCGCGCGCCGGGTTTCATATCATCGACGCTCCA
>DATAWO010000142.1:0-6695 GCA_036267165.1 Rhizomicrobium sp. | reverse complement strand
ATCTGAGCAGGGTTGCCTGGCGACAGTATAGGCAACGCGCGGAAGGAAAATATTATTCTCCATGGGCGGGCTCGACCCGCCCATCCAGGGACCCAAGTACCGGCGCTTGTTGCTCTGGATGGCCGGGTCGAGCCCGGCCATGGAGAGATAGGATTACGCCATTGCCTTCTGCAGGTTTTCGTCGACCTTATCGAGGAAACCTTCCGTAGTCAGCCAGCCCTGATCGGGGCCAACCAGCAGCGCAAGATCCTTGGTCATGTGGCCCTGTTCCACCGTATCCACACAGACCTTCTCCATGGCCGATGAGAACTTCGCCAGTCTGTCATTGCCATCCAGCTTGGCGCGATGGGTCAGGCCGCGCGTCCAGGCAAAGATCGAGGCGATGGAATTGGTCGAAGTTGACTTGCCCTTCTGATATTCGCGGTAGTGGCGCGTCACCGTGCCGTGCGCGGCTTCGGCTTCCACCGTCTTGCCGTCGGGGGTGAACAGCACCGAAGTCATCAGGCCGAGTGAGCCAAAACCCTGCGCCACGGTGTCGGACTGCACATCGCCGTCATAATTCTTGCAGGCCCAGACATAGCCGCCGCTCCATTTGAGCGCGCTCGCCACCATGTCGTCGATCAGCCGGTGCTCATAGGTGATGCCGGCCGCCTTGTATTTGTCGGCGAATTCGGCATCGAAGATCTCCTGGAACAGGTCCTTGAAGCGGCCGTCATAGGCCTTGAGGATGGTGTTCTTGGTGGACAGATAGACCGGATATTTGCGGTTGAGGCCGTAATTCATCGAGGCGCGGGCGAATTCCTTGATCGAGTCGTCCAGATTGTACATTGCCATGGCGACGCCGCCGCCCGGCGCCTTGAACACTTCATGCTCGATGGTCTTGCCGTCCTCGCCCACGAACTTGATCGAGAGCACTCCCTTGCCGGGATAGACGAAATCGGTCGCCTTATACTGGTCGCCAAAGGCATGGCGGCCGACCACGATAGGCTGGGTCCAGCCCGGCACCAGCCGCGGCACATTCTTGCAGATGATGGGCTCGCGGAAGATCACCCCGCCCAGGATGTTGCGGATGGTGCCATTGGGCGACTTCCACATCTTCTTGAGGTTGAATTCCTTCACCCGCGCCTCGTCCGGGGTGATGGTGGCGCACTTCACGCCCACGCCATATTTCTTGATCGCCTCGGCGGCCTCGACCGTGACCTTGTCTTCGGTGGCGTCGCGGTTCTCGATCGACAGGTCGTAATAGTTCAGGTCGACGTCCAGATAGGGCAGGACCAGCTTCTTCTTGATCAGATCCCAGATGATGCGGGTCATCTCGTCGCCGTCCAGCTCGACAATCGGATTGGCAACCTTGATCTTGTCCATCGGGATTTCCTCGCAAAATTGGATCTGGGGGGATATAGCGGGGCGAAGTTACTGACAAAAACCGGCCCGTCAAAGCGCCAAATGACCCCACCCGCCATCATCCTGTCCCAGCCCCAGATGGGGGAAAATGTGGGCGCCGCCGCCCGGGCGATGAAGAATTTCGGGCTGCGCGAGCTGGTCCTGATCGCGCCCAAGATGGAATGGCCCAATGACAGGGCCCAGATGCTGGCCTCGGGCTCCGGCGACATATTGGACCGGGCCAGGATTTGTCCCAACGCGGCGGAAGCCCTGGCCCCCTATCAGCTGGTCCTGGCGACCACGGCGCGGGGCCGCGATGTGGTGAAGGATATCCATACCCCGGAAGCCGGCGCGCGGCGGCTGCGCGCGGCGAGCCTAAAGGGCGTGCGCACCGCCATCCTGTTCGGCGGCGAACGCGCCGGCCTGGACAATGACGAGATGAGCCTGGCCGATGCCGTGGTCACCATCCCGACCGCGGAATTCTGGTCCCTGAACCTGGGCCAGGCGGTGCTGCTGCTGGGCTATGAATGGCTCAAATCCGCCGACACCACGCCGGCTGTCCGCACCAGGCCTTCTGGCGCGGTGCCCGCCAGCCGCGAAGAGCTGGTGGGCCTGTTCGAGCATCTGGAAAAGGAACTGGATGCGGCCGAATTCCTCTTTCCCCCCGCCAAGCGCGAAACCATGGTGCGCAACATCCGCGCCATGATAATGCGTTCCGGCCTGAGCGATCAGCAGGTGCGCACCATCCGCGGCATGATCGTGGCGCTGGTGCGCAACAAATACAGAGGCCAAGGAAAAAGGTAACGGCGTGAGTCTGGTTCCCATTATCGGCTTTGTCCTGGTCGCATTGCTGGCGATCGCTTTCGCGGCCGTGCCGCTATGGCGCGCCAGGGAGAAGAAGGGACGTGCGCTGCTGCTCGCCGCCATTGCCCTGTTCATGCTGGCGATCGGCGGCGGCACATATTTTCTGGTCGGCCGGCCGCATCTGGCCGAACGCGCCGCCGATGGCCTCAACATCCATGAGATCAACGGCCTGGTGCCGTATCTGATCGCGCGCGTGCGCGCCCATCCCGGAGATGTCCGCGCCTGGCGTTACCTGGGCCAGGCCTATATGGCGGCAGGCGATCCGCGCGATGCCGCCAAGGCATTGGCAAAAGTGATCGCGCTGACCGGCAAGGGCGATGCCGGACTGGATGCGGCCTATGGCGAAGCGCTGGTCGCGGACAATGAAGGCCAGGTGCCGCCGGAAGCGGAAGAGGCTTTCAACGCCGCACTGAAGGCCGATCCCAGCAACACGCCGGCGCGCTTTTATCTGGGCCTGGCGAAAGCCGGCCATAACGACCGTGCCGGCGCGATTGCGCTGTGGCAGAGCCTGCTGGCCGATATCCCCGCCACCGCGCCGCTGCACCAGATTCTGGTGGACCGGTTGGCGATGCTGACCTCGCAAGGGCCGGGTGGGGCGCCCAATCCCCGCGCCATGGTGGACATGCTGGCGGCGCGGCTGAAGGCCGATCCCGATGATGCGTTGGGCTGGGTCCGGCTGATGCGCGCCTATACCGTGCTGGGCGAAACGGCCAAGGCCAAAGAGGCCCTGGCCTCGGCGCGCAAAAGCTTCGCCGCCAACAAGGACGCGCAGACCGCGTTCACCACCGCGGCCAAGGCGCTCAAACTGGAGTAACCTTCTCCATGGCCGGCCTCCGGCGCATAGCGACAGCGTATGCGCGCCATCCAACTTGTTGCAAGAAAGTTGGATGGGCCGGGGTCGTTAGCGACAGCGTAACGACGCCCGCCCATGGTGAGTGTGGGTCAGTACGGCATCTTTCGTTTGGTATACAAACGATCCGCCTGCACCCTTTCCTCGGTACCGGCGGGCCCCATGCGCCTTCCCTGGTCGATCTCCTGCTGCGGGGTCGCGCCGGGCGGGCCGTTGCCCAGCCATTTGACGTTGTTCGCCTTGGCCGCGAGGCGGATGCGTTCCAGGTCCTCCTGCAAGCGCTTGGAAGCCGGCAGGGCGGCGCGCTGCTCCTTGGTCAAATCTCCCCGGATCGCATCCCACTGCAGGTGGGACCAGCCATTGTCGCTGGGACCAGGCTCGGCGAAGGCCAGGCCATCGATCGCCATCAACTGCTCGGCCGCCATGGCGGAGCGGCGATTCTCCAGCTTGAAGCCCATGGTGATTTCGCCCTTGGGATTGTGCGGCCAGGTATCGGCGACACGCAGATACTCGTCTGGTTTGAGGCCCCAGATATGCGCGGCGAACGCCTGGCTGCCGGCGCCACGCACGCCTTCGATGGGAAGCTCCTTCACGCCCGGCCAGGTCCATTTGTAGCGCCCGCCCGCGATGGCGATTTCGCCGGCTTCCGGCGATTCCATTTCGCAGATCAGGCAGCCATGCGCGCCCGCCGCCAGCGCCTGATGGATTTGCCACACATTGGCGCGCATCGAAGGACCGTCGAAGCCCCAGGCCGGCAGGGTGACGAACACCATCGGGGTGCGGTGGCCGGACGGCGTGGGGCCGCCATCGACCAGACCCTGCATGAAGTTGCGCAGGCCGTCGAAGCTGAAGCTGTCATTCTCCATCTCGTAATTGATGGCATCGCAATAGGTCTGGGCCAGGCGCTTGCCTTCCTCATAGGTGTCGGGCGCACCGGAGGCTCCGAATTCCGCATAGGCGACGACCTGGTTGTCTTCCCATAGCTCGATCGCCTTGTTGATGCGGCGCGGCTTGTAGTTGGGATCGACAGAGGGGACCATCGGCAAGGTGCGGGCCCAGTTGGCCTTGAAGCCATAACCCTTGCTGGCCTCGCCGATATAATGCGGACTATCCAGCATGCTCTTGCCGGTGGCATGGGGAACGCCGGGCGGATAGCCGCCGTCCGGGTTACGTATCTGGGCCAAGGCGCCGGTGGCGGCGACAGCGCCCACGCTGACCATGCCGAAGCCTCTGAGAAAATCGCGTTTCTTGATATCCATTCCCATCCCCTGTTTGTTGTTTGAGGGGAGCCTGTCATTTCGCGAGGGCACGGAAAAGCTTAATTCACACGCTGCGCTGCAGCACCAAGCTCTTGCAGCAGGCTTTCCAGCGCCGCCGCCGCACGCGCGACGGCATGCGCGTCGCGCCCGCGTATCACCAGTTGCGCGCCGAACGGTTGCGCCGCGCCTTCCCGGTAGAAAGGATAGGACCCGATCGCCACATCGGGATGGGCCATTTGCAGCCGGGCCAGGCCAGGCGCGATGGTGCCCTCCGGGATCTGTGCTTCCACCGTGATGCTGGTCACCGCCACATCGCGCGGCAGTTCCGGCGCGATCGCCTCCAGCATGGCGCGCATCACCATCGGCACACCGGCCATCACATAGACATTGCCGATATGAAATCCCGGCGCGCCGGACACCGAATTGGCCACCAGGCTGGCGCCATGGGGAACCCGCGCCATGCGCTTGCGCATCTCGTTGAACTCGCCCGGCGGATAGCGCGCTTCCAGCAAGGCATAGGCGTCGGGATGATAGCCGATGCCCACGCCAAAGGCCTTGGCCACCGCATCGGCGGTGATGTCGTCATGGGTGGGGCCGATGCCGCCGGTGGTGAAGACGAAATCGTACCGATCGCGCAAGGAGCGCAGGGCGGTGACGATTTCGGCCTCCACATCCCCCACCACCCGCACCTCCTTCAGGTCCAGGCCCAAGCCGGCCAGGAAACGGGCGATGGTGTTGGTATTGGTATCCTGGGTGCGGCCCGACAGGATCTCGTCCCCGATTACCAGAACGGCGGCAGTTTTGGGCATTCAAGTTCCAGGCTTTGGTTTTATCGCCTGGGATATTATATTGCCCGCGACATGACCATCTTATCCCAGACCGACAGCTTTGAAGCCGCCCGCAAGGCCCATTTCACCGTGACCTTGCATGATCCGGCCGATTTCGAGGGCATGCGCCGGGCCGGCCGCCTGGCCGCCGAGGTGCTGGACCTGCTGGTACCCCTGGTCAAGCCGGGCGTCACCACCGCGGCGCTGGACAAGGTGGCGTACGACCACATCATCGCCCATGGGGCGCTGCCCGCCTGCCTGGGCTATCGCGGCTATCGCCATACCGTCTGCACCTCGATCAATCACGTGGTCTGCCACGGCATTCCCAATGACAAGCCGTTGCGCGACGGCGACATCGTGAACATCGACGTCACCGTGATCCTGGATGGCTGGCATGGCGACACCAGCCGCATGTATCCGGTGGGCGAGGTGAAGCGGAAGGCCGAGCGGCTGGTCGAGATCACCTATGAATCCATGATGCGCGGCATCGCGGCGGTGAAGCCGGGCGCCACCACCGGTGATATCGGCCATGTCATCCAGTCCTTTGCCGAAGGCCAGGAGAAATGCGCCGTGGTGCGCGATTTCTGCGGCCATGGCCTGGGCAAGGTGTTCCACGCCCTTCCCAATATCGTGCATTACGGCAAGCCCGGCGGCGGCATGGTGCTCAAGCCCGGCATGTTCTTCACCATCGAGCCCATGATCAATCTGGGCGGCTTTGGCGTGAAGGTGCTGAGCGACGGCTGGACCGCGGTGACGCGCGACCGCTCGCTCTCGGCGCAGTTCGAACATTCGGTGGGCGTTACAGAGACTGGGGTTGAGATCTTCACGCTTTCTCCCAAAGGCCTGCATAAGCCCCCTTATGTTTGATTCTGCTGGGGCGCGGGTCTTTTGTCCGCTGAGTGCGTCGCGCGTGCTCACGTACACTGGGTACGCTCCGCGCGCGCTCCTCCTCAGCGGACAAAATCCCTCGCGCCGCGCTTGCCATGGACGATGACAGCACCGGTCCCGATGGCCATCGCGAGCGGTTGCGCGCCCGCTTTCTCAAGGGCGGCGCCGACGCCATGCCCGATTACGAGCTTCTGGAACTGACCCTGTTCGCCGCCCTGCCCCGGCGCGATACCAAACCCCTGGCCAAGGCCTTGCTGGCGCGTTTCGGCAGCTTCGCCGAGGTGATCGCCGCGCCCCGCGCCGGCTGATGGAGGTCAAGGGCGTGGGCGAAGCCGTCGCCAATCATCTCAAGATCGTGGAAGCCGCCGCCCACCGGCTGGCGAAAACCAGCGTGATCGGCCGGCCGGCGCTGTCATCCTGGGCGGCGCTGCTCGATTACTGCACGGCGGCAATGGCGCGGCGCGAGAGCGAGGAATTCCGCGTCCTGTTCCTGGACCGCAAGAATGTGCTGATCGCCGACGAGGTGCAGAACCGGGGCACGGTCGATCACACCCCGGTCTATCCGCGCGAGATCGTCAAGCGCGCGCTGGAGCTTTCGGCCTCGGCCATCATCCTGGTGCACAA
>DATAWO010000141.1:0-10828 GCA_036267165.1 Rhizomicrobium sp. | reverse complement strand
CAATCAGCTGCGTTTTCCCTTCAACCTGCGCTTTACCTTGCGCGGCTGGAACATGCTGTTCTTCCGTCCGATGCCCTACACCGACACCGCGGGCAAGAGCGCGGCCTGGAACCGGGGCGCCTATCTGGTGAACGGGCCCGGCCATTGCGCCGCCTGTCATACGCCGAAGAATTTCTTCGGCGCCGACAAGGGCACGGCGTTGACCGGCGCATCGCTGCAAGGCTGGTACGCGCCCGATCTCACCGGCGACAGCAATGCGGGTCTGGGCCACTGGAGCGTAAGCGACATCGTGGGCTATCTGCGGACCGGGCGGAATGCCCATTCCATTGCTTCGGGACCGATGGCGGAAGCGGTGGAGAATTCCACCTCCCAGATGAACGATGGCGATCTGCATGCCATCGCGGTCTATCTCAAGGACCTGCCGGCTTCGGCCGGCAATGGGGGCGCGGCGACCGGGGTTGAAGCGCAGATGCGGGCCGGCCGCGATGGCTATGACATCAATTGCGCCGCCTGCCATGGCCGCGACGGCAAGGGCAATGTGCTGTTCCCGCCGCTGGCCGGCAACCCCAATGTGCTGCAGGTGCGCGACGACACCATCGCGCGGGCGGTGCTGGCGGGCACGCGGGGCGCGACAACGGCCAAGGCGCCGACAGCGCCGGCCATGCCTAGCCTGGCCTGGAAGCTTTCCAACCAGCAGGCAGCCGACATCCTCACCTATGTCCGCAACACCTGGGGCAATGCCGCGCCTGCGGTGTCGGCGGAGACGGTGGAGCGAATTCGTGGTGAACTACACAGCGGCAGCTAGCATCTGCTGGTAAAGCGCCTCGATGCCGCGGGCCAGGTGCGGTGTCTCGAACAGCACCGATGTCGCGCGATTGGCGGTGAGGCGGGCGCGCAAAGCGCGCAGCCGCTCCGGATTGCGCGCCAAGTCCAGCGCGGCTGCTTCATAATTCGGCGCCGTCTCCGTGATCAATTCCGGCAGGTCCAGCGCGGTCAGAAGACTGGCGCAGACCCGGCCGGCGAAGGCGGTGCCGCGCTGGGTCAGCAGCGGCAGACCGGCCCACAGCGCGTCACAACCGGTGGCATGGGCATTGTAGGGCAGGGTGTCGAGAAACAGGTCGGCCAATTGGTGACGCGCGAGATGCTGGGCCAGCGCAGCGGACCCGGCGAAAATCAGGCGCGACGGATCGATGCCCGCGGCGCCGGCCGCGGCAAGCAGATTGGCCTTTGCCTTCTCGCCCGGCTGCTTCAGCCACAGCACGCTGCCGGGCACCTGCGCCAAAAGCCGCATCCAGATCGCGAAAACCGGCCGGGTGACCTTCCAGTTGGCATTGAAGCAGCAGAAGACGAAGGCGTTGCCTAAGCTGCCGCTGGGCAACTCGGGCAAACCTGCCTCGGCGCGCGACGGCGCCGGGCCAATGGCGCGGCGGTTGTCGTTGGGAAAGTAGCAGGGCAGCAGGGCCAGCTTTTCCCTGAAGGCACGCGCATCGGGCGCGACGATGCCATCGGCGATGATATAGTCGACAAAAGGCGCTGCCGTGGTGCCGGCATAGCCCAGCCAGCCGGCCTGAACGGTTGCGGGCCTGTGGCTGAGGACATCGAAATTATCATCTCTGGTGTGGCCATTAAGGTCCACCAGAATGTCCACTTCCAGGGCGCGCAATTGTTGCGCAACGGCGAAGGGCGCCTGGCCATGCGCGTCGATGAAACGGTCGAAAGCCGTCACCAGCCGCTTGCGCTGGGCGCTGCCGTCATCGGCATTGGTGCCCACCCCGATCACGTCAAAGCGGCTGCGGTCATGGCTTTCGATCAGCTGCACGATATGGGTTGCGACCGGATGATGGCCGACATCGGAGGAAATATAGGCAAGACGAATCCGGTCGTGCCTATAAGACGTGGTGGCAAGCGGCGGCGGCAGATAGGGGAAACGTTTGGCGATCGCATTGGCGGCACACTGGCGCTGAAGCGCCTCGTCGCCGCTATAGCCCAAAAGCACCCAGGGGGGCACGATCCCTCCCGCCCGGATCCGCTGTTCCATCTCGGGCGCGATCCGGTCCGCCCTGTCCCAGTCGCACAGGTTGAGCGCCGCCATGGCCGCGCCGCCAAAGGCTTCCGGCGACCCCGCTTTTTCGAAAGAATCGAGCGCCTCTTCATATCGTTTCAACTGCTGCAACGCGCCGCCGCGATTGTTCAGGGTGGAAACATGGCCTGGCTTGATTGCCAATGCCCGGTCATAGGCCGCCAGCGCCTCCTCATGGCGCGCCAGACCCTGCAGCGCATTGCCGCGATTGTTGATCACTTCGACATCGCCGGGACGAAGCGCCAGTGCCCGGTCGAAACAGGACAGCGCATCGCCAAACCGCCGCATCTCCAACAGAACGCTGCCGCGATTGTTGAAGGCGGCGGCGAAATTGGGGGCGCGGCGCAGCGCCTGGTCATAGGCTTCCAGCGCCTCGGCGGGGCGCTTCAGGTCCTGCAGCACAATGCCGCGATTGTTCAGCGCCTCGGCATAATCGGGTGTGGCGGCCAGCGCCCGGTCATAGGCGGCCAGCGCTTCCTGATAATGCCCCAAATCCCGCAGCACCGTGCCGCGATTGTTTTCGGCTTGCGGCCATCCCGGCTTCAATTCCAGGGCGCGCGCATAGCCCGCCAGCGCGTCCTGCGCCCGGCCCGTCACCTTCAGCACATTGGCGCGGTTCAGATGGGCGTCGGCGTCATCCGGCCTGAGCGCGAGCGCGGCATCCAGCTCTGTCAGGGCGTCTTGGTTGCGTCTCTGCTGGGCATGGACCACGCCCAGCAGATGTCGCGCCGCGAAATCGTGCGGGTCCGCCGCCAGCACGTCGCGGTACAGACGTTCGGCCTCGGCCAGCTGGCCGCTGCGGTGCAGCGCCATCGCCTTTTCATGGAGCGTTTTGGTATTCATGTTTCCCGTATCTTGCGGGCATGGTATCCCTTCGCCAATCACCAAAAGCAATGGGCCAAAATCAAGGGGATGGACATGCTCGACCGCCGCGATCTTCTGGCTTCGATGACCGCGCTGGCAACGGGCGCGGCGACCGCGGCCTCCACGACCGCTTGGGCCGCCGCCACGCCGGTGATCGAGTGGAACATGCATATGTTCAGCTCCGACGTCACCCGCTTTCCCTTCAGCCCGCGTGGTACCTACAAGCCGGATGTGTCGCGGCTGTCGGCGGACCCGCTGGTGGACTATCAGGCGCACTTGAGAGCGTTCGGTATCGACCGGGCGCTGTTCGTGCATCCGGAACCCTATGGCGACGACCATGCCCTGGTGCTGGACTGTCTGGCCCGCACCGCGCCTTCGCAGTTCAAGGGCACCAGCATGTTCTTCCCCAAGGATGACGATGCGCCCGCCAGGCTGGAAGCGCTGGTCAAGAAGCAGCCGCGTATCTGCTCCACCCGCTTCCATCTGCATCGCGGCAACACCGCCTATTTTGCCAGCTTCGCGGAGCCCGGCGTGCGGGCGCTGTGGAAGAAGGCGGTGGATCTGAATTTGGTGATCGAGCTGGATCTCGGGCCCAATTATGCGCGTGACGCAGGTAGCGCGATCGCCGCCTTCCCCGGCTGCAAGGTGCTGATCGACCATATGTGCAATCCCAAGACGGGCATGATCTGGGAATATGGCGATGTGCTGGACCTGGCCCGATATCCCAATGTCTACATGAAGCTGTCGGAGCTGGGCTATATGGCCCCCACCGACAAGCCTGACTATGAGAGCCTGACGCCCTTTACGCGCCGCGTGATCAAGCAGTTCGGCCCCGACCGCATGGTGTGGAGCGGCGATTCCCCCCATATCGCCGATGTGCATATGAAAGGCTATTCGGCCGCCGATATCGCCAAGGTCAAGGGCGGCAATCTCCAGCGGCTGCTGAACTGGGCCTAGCCGATCGTGTAATAGGTCGAGTACCAGGCCGGATCGTGCTGTGCCGGCGGAGTGGCGTGCGCCGGTGCCGGCCGGCAGTGGCAACGGCTCATATGGCGCGGCTTGGCACGGCCATCGCCATCAGGTTCGCTATCGGCATGGTCGCCGTAATAGGCGTAGGACTGTGCGTAGACCGGCGCGCCGGAATAGACGTTGCCATAGACTTGTCCGGCGGCGGGTGCGCCGTAAGAACCATTGTCATAGGGCAGGCCCTGGGCGCTCTCGCCATAATAAATGACGGGCCGGTCATAGCCCTCCTGGCCGGAATCATAGTCGCTGTCATAGTAAGCCCAGGCGCCGGGCGAATACCCGTAAGGCGTGGCGCAACCGGCCAGCGGCAGCAAAGCGGCGAGAGCGATGACGGCAAGTCTCTTCATGGCCGGCTCCTGAACTGTGCCGGAATGATACACTGGCGCCAAAGGCCGGACGAGCGCGGCCTGTGATTTATGGTTAACGGGGATGAAATGACCAAACGGCGCGAGTTTCTGGAAAGCATGGGCGCGATGCTGGCGCTGTCGTCCAGCGCGCAGGCGGAACCCTTGCCGCCTGCGCCCGAGGAAAAGCCCAGGCATCATATCCGCTTCGCCGTCTGCGGCATCAGCCACGACCATATCCACGGCATGATCGGCGCGGTCACACGCGGTGGCGGCGAACTGGTGGCTTGGTGGGGCGACGAACCCGACAAGTGCGTGGAGTTCCTGCGCCGCTATCCGGGCGCCAAGGCGGCGCGCAGCCAGGACGAGGTGCTGCACGATCCGTCCGTTCAGCTGGTGCTGTCATCGCAGATCGCCAACCAGCGGGCCGGCATCGGCGTGCGCGCAATGCAGGCGGGCAAGGATTTCCTCTCCGACAAGCCGGGCATCACCACCCTGGAAGACCTGGCGCTGGTGCGGCGGACCATCGCGGAGACGCACCGTATCTACGCCATCATGTATTCCGAGCGGCTGGAGGTGAAGGCTGCGGTCCATGCCGGCGAACTGATCCGGCAGGGCGCCATCGGCAAGGTGATCCAGACCATCAATATCGCGCCCCATCAGGTCATCCAGCGCACCGGCGACAATGGCGGCGGCGTGCCACGTCCGGGCTGGTTCTGGGAGGATGTGGCGTATGGCGGCATCCTCTGCGATATCGGCTCCCACCAGATCGACCAGTTCCTGTTCTATACCGGCTCGACCCAGGCAGAGGTTGTGGCGGCGCAGGTCGCCAATGTCCGCCATCCCGATCACCCGCATTTCCAGGACTTCGGCGACATGATGCTGAAGGGCGATAAGGGTTTTGGTTATGTGCGGCTGGACTGGTTCACGCCCGATGGCTTGGGCACCTGGGGCGACGGGCGGCTGTTTGTGCTGGGCACCGGTGGCTATATCGAGGTGCGCAAATATGCCGATGTCGCGGTCTCGCCCAAAGGCAACAACCTGTTCATCGTGGATGGCAAGCGCGCCCGCTATATCGATTGCAACAACGGACCTTTGCCTTTCGGAGCGCAGTTTGTGGCTGATATCGTGGGCCGCACGCACACCGCCCGGGACCAGACGCAATGCCTGTTGGCGGCGGAGCTTTCCATCCGCGCTCAGCTGACCGCGCGCCGCGCCAGCATCAGCGGCTGACGGGCGCGTTCACTTGGCTATGGTGTGACGGCTGTTTTGCCGGCTTGTTGGGGAAGGTCGCGGCCAGGAAGGCGGTCACTGTGGCCATGGCCCCGGTCACGGTGGCAGCGTCCGGCTTTCCGTCCTTCAGGAAATCGTGGCCCACATCAGGATAGAGCACGATCTCGGCCGGCACATTTTTCCGCCTCAGCGCGTCATAAAGGCGTTGGGACTGCTGGGGCAAAACGGCGGTATCGGCCGCGCCCTGCTGGATCAGGAACGGCGGGGCGTTCTCAGAAATAAAGCCGAGCGGCGAGGCCAGCTTTGCCACGCCCGGCGGACAGGCTGCGGGCTCGCATCCCAGATAGAGGCCTGCTTCACTGGCCTTTGTCGCGGCGACAAAACCGTCCTTGGACTTGCCGGGACTGGTTGCCGGCGTCTCCAGATCGGTGGGCCCGAACCAGTCGATCACCGCTTCGGCACAGTCGCTGGGTGCGGCGTAGTTGACATTTCCGTCCGGCTCAAAGCGCATCACGCCACAGCTGGTTCCGGCCATCGCCGCGAGCTGTCCACCCGCCGACATGCCCCATACCGCCAGCCGGGTGGGGTCACCGCCGTAATCGGATGCATGGCTGCGCAGCCAGCGGATGGCGGCTTTCACGTCCTGAAGGGCAGCGGGAAAATGGGCTTCCTGCGACAGGCGGTAATTGACGCTGGCGACGACATAGCCCTGCGCCGCCAACCCCGCCAGGGCGCGGGGGAAATCGGGGAAGGGCGGCGCATGGCGGGAATCGCCGCTATTCCAGCCGCCGCCGTGAACGAACAGCACGAACGGCAAAGCTATGGGCGAAGGCTTGGGCGTGTAGATATCGAGGGTGAGCGGCCGGAAGCCTTCCAGCGCCGAATAGGTGATGTCGAACTGGGCGCCGACACCGCCGGGGAAGCTGACCTTCTGCGGTGGATAGGTCACGGGCGGACGGGGGCTGGGCATGGGCGGCGTCTCGGTGTCGTTTTCAGTGCTGCGCATGTCCGGCGCGGGCCGGGCGATCGGTACCGGCGGCGCATCCAGCGCGGCGCGCACCATGGGAGCGGAATCGGACATGGACGCGGGCCTGCTGGGCGCAGGCTGAAACAGCCGGGCCGCGTCCTGGGCGAAAGCGAGGCCGGGCACAAAGCCCAACGCCAGAATGGCCGCCCGCAGCACGCGCATGAACCCTCTGATTCGCAACCGCTTCTTACTATAGGGCATGCATTCCGGTTGTGCCCGCCATGCGATGGGCGAAGGCCATTCCGGGTGCCGCATACCTACCTTTACAGGTGAAAGAGAGGCTGTCATGTCGCGTCCGTCCGCCCATGCCGATTACCGCCACGAGGATTATTTCTTCGCCCGCACCCAGTCGCGCGCCCTGGCCGCGCGGGAATGGGTCCATACGGCGCCGCTGCATTCCTGGTCCGAGATTCTCTATCCCGCACTGGGCGCCGCGGCCGCGTTGCTGGCCGTCGTAGAAGTCATTCACTAACGAAGGCACTAGCTGACGCCAAGCGCCAGCATGTCCTTGACCGCTTTGGCATCGTCCTGATCCAGCGGCATGAATTCCAGACCGATCTTGTCGTGATAGCCGGTGGCGCGCACGCTGCGCAGCAGGTTGGCGTGGTTGACCTCGCCGGTGCCGGGCTGGTGACGGCCGGGCACGTCGCCGATCTGCACATGCGCCACCTGGTCGGCGCCGGCGGTGAACTTCTCGATCAGGTCGCCGTCTTCCAGCTGCATATGATAGAAGTCCCACAACAGCTTCACGCGTGGGGAATTCACGCTTCGCACCATCGGCAGCGCCGGCTGCGAGCCATTGAGCAGATGGTTCAAATGATTGACCCGGTTGAAGGGCTCGACCAACCCGGTCACACCGGCAGACTCGAGTAGCGGCGCCATGCGCATCAGGCCGGCAGTATAGCCGGCAAGCTGGGCCTCGCGGCTCATGCCGTCCACCAGGGAATGGCCGGTGACGGTGAACTTGCCGCAACCCAATGTTTTCGCGTCGGCGATGGCCTGTTCGGTGACTTTCAGCAGGTCCGCCAGCTTGGCCTGATCGGCAAAGTTGGGCCAGGCGGGCGCGAACTGCGTCACCTCCAGACCATTGTCATCCACCAGCTTCTTGATGTCGGACGCCTTGGTGCCGTTGCCCCGGTCCACCGTCCAGAACTCGATGGTCCGAAAGCCCAGCTTGCGGGCCAGCGGAAAACGCTGCTCGAACGGCACCTGCTTGCACCAGGTGTCCAGATTGATGGCATAGCCGTTCAGCCCCGCGATCGTCTGGGCGGAGGCCGGCGCGGCCGCCAGCCCCGCCAAAGTGGCGACCGCAGCCAGAGCATCGCGGCGGTTTGGTCCTGTCATCCGGGCTTGCCGCCCGCCTGCTGCCGCGCCAGTTCCTTGCGGAACGCGGCTTCGCGATCCGCGACATAGGCCTTGTAGCCATCCGGATCGATAAAGGGATTGGGCGCGCCCGGCTTCAGCTTCGCGTATTTGGCCGGCATGCCGTAATAATCGCCATGCGCGCCCAGGAAGACGTCGGCGTGCAGGGATTTCAGAACCTGGAAGGTTTTCTCATAGTCCTGCACGATGCCGGGATATTTCTTGTTGCCGACGAGGATATAGCCAGGATTCACATTCGGGCTGCCCACGATCACGACATTCAGGGTTTTGCCGCCGTCCTTCACCGGCATGGTCCAGGTGGTGCAGCCCTTGGTGTGGCCGGGCGTCTTGTGCGCGGTCAGCACCGTGGCGCCCAGCGAGACGGTGTCGCCGTCATGCAGTACCCGGTCCACCTTGGTCGGCGGATAGAGATTGACGCCGCCATTGTCGCCGTAATTGAACTCGAGCTTGCCGCCGGATTCCACCACCGGCACGTCGCTGTCCATCACTTCGTATCTGGCGCCGGTGTCCCTGATGACCTGGGCGCTGCCGGCGTCATGGTCGAAATGGGCATGGCTGATCAGGAGAATCCTGGTGTCGCTGAATTTGAAGCCCAGTTTCTGGATGCTGGCCTTGATCATCGGCGGGTTCTTCTCAGTCCCCGAATTGATCAGGATGTTGCCCGCAGGCGTGGTGATCAGATAGTTCGCCTGGCCCCTGGTGCCGACGAAATAGATATTGGCGATGACATGATGCGCCGGGAACGGTGTCAGATATTCGTCGGCGGCTTGTGCGGCAGGCGCGGCCTGCGCGGCAGGCAAAAGCGCCAGCAGGGCGGCGGCGCGGGCAAGCATGCGAAACATGGAACGTCCCTCCGGTCTGTTACGGGGGCAGCCTACAGGGAAAACGGATCAGGGGCAGGCGGATTTCTGGTCGCCCCGGGCAAAGCAGCCCTGAGCCTTGTCCGACACATGATGGATGGACTTGGGATGGTTCCAGGCCGACGGCTTGATGCGCATGCCGAAGCCGGGCTCATCGGGCATGGTGATATATCCGTCCTGGGGCGCGATGGGGTTTTCCAGCATCAGCGGCCAGTCATGCTCGTAGAAGCGCTGGCAACTTTCCTGGATCCAGACATTGGGTTCGGCGGTGGAAAGATGGGTGGTGGCGTAGAACAAGAGCGGGCCGCCCGCGGTGTGCGGCGCGATCGGCAGCTCATAGGCATCCGCCATGGCCGCGATCTTGCGCGCCTCGGTCAGGCCGCCGCACCAGGTGATATCGAACATCGCATATTTGGTGGTGCGGGATTCAAACATCTGCTGGAAGGCCATCTTGCCGCCCATGCGCTCGCCCGCGATCAGGGGGACCGAAGTGGCGGCCGCCACTTCATGATACTGCTGGAA
The DNA here is from genome assembly GCA_036267165.1 of Rhizomicrobium sp. Lineage (GTDB taxonomy): Bacteria > Pseudomonadota > Alphaproteobacteria > Micropepsales > Micropepsaceae > Rhizomicrobium. The sequence goes on along the minus strand of DATAWO010000141.1, from coordinate 1,489 downwards.
GTTGCCCGGCATCAGCATGTCCTCCAGCCACATGGGCTGATAGGGCTCCAGCGCATGGGCGATGCGGATGGCGGACGGCACATTCCACTGGGCGTGGAATTCGATGGCGATCTCGATCTCCTTGCCGAAAGTGTCGCGCAATTTCTTGACCGGCGTGATCGCCTTGTCGATCTGGTCCCAGGTGATGAATTCGTTCTGGTTGTTCGCCGCCGCGCCGTCAAAGGGCCAGATCTTGATGCCCTTGATGCCGCGCGTGTCGATCAGCTCGCGCATGATCTTTTCCGGCTCGGTGTTGAAATCGTATTTGTAGGGAAAGCAGGTGTTGTAGAGCCGCACCTTGGGATTGGCGCGTCCGCCGATCAGCCGGTAGACCGGCGCGTTCAGCGACTTGCCCAGCAGATCCCACAGCGCCAGGTCGATGGCGCTCAGCGCCCGCAGTTCCGCGCCGCCGATCACCTGGAAGTCGAAGGTGCGGTAGAGATCGGCCCAGATGCGCTCGATGTCGCGGGGATCGCGGCCCAGCAGCGTGGGCGCGGCGGAATGGATGGCGTCGGCCTCGGTCGGCTGGCGCGGATAAGTCTCGCCGATGCCATAGATGCCGGCATCGGTCTCGATCTTGACCCAGGTCCAGTGCGGCCAGAACTCCGCATCGTCGCGCGAGTTCCAGTAGACGGTCTCGATGCGGGTGATCTTCATCGGCGGCGCTTTTGCCGCCGCGGCGGCATATTGGGCGGCCAGCGGCGAAGCCAACAGCGAAGACAGCAACAGGCGGCGGTCGATCATGGCGTTTCCCCGCAAACGATTATCTGGGATGATCCTGCGGCATGGGACAGGGCGGTTCAACGGCGGGGCGCTTGGCTTTGTTGAATGGCGCGCCGCTGGCGCCAGCACGGCCGATTGGCTCTTGTCATTCATTCGCGCCCGGTTCGGGCGACGTTGACAAGGTGAATATATAAGCCGGCACTACCGCGCGCCTGGACGGCGCTTGGCATTTCCTATCGCCCGCCAAGGCGGGCGATAGGAAATGGTGCGTAGGCGAGAACCTCATTTTCTTCATATGTAACTGAAATGGCACATATTTTTTCACTTCGGTTTTCCGTCATACCAACAAAAGTACCAACATCTGGCCCACATAGGTCCAGGAGCATAAGTGCGCTCGAAGAATCGCCCGTGTACGGCGTTCCAAAGACTCTGGTGAGGGGGCAATCCTCCAAAATCTGGACGCAATAGAACTAACACTTCCTCTGCCTTCTCTGCCCCTACAATCGGCTACCGATGGTCCGGCCCGTCGGTGGGCGTGACCCCGATGCCATCGAGCGCGCCCTGGCGCACGGGCAGGACAACGGCGTACGAGCCGCCTACCACCGCGGCGCCTATTGGGATGGCCTGGCAAACATGCCTTCGGCACGGCGCTGTTCTTCTTTTACGTGGTGCTTGATCTGCTCGGAAAGCACCTTGGCTTTCCGGCGACTTGCCGTGCTCGTTGGCT
>DATAWO010000140.1:0-10634 GCA_036267165.1 Rhizomicrobium sp. | reverse complement strand
CGAAGGAACAGGCCAGCATCAGCGTGCCGATCACAGCGGCGCCGGCATAGTCATATTGTTCCAGCTTGATGACGATCAGCAGCGGCACGATTTCAGTGACGCCCGGCGCATTGCCGGCGATGAAGATGACGGAGCCGTATTCGCCCACGCCGCGGGCAAAGGCCATGGCCGCGCCGGTCAGCAGCGCGGGCAAAAGCATCGGCAGCACCACGCGCCAGATGGTCTGAAGGCGCGTCGCACCAAGCGTTGCGGCGGCTTCTTCCACATCCAGTCCCAGCTCGCTCAACACCGGCTGAAGCGTACGCACGGTAAAGGGCAGGCCGATGAAGGTCATCGCCACCAGCACGCCCCAGGGCGTATAGGCGATGCGGATGCCATATTGCGCCAGCATGCTGCCGATCCAGCCATTGGGCGCATAGAGCGTGGAAAGCGCGATGCCGGCCACCGCCGTGGGCAGCGCGAACGGCAGATCGATCACCGCATCCAGGATTTTCGTGCCGGGAAAGCGGTAGCGCACCAGCACCCAGGCGATGATGAAGCCGAACACCGCATCGATCGCGGCGGCGAACAGCGCCATGCCGAAAGACAGGCGCAAGGATGCCAGCACGCGGGGGGTGGAAATCGCCGTCCAGAAACCATCAAGGCCCAGGCTCAAGGGCCGGAGCAACAGCGCCAGCAGCGGGATCAGCACAATGCCGGTCAGGTAGAAAAGCGTGAATCCCAGCGACAGGCGAAAGCCCGGCAGCACATGCCGGGATCGGGGCAACGCAAGCTTGAGACCAATGGCGCTCATGTCTCTCTCAAAGAAGTTCCCGGGCCACGAGGAGCGGCCCGGGACAGTCGGGGAAGAAACACGAATTACTTTCCGGGCTGATAGATCTGGTCGAACACGCCGCCGTCTCCGAAATGGGTGGCCTGCGCCTTGGTCCAGCCGCCGAAATCGCCATCAATGCTGGCCAGCGGAATGGCGGGGAACTGGGCCTTATATTTGGCCAGAATTTGCGGATCGCGCGGGCGATAGAAATGCCTCGCCTCGATCTCCTGCGCCTGCGGCGTATAGAGGAACTTCAGGAAGGCTTCCGCGGCGGCACGGCTTTTATGCCTGTCCACATTCTTGTCCACCAGCGCCACCGGCGGCTCGGCCAGGATGGAGCGCGACGGATAGATGATCTCATACTGGCCGGGCGCTTCCTTCAGCGCCAGATGCGCCTCATTTTCCCAGTCCAGCAGCACATCGCCGATGCCGCGCTTGGTGAAGGTGATGGTCGAGCCGCGCGCCCCGGAATCCAGCACCGGCACATGGTGATAGAGATCGGCGACGAACGCCCTGGCCTTCTGGGCATTGCCGCCGGGCGCCTTCTCCGCAGAGGCCCAGGCCGCCAGATAGGCCCAGCGCGCGCCGCCTGAGGTCTTGGGATTGGGCGTCACCACCTGGATGCCAGGCTTCACCAGGTCGCTCCAGTCCTTGATCTTCCAGGGATTGCCCTTGCGCACCAGGAATACGATGGTGGAGGTATAGGGCGTGGAATTGTCTGGCAGGCGTTTCTGCCAGTCACCGGGCAACAGCCCGGCGTTCCTGGACACCGCATCGACATCGGCGGCCAGCGCGAGCGTCAGGATGTCGGCCTGAAGCCCGTCGATGACGGCGCGGGCCTGTGCGCCCGAACCGCCATTCGACGTATTGATCGTGACCTTGTCGGCCTTGTAGCTGTTGGCGAAAGCCGCGCCCAGATCCTTGTAAAGTTCGCGGGTAGGATCGTAGCTGACATTCAGCAGGGTAACATCGGCCTGGGCCGCACTGGCGCCCAACAGGCTCGCCGCAACCAGCAATGAAAGAATGCGCTTCATTTTTTGTCCTTGTCCTAGAGTGCAAGCTGGGCGCGGATCGCGACAGCGGAAAGGTTTTGCCCGACGTTGACCGTGGGCGGCGCCGCCGGACCGGTGGTGGCAAGCGTGACGCCGGTGAGCGCGTTGGGCGAAGAACCGGACTGCAGCTTGCTGTTCTGGATCAGTTCATAATTCACCGCGAAGCGGATGACGGTGTTGGGATACCAGTTGAGACCCAAGGTCAGGATGCGCTGATCACCGCCCCGCACGGTGTTGTAGAAATCATAGGTATGGGTGCCGGCCGGTGCGCCCGCGGCATTGGCGATTGTGACATTGGCGGTGTCGTTGACATGGTCGTTGAGATCGAGATCGCTGTAGCGGGCCGCGAGTTCGAACACGCCCCAAGTGCCTTTCTCGAAATTCAGCGGCGTCGTGACCTGCGGCGGGGTGAAGGCGCCGGTGCCAACATTGTAGAGCCGCTCCTCGCCGGTCAGCAGCCAGCTGCCCTGCAGATACCAGCCACTGAAATGATCGGCATTGGGCCGCACGATCTGGGTACCGGTGGTGGTAGCGTAAGCAATCTGCGAGCGATCGACCTCAAAACCATAATAGCCGGCCTGGCCGTAAAGGCTGTGCCAGTTGGCAGCCGTTTCCACGCCCCACTGGCTGACATGATTGGCGTTGAGCGAACCGGTATTGGCCAGGGTGTAGCCATTGGAGTCGAAGGTCAGTTCCGGCGGATCGGAGAAAGTGAAGCTGTTGAGCGCGGTGACGCCCGGGGTGCTGGACAGATTGGGCAAGCCGTAAGCGACAGATTCCGGCAGCTTGATCACATAACTGCCGTTGACGCCGATCAGCCAGTGCGCATGGTCCTCGGAGATGGGAAGCCAGGACAGGCGCCCCAACAGGGCTTCCTGCTCATCGAAGGTGGGCGCCGCAGTCGCGCCGGCCGCGGCCAGCGCCTTGGCGCCGGTCTGGATTTTGTCGCCGGTGAAGGACAGCGCGCCATAAACAGTGGGCTGCGCATAGATCACCGAGACGGCATCACGCCCGTCACCGCCGGCGATATTGCGCTGCAGGTCCGAAGGGGAGTTGCGCTCCAGGAAGATCGTGTCGCCGGCGGATGTGGAATCCTCCAGGCTGGCGGGCGGCGGATAGGCGCCGATGCGGAAGGCCCAGGGCGCGGCCCCGTCATATTCCAGATAGACCGACTGGATGTGGCCGGGCGTTTCGGTGCCGCCGCTGCCGCCAAAGTCGAAATTGACATTGTAGGACCAGTCGCCAAATACCCGGCCCTGCAGGTTCAGATAGACGCGGCGGAAATTGGAACCGCTGCTGAAATTGTTGCCATAGGCCGCCGGCAGCAAATTCGCGGCGTGGTCCTGCATGTAATAGCCGGAGTCGAACTGGATCAGGGTTCGCAGCGCGGCACTGAAGCGTCCGTCATTGGAGGTGACCTGCAGCCGGCCATTGTCGACGCTGGACCTGGGCAGGGCCGAAACCGTCTTGTTGAGATCGGTATACTGGTCGGAGGTGCTGCGCTTCAGGTCCGCGACCGCGGCGCTGGTGTCATTCTGAGCCTGTGCCGCCTTGATCCCGGCCAGTTGCCGCTCCACATCCCGTAGCTGCTGCTCCAGCGCATCCACCCTGGGATCCGGCGCGGCCTGCGGGGGCTTCTGTGTCTGAGCAAGTGCGGGTCCAGAAAGTGCGACCAGGGCGGCGCTGACAAAAAGCGAAGCAGAAAACCTGTCCATGACGACCCCATGTAAATCGTCCCTTCGGCCATCGCGGCCGCCAACGGGGCAATTAATTCCTCTAAATCCCTATCTAGTCAATAGAGATTTAGAGGATAAATTTTCCACACGGGTAAAGGCTTCAAAGCGAAAGAGATTCTAAAGGGCGCCCGAGCGCTTCAGCTGCTGCGCCGCCGTGGCGAGACTGCGGGATTCCAGGATTTCGGCGGTGGCGTCGCGCGCCGCCAGAAGCGCCTTGCGAATGGCGCATACCGACTCTTCGAAACAGTCATCGCATTTGCGATAGGCCATCACGCTGACACAGGGGCTGAGCGCCAATGGTCCGTCGGTGACCCGCAAGACGTCGGCAAAACTGATATCCTTGGCGGACCGGCCCAGCGAATAGCCGCCCTGGCGGCCGCGATGGCTGCGCACGATGCCAGGCTTCTTCAACTCAAGCAGGATGGCTTCCAGAAACTTGCGCGGGATTTTCTCGCTTTCCGCGATTTCGGAAATCTGCACCGGACCAGTGTCGCCTTGTGCCGCCAGATACAGCAGGGCGCGCAGGGCATAGCGGGCTTTCTGGGAGATCATGCCGCCATATACCCTATAAACTCTATGGAATATAGCCGATACAGATTGCGACAAGCCCGGCGATGCAGGCCCATCATTTCCCGGTATAATCCGCCGGATTGTTGTGAAGAACCCCGCAAACCATTGAAATGATATACGTTTTACCACAGGTGTCCCGCCGATGACCTGGCTCGTCAAGGTCGCGCTGGAGCGGCCCTATACCTTCATCGTCATGGCCCTGCTGATTCTGATCTTCGGGCCGCTGGCGGCTGTCCGCACGCCCACCGACATCTTTCCCAATATCGGCATTCCGGTGGTCGGCGTGGCCTTCACCTATTCGGGTCTCGCGCCCGATGAAATGGGCGCGCGCATCATGGCGCCCTATGAGCGCATTCTTTCGACCACGGTCAACGATGTGGAACATGTGGAAAGCCAGTCCATGCAGGGCGTGGGCATCGCCAAGATTTTCTTCCAGCCCAATGTGGACATCCGTCTCGCCACCGCGCAGGTGACGTCCATCTCCCAGACCGCCATCCGCCAGATGCCGGTGGGCACCCAGCCGCCGCTGATCCTCAATTACAGCGCCTCCACCGTGCCGGTGTTGCAGATGGCGTTTTCCTCGGACTCGCTGTCGGAACAGCAGGTGCTGGACTATTCGCAGAATTTCGCCCGTCCCCGCCTGACCACGGTGCGGGGCGCGGCGGTGCCCTATTCCTACGGCGGCAAATACCGCTCGGTGCAGATCGACCTGGATCCGCAGGCGATCCAGGCCCACGGCCTCTCCGCCGCCGACGTGCAGAACGCCTTCGCCACCCAGAACCAGATCATCCCGGCCGGCAACATCAAGATCGGGGCCCTTCAATATGTGGTGCGGCTGAATGATGCGCCCGACACCATCGCGGCACTGAACGAACTGCCGGTCAAGACCATCAATGGCGGCACCGTCTTCCTGCACGATGTCGGACATGTGCGCGACGGCAATCCGCCGCAGCAGAACATCGTGCACGTCAACGGCTATCGCGCGGTGCTGTCCACCGTGCTGAAGAACGGCCAGGCCTCCACCATCGATGTGGTCAACGGCATCCGCAACCTTTTGCCGCTGCTCAAGACCCAGTTGCCGGAAGCGCTCAAGATCGACGTGCTGTCCGACCAGTCGCTGTTCGTGAAAGCCGCCATCAATGGCGTGGTGCGTGAAGGCGCTATCGCCGCCGCCCTCACCAGTCTGATGATCCTGCTGTTCCTGGGCAGCTGGCGCTCGACCGTCATCATCGCGACCTCGATTCCGCTGGCGGTGCTGTGCGCGCTGATGGGGCTGTGGGCCACGGGCCAGACACTCAACATCATGACCCTGGGCGGGCTGGCGCTGGCGGTCGGCATCCTGGTGGACGACGCCACCGTCACCATCGAGAATATCAACTGGCATCTGGAACACGGCAAACAGCCCTATCAAGCCATCATGGACGGCGCCGAACAGATCGCGCTGCCGGCTTTCGTCTCCACCCTGTGCATCTGCATCGCCTTCGTGCCGATGTTCGCGCTGGAAGGCATTGCGGGCTTCCTGTTCACGCCCATGGCGATGAGCGTGGTGTTCGCCATGATCGCCTCCTTCATCCTCTCGCGTACCCTGGTGCCGACCCTGTCGCTTTACCTGCTCAAGCCGCACGGCCATATCGTGGAAGGCGACAATATGCTGGCGCGCGTGCAGCGCCGGTTCGAGTTGGGATTCGACGGCTTCCGCGAGCAGTACCGCAACATGCTGGCGCTGGCGATGGCGCACCGCCGGCTTTTCGTGTTCGGTTTCCTGGGCGCGGTGGCGGTATCGCTGCTGCTGTTTCCCTTCCTGGGCGAGGATTTCTTCCCCCTGGTGGATTCCGGCCAGATCACCCTGCATCTCCGCACCCCGCCGGGCACGCGCATCGAGGACACCAACCAGATCGTGGCCCGGATCGAGCGCGAGGTGCGCCGCATCATCCCGGGCAACCAGATCGACGCCATCATCGACAATATCGGCCTCAACCAAAGCCCGATCAATCTGCTCTACAACAATTCCGGCACTATCGGCCTGCAGGACGGCGACATCTTCATCAGCCTGAAGCCTGATCACGGCGCCACCGCCGATTATGTCCGCACCATGCGCGAGCGGCTGCCGCGGGTGTTTCCGCAAGTCACCTTCTCCTATCCCCCGCCCGACATCACCAGCCAGATCCTGAATTTCGGGGCGCCTGCGCCGCTTGACGTGCAGGTCGTCGGCACCAACCAGGCGCAGACCCAGGCTTTCGCGCAACGCATCCTGCGCCAGCTGCGCACCATCAACGGCCTGGTGGATGCACGCATGCAGCAGTCGAGCTCCTTCCCGCAGCTGAATGTGGATACCGACAGAAGCCGCATCTCCCAGGTGGGCCTGACCCAGCAAGACGTCACCAACGCGATCGCGACGTCGCTGGCGGGCACCTCGACCACGGCGCCGGCCTTCTTCCTCAACCCCAAGACCGGCGTATCCTACAACATGACGGCGCAGACGCCGGAATATCAGATGGATACGCTGCAGGCGCTGCAGAACCTGCCGGTGACCGACTCGGCCAGCGGCGCCTCACAGGTGCTGGGCGGCGTCGCCCGTTTCAGCCGCAGCGCCGGTTCATCGGTGGTAACACATTACAACATCCTGCCCACCATGGACCTTTACGCCACCTCCCAGGACCGTGACCTGGGCTCGGTCTCCAAGGACGTGCAGAAGGTGATGGACGCCAACGCGAAATACCTGCCGCGCGGCGCCACCATGGTCCTGCGCGGCCAGGTGCAGACCATGAACACCGCCTTCTACGGCCTGTTCTACGGCCTGCTGGCGGCGGTGGTGCTGATCTATCTGCTGATGGTCGTCAACTTCCAGTCCTGGATCGACCCCTTCGTCATCATCACTGCCCTGCCCGCGGCGCTGGCGGGCATTGTGTGGATGCTGTTCGCCACCGGCACCACCCTGTCGGTGCCGGCGCTGACCGGCGCCATCATGTGCATGGGGGTCGCCACCGCCAATTCGATCCTGGTCATCGCCTTTGCCCGCGAGCGGCTGAACCATCACGGCGACGCAATGCTGGCGGCGCTGGAAGCCGGCTTCACCCGTTTCCGCCCGGTGCTGATGACGGCGCTGGCCATGGTTATCGGTATGTTGCCCATGGCGCTGGGCCTGGGCGAAGGCGGCGAGCAGAACGCCCCCTTGGGCCGTGCCGTGATCGGTGGGCTGGTATTCGCAACTTGCGCCACCCTGCTGTTCGTGCCGGTGGTATTCAGCGTCATCCATGGCCGGCGCGCGGCGAATGCCGCCGCCAAGGGGCCGCAAAATCCCCCGCATGGGGCTGGAGAAGCTTATGCCCGATAAAAACCCCGACGCCGGGACCCACGATCCCGCGCCGGACGAATTGCGACGCCACACCACCCCGCCCGGACTGAAACGCTGGGGCAAGATCGCTCTCATTGTCGCCATCATCATCGCCGTGCTGGGCATCGGCTGGCGCATCTGGAAGAGCCACACCACGGCGCAATGGACCGACGACCAGGCGGTGCCCACCGTCCAGATCATCAAGCTGGCCAAAACCAAGACCGGCGGCATGCTGAACCTGCCGGGCGACGTGGAGGCCTTCACCAACGCCCCCATCTATGCCCAGGTCAGCGGCTATCTGCAGAAATGGTATTTCGACATCGGCGCCCGGGTGAAGAAAGGCGACCTGCTCGCCCAGATCGACCCCAGGCCCTATCAGGCGGCGCTGGACCAGGCCAAGGGCGCGCTGGCGCGCGACAGCGCCACCTTGGCCAATGCCAAGGTGGATCTGGCCCGCTATCAGGCCCTGTGGGCGCAGAACGCGATTTCCCAGCAACAGCTCGCCACGCAAGCTGCCACCGTCAATTCCGATGCCGGCGTGGTGGAGGTCGACCGCGCCCAAGTGTCCCAAGCCGAAATCAATCTGGCCTATACCCGTGTCATCGCGCCATTCGACGGCGTGGTGACCACCCGCGCGGTGGACGTGGGCAATCTGGTGACGGTCGGCACGGCGACATCGACGACGGCGCTGTTCACCGTCTCCAACCAGGGCAGAATGCGCATCTATGTGCGACTGCCGCAGAATTACGCATCCTATGTGCGTCCGGACATGGCGGTCACCTTCACCGTGCCGCAATATTCCAACCGCGTCTTCAACGCGACGCTGGTGGCGAATTCCGGCGCCGTCGTTTCGGCGACCGGCACCGTGCTGATCCAGTTCGGCACCGACAATTCCGATCATGCGCTGCAGCCCGGCGCCTATGCCAATGTCCGCTTCCCGCTGCCGGCGGGGGCCAATGGCATCCGGCTGCCCGCCACCGCCCTGATGTTTCGCGACGCCGGCATGCAGGCCGCCACCGTGGATGCGGGCAATCATGTCCGGCTCAAGACCGTCAAAATCCTGCGCGACAATGGCGCCACCGTGGATGTGGGCGGCGGCATCAAGCCCGACGACCGGATCATCGACAATCCGGCGGACGCGCTGCAGGAAGGCGACGAAGTCCGGATCGCGAACAAGTAGCGACGGAGCATCCTCTCGCGTATAAGGCTTCTGTAGCGCCGCTTTGAGGAAAACATGCGCGCCTTGAAAGTTCTGGCCCTGGTTTTTGCGTCGCTGGCCGTTCTGGCCGTCTGCGATCAGCACCGGTCTGATGCCGCCACGGCGACCGCCGGCGTTGCGGGCGCCGCCTACGACACCTCCGCTGACGCCAACACGCGCTTCCTGGCCGACTATGCCGCCCGCTCCGGGGTGAAGAAGCTGCCCGACGGGCTGATGTACCGTGTATTGCGGGCGGCGCCGAGCGACGGCCCGGCGGTGCAGAAGAACAGCGACACGGTCGAGGTCTATTACAAAGGCACGCTGATCAACGGCAAGGTCTTCGACAAGACCAAGCCCGAAGAACCTGCCTCGTTTCAGGTCGGCGGCGTGATCCCCGGCTGGACCGAAGCCCTCAAGCTGATGAAAACCGGCGATACCTGGGAACTGGTGATCCCGTCGGATCTGGCCTATGCCGGCGATGGGAAGGGTGATGTCATTCCGCCCAACCAGACGCTGGTCTTTCTTGTATTGCTGAGCAAGGTCGAATACGCGCCGTAGCTGGCAAATCCGTTTTTGCCTATAAGACGGCTTCCAAATCGGGGGAGACGATGCGCTTTCTGAAAGTCCTGGTGCTGGTGCCGCTGGTGATTCTGACCGCCTGCGACCAGACGAAGTCCGATACCGGCGGTGCCGATGCCGGCGTAACAGGCTCCGCCTATGATACCTCCGCCGACGCCAACAAGCGCTTCCTCGCCGACTATGCGGCGCGCCCCGACGTGAAAAAGCTTCCTGATGGGCTGATGTACCGGGTGCTGAAGTCGGGCGATGGTCCGCAGGTCCACAACGACGGCGACATGGTGACGGTCTATTACAAGGGCTCGCTGATCACCGGCAAGGTTTTCGACCAGACCAAGCCGGGAGAGCCGGCCCAGTTTCCCGCCGGCGGCCTGATCCCCGGCTGGGTGGAAGCGCTCAAGCTGATGAAGACCGGTGACACCTGGGAGCTGGTGATCCCCTCCGACCTTGGCTATGGCAGCGATGGTGCCGGTGACGCGATCCCGCCGGACCAGGTCCTGGTCTTCACCATGACCCTGGTGAAGGTCAATAACGCGCCGTAACTGTTGCCCCCTTCGCACCTTATCGGTGCTACGGCCACCTCCCCCTTTCGGGGCGCTCACGCGCACCAGGGGAGGTGGGCCGGCATGCGTTTCTAGAATTTGTAGCCCAACGTCACGCCGGTCATGCGCGGCGGCAGCGGGATGCACTGGAGCAGTCCCGAAGTGCCGGGGGTGCCGAACGTGCCGTTGGGAGCCGAGTTCAGCACACCAGTATATTCCGGCAGGCAGGCCTGGGTGTTGGCGACATTGTTCATGAACACCGCCAGATCGGTATTGCTGTGGGCGAGGTTGGTGAACTCGGCGCGGAAATTGAGCAGCCCGTAAGCAAAGGTGCGCTGCGCCGGATTGTAGTTGCGCATGTCGGCCAGATAGCGGCTCTGCCAGTAATAATGCGCCGTGAACAGGGTATCGCCCAGCGGCAGGCCGGCGATGTCGGTGCCGAAATCCACTGTCGCGGTTTCATTGGTCTGCCAGGCCGGCACCGGAATGGGCGTGCCGCTCAGGTTCAGGCTGTTGGACGGCATCAAATAGCCCGGCGGCACCGGAACGGTGAAATCGGTATAGCGAGGGTCGATATAGCTGCCCGAGGCGTTGAGCGTCAGCCAGTCGGTGGGCAGCGCCGTGACATCCCACTCCGCGCCATAGATGCGGGCCTTAGGAGCATTGAAGGTGATGTTGTCGTTGGCGGTGCCCAGGCAATTGCCGGCATTGAATACGGCCTGGGTGCAGACCCCGCCACCGACCGCGGTCGCCAGGTTGGCGTTGACCAGCGGCTGAAGCACCTGGATGTTGTGATAGGCGGTCTGGTAGAG
>DATAWO010000139.1:0-4332 GCA_036267165.1 Rhizomicrobium sp. | reverse complement strand
TCACAATGGATGGCGCGCATACGCTGTCGCTATGCGCCGGTGGCCGGCCATGACAATTTGAGAGAGGGGAAATGCCCTACGACTCCAACAACATCTTCGCCAAAATCCTGCGCGGCGAGATCCCCTGCGTGAAAATCTATGAAGACGGCAAGACGCTGGCCTTCATGGACGTGATGCCGGAATCCGATGGCCATGTCCTGGTCGTGCCCAAGGAGCCGGCGCAGGATATCCTGGACCTGTCAGCCGATGGGCTCATGGCGATGATGGCGACCACCCAGAAGGTCGCCAAGGCCGTGGACATCGCACTTTTCCCCGACGGCATCCTGCTGAAACAGTATAACCGCGCGCCCGCCGGGCAGAGCATCTTCCACGTCCATTTTCACATTGTGCCGCGCTGGGAAGCTCAAGGCTTGGCGCCGCATGGCAAAGTCATGGTAGATGCGGCAAAGCTTGAACCCATCGCCGCAAAGATACGGAGTGTCCTGTGATCCTCGAACGCGCCCTCATCACCGTGAAGCCCGGCCAGGCCGAGACCTTCAAGGCCGCCTTTTCCAAGGCCCGGCCGCATATCGCCGGCGCAAAAGGCTTCCACAAATGCGAGATGCGCCAGGGCATCGAACAACCGGAGGATTTCCTGCTGCTGGTGTGGTGGGAAACGCTGGAGGACCACACTATGGGCTTCCGCGAGAGCCAGGCCTTCCAGGAATGGCGCGCCATCCTGGGACCGCTGTTCGCCAGCCCGCCGCAGGTCGTGCATCACCACGAACCGCTTTGAAGCCGCTGAGGTTGGGGAAATATAATCGCCCCGCCCGGCGGCCGTGAGGCAATGCGGTGCTAGCCTTCCCGCCTTCAAGGGAGGCTCGCACGCGCAAAATCCTCTTCGCCGCACTGCTTGTGGCCCTGCCACATCCCGCCCTGGCCGATGGGCCGTACAATATCCTGAAGACCGTCACGGTCGGCGGCGAAGGCGGCTTCGACTATATCGTCGCCGACAGCGAAGGCCGCCGCCTCTATATCGCGCGCAGCGGCAAGACCAATCCGCGCCTGCTGGCCTTCGATCTCGACAGCCTGAAACAGGTGGGCGAACTGGACGGCATCAGCGCCCATGGCGCGGTGGTGGACGCGTCCAACCATCACGGCTTTGCCTCGAGCAAGCCCCTGACCATGTTCGACAGCACCACCACCGCCACGCTGAAAAGCATCGCGGTGGACGGCAATCCCGATGGGCTCACGCTGGATCAAGCCGCGCACCGCGTCTATGTGCTGAGCCATAGCGCCCCCAACATCACCGTCCTCAACACCGTCGATGGCGGGGTCATCGGCACCGTCAATCTTGACGCCGCGGTCGAGGAAACCGTATCCGACGGCAAGGGCCATCTTTATGTCGCGCTGGAGGACAAGGACGCGGTGGGCGTGGTGGATGCGAACACCCTGACCGTCGCCGCGCGCTATCCCCTGGCCGGCCAAGATGGCATCAAGGGCGGCACGCCGGCGGGCCTGGCGCTGGACGCCAAGACCCGCATGCTGTTCGTGGCCTGCCGCAACCCAAGCGTGATGGTGATGATGAACGCCGACACCGGCGCCATCCTCGCCACCCTTCCCATCGGTGCGCAGAATGACGGGGTGCTGTTCAACCCCGCCACCAATGAGGCGCTGGCCGCGACCGGCGACGGCCATCTGACAGTGATCAAGGAAGACGGTCCGGGGCATTTCTCGGTGGAGCAGACGCTCACCACCCTGCCCGGCGCGCGCACCATCGCGCTGGACAGGAAGACGGGCCACGTCTTCCTGATGACGGCCGAGTATGGCCCGGTGCCGGCGGATGCGCCGCCGCCCGTGCCCGGCCGCATCCAGCGCGGGCCGATGCTGCCGGACAGCTTCAAGATCATCGAGATCGGGCGCTAGCGCCTAGTCAGCGCCGGGCATGGTTTCGAACCGTTTGAGGCCGGCCGGAATCACAAGCCATGCCGGCGCGTCCCGGACATAGGTGGCGATACTGGGCCGAAACAGCGAGGCATCGTCCAGCGATCCGGCATAGATGGTGTGGCTGTCGGTTTCGCCCAGCACGCCACCGAACACCAGCCCGCCGCAACGGGCACAGCTGTTGCGTACCGCCTCCCGGCCGTCCGCATGGGCCATGCGATGCTGCAGCACCGCACCGGCAATGCGCAGCGCCGCAGCGGGAAAATTCATGAAGGGAATGAAGCCCGAGCCCGATGCCTTGCGGCAATCCGCACAAAAGCAGAATCCCATGGCGGTCGGGGCGCCCTGCGCTTCATAGCGCAAGGCGCCGCACAGGCAGCCGCCGGCGATGATCACACGTCTTCCTGCGTCGCAGGCTTCTTGCTGCCGCCCTTGTTGCCGGAGCCTTTGGGCGCGCGGGGCTTGGCGTCCTTGGCCGGGATGAATTCGAAGGCGAGCTTGTCCTGCTCCCGGTCCAGCAGCACGCGCACCGTGCCCCCGTCCTTGAGCGCGCCGAACAGGATCTCGTCCGCCAGCGGCTTCTTGATATTGTCCTGGATCACGCGCGCCAGCGGACGGGCGCCAAAGGCGTCGTCATAGCCCTTCTCGCCCAGCCAGCGGGTGGCCTCGGGCGTCAGGTCGAAGGTGACGTCGCGGTCGGCCAGCTGGGCTTCCAGCTCCAGCACGAACTTCTCCACCACCTTGTCGATGGTGGCGCGCGACAGGGGCGCGAAGGCGATGGTTGCATCCAGCCGGTTGCGGAATTCCGGCGTGAACAGCTTCTTGATCGCTTCCTCGTCCTCACCCTCGCGCTTGCCGCGGCCGAAACCGATGGCGTCCTTGGCGGCGTCGGAGGCGCCGGCATTGGTGGTCATGATCAGCACCACATTGCGGAAGTCGATCTTCTTACCGTTATGGTCGGTGAGCTTGCCATGGTCCATCACCTGCAACAGGATGTTGAACAGGTCGCCGTGAGCCTTCTCGATCTCGTCCAGCAGAAGCACGCAGTGCGGATGCTGGTCCACGCCATCGGTGAGCAGGCCGCCCTGGTCGAAGCCGACATAGCCGGGCGGCGCGCCGATCAGGCGCGACACGGTGTGGCGCTCCATATATTCGCTCATGTCGAAGCGCAGGAATTCCACGCCCATGATGGCGGCGAGCTGCTTGGCGACTTCGGTCTTGCCCACACCGGTGGGGCCTGAGAACAGATAGGAGCCAATAGGCTTTTCCGGCTGGCGCAGGCCGGCGCGCGCCAGCTTGATGGCCGACGCCAGCGCATGGATCGCCTTGTCCTGGCCATAAACCACCCGGCCCAGATCGGCTTCCAGGGTCTTGAGCGCCTCGGCGTCATTCTTGCTGACCGACTTGGAGGGGATGCGGGCGATCTTGGCAACCACCTCTTCCACGTCTTTCACGCCAACCACCTTCTTGCGGCGGCTTTCCGGCAGCAGCATCTGGGACGCGCCCAGCTCGTCGATCACGTCGATCGCCTTGTCGGGAAGCTTCCTGTCATTGATGTACTTGGCCGACAGTTCCACCGCCGCCTTGATGGCGTCGGCGGTGTAGCGCAGCTTGTGGTAATTCTCGAAGTAGCTCTTGATGCCCATCAGGATCTTGATCGAATCCTCGATCGTGGGCTCCACCACATCGATCTTCTGGAAGCGGCGCACCAGGGCGCGGTCCTTCTCGAAATACTGGCGGTATTCCTTGTAGGTGGTCGAGCCGATGCAGCGCAGCGTGCCCGCCGCCAGGGCCGGCTTGAGCAGGTTGGAGGCATCCATCGCCCCGCCGCTGGTCGCGCCAGCGCCGATCACGGTGTGGATCTCGTCAATGAACAGGATGGCGCCCTTGAGGCTCTCCAGCTCCTTGACCACGGTCTTGAGCCGTTCCTCGAAATCGCCGCGATAGCGGGTGCCCGCGATCAGCGAGCCCATGTCGAGCGAATAGATGGTGCAGCCGCGCAGCACCTCCGGCACCTCGCCGCGGATGATCTTGCGGGCCAGGCCCTCGGCGATCGCGGTCTTGCCCACGCCGGGATCGCCCACGAACAGGGGATTGTTCTTCTGGCGGCGGCACAGGATCTGGATGGTGCGTTCGACCTCGGCTGCGCGCCCGATCAGGGGGTCGACCTTGCCGGACTTGGCCTTCTCGTTGAGGTTGATGCAATAGGCCTCGAGCGCCTCGGTGCCCTGCTTGCTCGGCTTCTCGGGTTCGTCCTCTTCCTCGGAACCGCGCACCTGCTTGGGCTGGCTCATGCCCGGGCGCTTGGCGATGCCGTGGCTGATATAGCTCACGGCATCCAGCCGGTTCATGTTCTGCTCCTGCAGGAAATAGACGGCATGGCTTTCGCGTTCGGTGAACAGCGCGACC
>DATAWO010000138.1:0-7537 GCA_036267165.1 Rhizomicrobium sp. | reverse complement strand
CAGTTCATTCAGGCTTTTGACGATCTGCTGCACATTGGCGCTGGTCGAGGCCGCCTGCGCCACCGCGACTTTCTGGATCGCGTGCTGATAGAGCGTGCCGGTGGCTTCCAGCTTCTCCAGCATGTCGGCGCGATGGATCAGCTCGGTGATGGTGAGCTTGTTGCGGGCCAGAAAGTCGATCAGCAGCCGGCTCATGGTGGCGCGCGCATGATAGGTATAGAGATCGTCCGGCTTGAAGCAGGGCAGCGCATGCGGCGCGTCTTCCTGCGCCGGCGCCATCTTCATCTGGTTGTGGCCTTCCTCGAAGATCTTCAGGGTGAGGAAGTCGCCGGTCTCGTCGTTATAGGTTTCCTTCACCACCTTGACGCCGGTGGCCTTGTCCGACGCCATCAGTTCCTGCGCCATGGCGATGGCAAGCTCGCGCGACGAGGCGACTTCGTGCAGCGTCCAGCCGCCGCGCGCGCCGACGCGCCGGAAAATCTCGTAATGGATCTCGCGTCCCATGCCTCCATGGTGCGCCAGGCCGCTTTAAATCGTGGTTAACCGTGCGCGGAAAGGCCCGTGATCGTGGGCGCGGTCCCGCACAAAGGGCAGGTGGGATCCCGGGGCAAACGGGCGGTGTGGAATTCCGACGTAAGCGCCTTGTAGACAAGGATTTTCCCGGCAAGCCCGGTGCCCAGCCCGGCCACCTCCTTGAGGACTTCCAGGGCCTGCAGCGACCCCATCACGCCGGCGGCCGCGCCCAACACGCCGGTCTGCGAACAGCTGGGCACGGTGCCCGCCGGCGGGGGCTCCGGGAACAGGCAGCGATAGCAGGGCAGGCCGGGTTCATGGGCCTTGTAGGTCGCCAGCTGGCCCTCGAATTCCGTCACCGCCGCCGACACCAGCGGCTTCCTGGCAAAGAAGCAGGCGTCATTGAGCAGGAAGCGGGTGGCGAAATTGTCGGAGCCGTCGGTGATGATGTCGTAATCCGCAATCAGCGCCATCACATTGGCGCTGGTGAGGCGCACCGGATGCATGTCGATCCGAACCCCGGGATTCAGCGCCTTCAGGGCCTCGGCTCCGGCCTCCACCTTGGCGCGGCCCACATCGGTTGTGCGGAACAGGATCTGCCGCTGCAGGTTGGAAAGGCTGACGCTATCGTCGTCCACCAGCCCCAGCCGGCCGATGCCGGCCGCCGCCAGATAAAGCGCGGCGGGGCTGCCCAGCCCGCCTGCGCCCACCATCAGCACGCTGGCGGCGCGGATCTTTGCCTGGCCGGTTCCGCCCACCTGCCTGAGCACCAAGTGGCGGGCGTAGCGGTCGAGTTCTTCATCGCTCAAGGACATCCGGGTTCCTTACGGCCAAAGCCATGACCGTGGCAACGCGCCATCAATCCCGGTTCCCTCAACGCGAGCAACCGGTTGATTATGCTTAATTTTTAACTGTGCGCGGCAAACTGAATACATTTGTGGCCGGGCTTGTGCCCCGCTATAGGAGGCCACTCTGCATTTTGGGAGCGATCATGACCGACAGCGCATATGGCCCCGTGAATGATTTGGCCCGCCACGGCTTGCGCAATCTCAAGGCCGTGCATTTCAATCTCAGCGCGCCGGCGCTCTATGAAGAAGCGCTGCGCCGTGGCGAAGGCCATGTCGCGGTCAATGGTCCGCTGGTGGTGAGGACCGGCGTGCATACCGGCGCTCCGCCTCGGACAAGTTCGTGGTGCGCGATGCCAACACCGACAGCCAGGTGTGGTGGGACAACAACAAGGCGATGAGCCCGGCCCATTTCGACGCGCTCCATGCCGACATGATGGCCCACGCCCAAGGCCGCGAGCTGTTCGCCAAGGACTTGTTCGGCGGCGCCGACCTCACCCATCGCATCAGCGTGCGGGTGGTCACCGAATATGCCTGGCACTCGCTGTTCGTGCATCAGCTGCTGATCCGCCCCAGCGCGGAAGAGCTGAAGGGTTTTGATCCGGAATTCACCATCATCGACCTGCCCAGCTTCAACGCCGATCCGGCGCGCCATGGCACCGCGTCGCAGACCGTGATCGCGGTGAACTTCAGCAAGAAGATGATCCTGATCGGCGGCACCTCCTATGCCGGCGAGATGAAGAAGTCGGTCTTCACCATCATGAATTACCTGCTGCCGGCCAAGCGGGTGATGAGCATGCATTGCTCCGCCAATGTGGGCGCGGACGGCAAATCGGCCATATTTTTCGGGCTTTCCGGCACCGGCAAGACGACGCTGTCGGCGGATGCCGCGCGCACCCTGGTGGGCGATGACGAGCATGGCTGGAGCGAGAGCGGCATCTTCAACATCGAAGGCGGCTGCTATGCCAAGGTGATCAAGCTGTCGCGCGAAGCCGAGCCGGAGATTTACGCCACCACCGAACGCTTCGGCACGGTGCTGGAGAATGTGGTGATGGATGAGGCGACCCGGGCGCTGGACCTCAATGACGCCAGATATGCCGAGAACACCCGCGCCGCCTATCCGATCGATTACATCTCCAACGCGTCGTTGACCGGCCGCGCCGGTCATCCCAGCAATGTGATCATGCTGACGGCGGACGCCTTCGGCGTGCTGCCGCCGATCTCGCGGCTGACCCCCAGCCAGGCCATGTACCACTTCCTCTCCGGCTTCACCGCCAAGGTGGCCGGCACCGAGAAGGGCCTGGGCAAGGAGCCGCAGCCGACCTTCTCCACCTGCTTTGGCGCGCCCTTCATGCCGCGCCATCCGTCCGAATACGGCAACCTGCTGCGCGCCCTGATCGCCGAGCATCAGGCCGACTGCTGGCTGGTCAATACGGGATGGACCGGCGGGGCCTTTGGCACCGGTGCGCGGATGCCGATCAAGGCCACCCGCGCCCTGCTGAACGCGGCGCTGGACGGCAGCCTGGCCAATGTGGAGATGCGGATCGACCCGCATTTCAAATTCCGGGTGCCGGTGGCGGTACCGGGGGTCGATGCCAAAATCCTCAATCCCCGCGACACCTGGGCCGACAAGGCGGCTTATGACGCCCAGGCCAGGAAGCTGGTTTCCATGTTCCGGGAGAACTTCAAGAAGTTCGAAGCCCATGTGGCCGCCGATGTCCTGCAGGCCGCGCCGGAATTGGCGGAAGCGGCGGAGTAACCCTTCCCGTCATGGCCGGGCTTGACCCGGCCATCCATCATACCCGTAGCTGGATGGCCGGCTCGGAGGCCGGCCATGACATATGTAGTTAAATCAACAACTTACCGCGCAACATAAGGTGCAGCAAAAAGCCAAATGCTGCACCTTTTTGCTGCAGCATAGGGCGCAGCAAAAATTCCGGCTGAAGCAGGCTTGACCTATACATAGCTATTTGGCTATATAGCCATATGACTATGCATACAGCGCCACTCGACGGTATCTTCCACGCCCTCAGCGATCCCACCCGCCGCGCCATCCTGGCCCGGCTGGCGATGGGTGAGGCCAGTGTCGCCGAACTCATGGCGCCCTTCGCACTCAGCCAGCCCACCATCTCCAAGCATCTCAAGGTGCTCGAAAGTGCGGGGCTGATCGAAGGCGGGCGGGATGCCCAGCGCCGGCCGCGCCGGCTGGTGGCCGCCACCATGAAAGACGCCGCCGACTGGATCGAACCTTTTCGCCGTCAGTGGGAACAGCGCTTCGCCAATCTCGATGACCATCTCGCCAAACTGCAAAAGGCCAAACCACAGGAGAAAAGTTAGATGCCCCCGCACGCCCCCGCCCATACCAGCCTTGAGATCGATCATGCCACCCACACCATCCGCTTCGCGCGCAGCTTCGATGCACCCGCCGCTCTGGTTTTCGAAGCCTGGACGGCGCCTGAGCATATCCGCTGCTGGTGGGATGCCGCCGGCGAGCCGCTGACGGTTTGCGAGATCGATCTGCGTCCCGGCGGGGCATTCCGCTTTGTCACACATGGCCATCCCGACATGCCCTTTGCGGGCGTCTATCTGGAAATCGCGCCGCCCAACCGGCTGGTCTTCGAGGCGCTCAATTCGACCGGCCGGGTGCAGTTCGCCAGCACGGGCGGAAAGACGCGCATGACGGTGGAAATCATCTGCAAGAGCGCCGGGCAGCTTGAGCAGTTTCTCAAGATGGGCGTGGATGTGGGAACCTCCCAGACCCTCGACAACCTGGTTGCCTATATCGAGCGCCAGGGCGTGGTGGCTTAAAGAGCGTGGCGGCGTAAGTCGCCGTCAGCCCTCGGCCCAAGTCAGACCGGCAGGCAGAAGATCGTCCGGCGCAAACTCCAAATGCAGAACCCGCCGGTGGGTCGGTGCCTGTGCCGGGCGTGAGGCATGCAGGATCAGAGGCCGCATCAAAAGGGCGTCGCCGGCTTCCGCCGTTATGGCCCGGGCCCGGTCGTCACCGATATCGCGGATCGCGTCCCGTGACAGGATGCCCTGACGATGGCTGGCGGGCAGCACCCGCAAGGCGCCATTCTCTGCCGGGCAATCATCCAGATGCAGTCGCAAGGTCACCAAGCGCGCCAGTATTTCCGGCGGCGGCTGGACATGGTGGGTGCCCCGCTTGATCGACCAGTTGTTCCAGCCGGGCAGATCGTATCGCTCCCGCACAGCCAGCGACAAATCTTGATGCCAGAGCACAGGCCAGTTGGCGCCTTGCGTCTTGTCGAAGAAAAGGCCGCGCACCGCGCGAAAACCGTCACCCATGACGGCACAAAGGGCAGCCGCAATCGCTGGCAGGTTGGCTACCGCATGAACTTCCAGCAGTTGCAGCAGTCCTCGCGCGCCATAGGTTTCACCGCCGCGTTCGGATCGCGCGATATCCGCCTGGCCCAATATGCCTTGCAGTGATGCGACCTCCGCCACGGTCGCGGCTCCCCGCAGGAGGTAAAATCCCTCTTGCTCCAGATGTTCCACGATGTCGGACATCAGGCCTTCCGGTAGACCCATACCTTGGCCGGGGGGATATTGGCCCAGATCTGGGCGGTGCGGATGACCGCAAAGCCGGGCGGCGGCACCACCGGGGCATGGGCGCCATAGGAGAACTGGATCAGCGGCGCGCCCGGCGCCAGCCGCCGCGTCACCGCTTCCATATAGGCCAGCCGCCGGGCCATGGGATGATTCAGCAGCGGCAGGCTGGAGACGATGGCGCCGAAGGCCACGCCGCGATGCCCACGCAGGCTATGGTCGAGGTCAAAGGCGTCGCCCTGGATCACCTGTACGCCGGGAAAGCGCGCCGCCAGATGCCGGGCCAGCTCCTCGTCATATTCCACCAGGGTCAGCGCGCCGGCCGCCACCCCGCGCTCCAGGATCGCCTCGCTGATCACGCCCGTGCCCGGACCGACTTCCAGCACCGGGCCGGCTTTGGGATCGATCTGCCGCGCCATCGCCCTGGCCAGCGCCGGGCTGGAGGGAATGACCGCGCCCACAATTTTGGGACGGGTGATCAGGGCTTTGAGGAAACGGAGATTGTCGGCCAGGCTCGTGGTCACGGATCCATCCCTGCCTGGTTGCCGATCAGGCCTTGTCGCAGCCGTTCCAGAAATCCTTCAGCCGGGCGAGGAAGCCCTCGGCCTCGGGCTGGCAACCGGCCTGGCTTTCGGTCTCGAACTCGCGCAGCAATTCCTTCTGCCGCCGCGAAAGCTTGACCGGCGTTTCCACGGCGAGCTCCACATAAAGGTCGCCCTTCTGGGCGCTGCGCAGGACCGGCATGCCCTTGCCCCGGATGCGGAACTGCCGTCCCGGCTGGGTGCCTTCGGGGATGGCCACCTTGGCGCGGCCGCCATCCAGGGTCGGCACTTCGATCGCCCCGCCCAGGGAGGCGGTGACAAAAGAAACCGGCGCACGGCAATGCAGGTCATGGCCGTCGCGCTGGAAGATCGCGTGTTCGGCCACCGACAGGAAGATGTAGAGATCGCCCGGCGGGCCGCCATTGGCCCCGGCTGCGCCTTCGCCCGACAGGCGGATGCGGGTGCCTTCCTCCACGCCCGGCGGCACGTCCACATTCAGCACCCGTTCCTTCTGCACCAGGCCCGCGCCACGGCAGGTCTTGCAGGGATTGCGGATGATCTTGCCGCTGCCGCGGCAGGCCGAGCAGCTGCGCTCGATGGTGAAGAAGCCCTGGGTGGCGCGGACCTTGCCGTGGCCGGCGCAGGTGGGACAGGTCTCGGGCGCGGAGCCCGCTTCCGCGCCGGAGCCCGAACAGATATCGCAGGACACCATGGTGGGCGCCTTGATCTCGGCGCTCCTGCCGGTGAAGGCTTCCTCCAGCGTGATCTCCAGATTGTAGCGCAGGTCCTGGCCGCGATTCTGCCGCTTGCCCCGGCCCATCCCGCCCATCATCTGGCCGAATATGTCCTCGAACACGTCGCTGAAGCTGCCGGAAAAATCGCCGAAGGGCCCGCGCGCACCCCCCGCCCCCATGCCGCTCTCGAAGGCGGCATGGCCGAAGCGGTCATAGGCCGCGCGCCTCTGATCGTCCTTCAGGACGTCATAGGCCTCGCTGATTTCCTTGAACTTGACCTCGGCGGTGTGGTCGCCGGGATTCTTGTCGGGATGAAATTTCATCGCCAGCTTGCGATAGGAGGTCTTCAGGACCTCGACTGTCGCGTCTTTCTGGCATCCCAGGGTTTCGTAATAACAACGCTTGCTCATGGCCCTGGCGATTCTACGCATCCCCCCGACATTAATATTGAACCCCCTCCGGCCTTCGCACCTAAGCGGTGCTACGGCCACCTCCCCCTTTCCGTGCTTCGCACGAAGGGGGAGGCGGGCCGGAGCTTTACGCGGCGCCTTTCTTGTTGTCGTCGACTTCCTCGAAGTCGGCGTCAACCACATTGTCGTTGGGCTTGTTGCCCGCGCCGTCGGCGGCCGCGTCCGCCGAGGCGGCCTCGGCCTGCTGCGCCTTGTACATGGCCTCGCCCAGCTTCATTGAAGCCTGGGCCAGGGTGTTGGTCTTGGCCTTGATGTCCTCCAGGTCGTCGCTCTTGACGGCGTCCTTCAGGCCGGCCAGACCGGCTTCGATCGCGGTCTTTTCCTCCGCACCCACCTTGTCGCCATGCTCCGACAGGGCCTTCTCGGTGGAATGGACCAGGGCGTCGGCCTGGTTCCTGGCTTCCACCAGCTCACGCCGCTTCTTGTCTTCGGTGGCATGGGACTCGGCGTCCTTGACCATCTTCTGGATGTCGGCTTCCGACAGGCCGCCGGAGGCCTGGATGCGGATCTGCTGTTCCTTGCCGGTGGCCTTGTCCTTGGCGGTCACGCTGACGATGCCGTTGGCGTCGATGTCGAAAGTGACCTCGATCTGCGGCACGCCGCGCGGCGCCGGCGGAATGCCCTGCAGGTCGAAGCGGCCCAGCGACTTGTTGTCGGCCGCCATTTCGCGTTCGCCCTGGAAGACGTTGATGGTGACGGCGCCCTGATTGTCTTCCGCGGTCGAGAAGATGTTCGACTTCTTGGTCGGGATGGTGGTGTTGCGGTCGATCAGGCGGGTGAAGACGCCGCCCAGGGTCTCGATGCCGAGGCTGAGCGGGGTGACGTCGAGCAGCAGCACATCCTTGACTTCGCCCTTCAGCACG
>DATAWO010000137.1:0-7793 GCA_036267165.1 Rhizomicrobium sp. | reverse complement strand
AAACGACACTAGAATCAATAATTTGCTAGTGTCCTTCGATTCCGAAATTCGTCCTGAACTCGATATAGAGATCACGCGAATTTCGGAATCGGGACACTAGCCGCCCCTCATGCCACCCATGCGCACCCCCGGTCATGGCTTGGCGGGCGGCTGCTTGACGAAGTCCGCCACATCCTGGGCAGCCAGCGTCTCCACACCGGGCTTGTTGAAGAAGCCCAGATCGCGCATCCAGTGGATGAAGCGGTCCGGCCAAGTGCCTTCGCCGGTGAAATCGCGATAGCTGAGCCCGCCGCCATGCTTGCCACGGGCATAGATGTGCATCTCCAGATTGGGGATGCCGGCATTCAGCATGGCGGAGAAATATTCATCCGCCCACACGGCATGGACCTTGTCCTGGAAGCCTGCGCCCGCGATGAAGGAGGGCGGCGTGTCCTTGGGGATCGGCGGCGTGCCGTTCTTCGTCGTCCAGGCGGGGGTGAACAGCGACGGCCCGGGATAGATCGCCGCCACGAAGTCGGGACGCGAGGTCACGCCCGCCAGCGGATCACCGGCGGCGTTGTTCCTGCTGTCAAAGTCCGGATATTGGATCGCGGTCGCCATGGTCAGTTCGGCGCCGGCGGAGAAACCCATCACCCCGATCTTGTGCGGATCGATGTGCCACTCCGCGGCGTGCCCCCGCACGGTGCGGATCGCCTGCTGGATGTCATAGACCTCGTCGGTCTTGGGATTGTAGCCGTCATGGCGCAGGCGGTTGCGCAGGATGACGGTGGTGATGCCATATTCGAAAAAATAGGGCACCGGGTCGGTGCCTTCCAGGCCGACAACCAGCGTATTGTGGCCGCCACCCGGCGCCAGGATGATCGCGGTGCCGGTATTGTTGCCCGCGCCCGCCGGATGCACCTCGATGGAGGGATTGTGGATATTGACGATATTGGCGACGCGGCCCGGCACAACCGGATCCATGGTATAGACCTCGGCCTCGCTCACCCGCTTGGCGTTGAGATAGGGCGAGCCCGCCGGCCATAGCGGCATCACGATGCCGCCGGGCAGCAGCGCCTGCGGCTGATACGGCGCCTTGGTCACCGGCCCCGGCTTGGGCACGGCTTGCGGCGCGGGCACCGGCGGCAGCGGCGTTTGTGCCAGCGCGGGCGCGGCCAGCGAAAGCGCCAGCAAGGCGATGATGTGTTTGCGCATGAAAACCCCCCAGAGCCTTGTTCTTATTGCGGCTCATCCCCGCCGGCAGCTTAGGACACAACAGGCCGCCTTTGCATCGTGATTTTTTGCTCGCCTTTGCTGCGGCGCGACAAGCCGGATGGAACATTCCGTCCAGCGCCGGATCGCTTTACGTTGGTACGAAAAGGAGACGCGCATGTGCGCCCGATACTGGTTCGCCCTCGCATTGGCGGCCTCCCTGCTGCTTTCGCCCGGAGCTTCGCCGGCCCAATCCCGCGACCACAGGCTTTCCATCGGCGGCCGGGACAGAAGCTATCTTCTCTATCGCCCCGCCACGCTGGACCGCCACATGCCTGTCCCGCTGGTGATCATGCTGCACGGCGGCTTCGACACCGGCGCACAGGCCGAGAAGAGCTATGGCTGGGATGAAATGGCCGACGCCAAGGGCTTTGTTGTCGCCTATCCCGACGGCGTGGGCAGGAGCTGGAATGCGGGCGGCACCTGCTGCGGGCCGGCCTTTCGCGATCGCATCGATGATGTGGCGTTCCTGGATCAGCTGATCGCGGCGGTTTCGTCAGACGAGAATATCGATCACAATCGCATCTATATCACGGGCATCTCCAATGGCGCGGCGATGGCCTATCGCTATGCCTGCAATGGAAAGACACCGGTTGCGGCCATAGGCTCGGTCGCGGGCACCATGCCTGGTGATTGCGCAGGCCCGCGTCCCGTCTCGGTAATAGAAATCCACGGCCTTCAGGACCAAAACATTCCTTTCGCCGGTGGTGTTGGCACAAAGGGCGTCACCCGGATCGACTGGCCGCCGGTTGAGACGGCATTGAACCCTTTCCGCCGCGCCGATCGCTGCCCACCGGCCGCGGCACAGAAAAGCGGGGTGGTGGAGCGCCATGACGCTGCCTGCGCCGATGGCCGCTCGATTTCACTGATCACCATTGCCGATGCGGGCCATCAATGGCCTGGTGCTGTGGCGCGGCATCCCCTGATCGAACGGTTGCTGCGTCTTGATCCGCCATCAACCGCACTGAACGCAACGCAGGCGCTTTGGCGCTTTTTTGAAAGCCATACGGCGCGCTGACCGGCTCGCGTGTCCGATCTTTGGGCATGTTGGTCAGATGATGGGCAATGGCCTGCGATGGCAACTTCATCATTAAATTGCAAGTAACGTGGCGGCATCGAACTGCTATCGTAAAAGGAGTGTCGTAATTCTGCCGGGGAGCGGGGGCTCATGACTGCAGACAATGTGCTGGCGAAATCCATGATCCGGCTCTATGGCCGTGAGGCGCAGCAGCGGGCCAACGAATATGCGCGCGCCAGCGCGCAGATCGGCAATCCTGAAAACCATCGTCTCTGGTTGAAGGTTGCGGAGGTCATTGGCGAACGGCACGAGATTCGTCCCGCGTCCTGAAATAGCACGCAAGTTCCAATCCGGTTCGAGCAGGGAGACATTTGCGGCTTCGCCCGTTCTGTTTTTCGAAGAGGGCTCGTTATTTGGGACCTGGATCTGGTTCCCTGGAGGAACATATGAAGCTTCTCACAATTTGCATGCCCGCCTTGATGCTTGGGGCCGCCGCTTTTGCAATGCCTGCCATGGCGCAGAATGACGCGAGCGCGTCCAGCAATGGCAATGCGGCCGCCGCCGCGCCCGCGCAACCCGCCCAGGATGCCAACAGCGCCGCGGTGCCGGCGCAGGACGCCAACAGTGCGGCCGCCCCTGCCCAGACCGCGATGAATGGCCAAGCATCTTCGAACACAAGCGCGAATGCATCGTCTTCGTCCACGGGCAATACCCAGATGGCGATGAACACCGCCGGCAATGCCAGCGACCTGTCGTCCATTCCCGACAATCAGCACAAATACAGCAGCGCGAAGAAGGCCGCCCAAAACCGCTCCGAGGATCAGACCACCGAGCAGCTGAACAAGCAGGAAGCCAGCCTCAACGGCGCCAGCAGCGGCGGCGCCCAGTAACAGCCGCAGCAAAACAGAACAGGCGAGCCTAGCACCCGGCTGTTTGCTGTCTGCCATTCACGCCGGCATTCATGTCAGTGCGCGTCCCGCCAGATCTGACGGCTCACGCCATTCTCGTTCTGGTTCAGCCCGCGCTGGCCGGCACGCGTGACGTGGCCACGGTCGAAGCGCGCATCAAAGCGCTCCTGATGGCGGACCATGCGATCCTCGCCGTGCAGATAGTGCGCCTGGCGCAGCGAGATGCGGCCGTCGCGGTAATCGCGGTTGACCCGCATATCCTGCGCCGCCAGGCGATGGTTCACTTCGGCGCGGCGCGGATGATGCCAGTTCCAGGGACCGGCCGAAGCGCTGCCCGCGGTGGCAAGCGCCCCGGCAGCACCGAACAGCGCGATCAGAAGGGCTCGTTTCAATTGCATGGTCGTCTCCTTGGTCTCGGTCCCCGGTATTGGGGCGTGTGAAGACCTTAGGAGGACGGATTTGAACCGGCGCTGATGGTGGCGTTCACATGCCGTTCAATTTCGGAAGGCCGGATCGCACGACCGGGCTTGACCAAAAAAGCCCCACCGGTTTCACCGGCGGGGCCAAAGTTACGCAACTGAAAATCTAGGGGAAAATTCAGATGCGGGCGGACCATATTGGTCCGCTACCGGGCCGTCGAGTGCGGCGGGCGGCCCGGGAGTTTATATATGTGTAATGTCGCGCAAGCGGGCGACAGCTCCGCCGGGGCGGCGGTTGCGGACATATTTTCCTGGAACCGCCCCAACCCCTTGAGGGTCTCCGGCATTCTACCCGGAACTATTGTGGGCTAGGCTCCGAATCCTTGGGGCGCGTTGGGCGTCCGGCCAGCTCAATGGTGTCTCATGCCTGGTGCGCCCAGGATCAACCGCAAGTCTTCCGAACGTTCTGGCCGGGGCGCGGGCCATGCCGAGATCGTGGCCACACTCGGCGCCGAGATCCTTTCCGGCGCGCGTCCGCCGGGAAGCCGGCTCCCCTCGGTGGAAGAAATGTTCGAGATGTTCGGGGTCAGCCGCGTGGTGCTGCGGGAAGTGACGCGCACCCTGGCCGCCAAGGGCATGGTCACCTCCAAAAGCAAGGTGGGCACACGGGTGCAGGATTCCTCGCACTGGAACTGGCTCGATCCTCAAGTGCTGGAGTGGCGCGGCAAGGTTGGGTTGGACCAGGCTTTTCTGGACCATATCACCCAAGTGCGGCTGGCGGTCGAACCGGCCGCGGCGCGGCTGGCGGCGCGCCACCGCAGCCGCCAGGATCTTGCCGCGCTCCAGGCCGCGCTGCAGGCCATGCATGATGCCGAGGGCAATCACCGGACCTTCTCCGAAGCCGACCTTGCCTTCCACATCGCCGTCAGCGCGGCATCGGGCAATCCGATGTTCCGGTCCCTCACCGCGGCGACGGAAATGGTGCTGTTCGGTTTCCTGCATGTGATTTCCCATGGCGTAATCGCGGAGGAGCGGACCCATGCACGCTCCACCGCCCGGCATGGCAAGATCCTGGAGGCGATAGAAGCCCGCGACGAAGAAGGCGCGAGCCTTGCGACGATCCGCGTGATCGAGCAAGGCCGCAAGCACGCGCGGACCACGGACGGCGGGGCATAAAAGCCCTCGCCAGGTCGTCCCCGGTAACAGACATACGTTCGTATAGGGGCCGTCTCTTCGGTATAGGCCGGCGATACCCCAGCCGCCTGGCGGGATAGAAGACGCGCGTGGTTCGTCGCGCGCCTCGGGAAAGAAAATGAACGATAACTTCCGGCCCTGGGAAATCCACGCCTCGCGCGGCCGCGCCAACCGGAAATGGTCGTACCGCAAGGCGTTCCTTTTTGTGTCGGCATCATCCATCGCTTTCTGGGCGGCCATCCTTCTGTTGCTGCGCTAAGGCCTCCTTCGCGAAGAGTTCCGCCCCAAGCGCTGCTTGACTATCTGCTGCCCCCTGTTTGAATGCGGCGGGTTCGCGTATCGCGCCGCATAACAAAAACAGGGGCGGATCGGCATGGGGAGGGCAGGCAAAAGCCTGGCAATTGCGGTCGCTTTTGGCACCCTGGCGGCCGGTGGGAGCATTTGGGCCAGCCGTTACCGGCCCCAGCAGGATGCTGCATCGCAGCACGTCGATTTCAATCGCGACATCCGCCCGATCTTCAATGCCCATTGCATCACCTGCCATGGCGGCGTGAAGCAGGCGGGCGGCGTCTCTTTTTCTTATCGCGAGCAGGCGCTGGGCATGGGCAAGTCCGAGCGGCCCATCGTGGTGCCGGGAAATCCACGTGCCTCCGAAATGATATCCCGCATCACCTCCCGGGATCCGGAATATCGCATGCCGTTGCATCAGCAGCCGTTGAACGACGCCCAGATCGCGCTCCTGCGCCGCTGGATCGCGCAAGGCGCGCCGTGGGAAAATTACTGGGCGTTCGTGCCGCCAAAGCCGCAAGCCTTGCCGCAAGTCCAGTACCGTGCCTGGGTGCGCCAGCCGCTGGACCGCTTCATTCTGGCGCGGCTGGAGAAAGACCATCTGGCGCCGGCGCCGGAAGCGGGCAAAGCGGAATTGCTGCGCCGTGTCTCCCTGGATCTCACTGGCCTTCCGCCCACGCCTGAGGAGATTGCCGCCTTCCTGGCCGACACATCGGAGGCCGCCTATGAGAAACAGGTGGACCGCCTCCTGGCCTCGCCGGCTTATGGCGAACGCTGGGCCTCGATGTGGCTGGACCTGGCGCGGTACGGCGACAGCAAAGGCTTTGAAAAGGATCGCAGCCGGCCGGGGGTGTGGACCTATCGCGACTGGGTGATCCGGGCTTTCAACGGCAACATGCCCTATGACCGCTTCGTGATCACGCAGATGGCCGGCGATCTTCTGCCACATCCGACCATGGATGACCTGATCGCCACATCATTTCACCGCCAGACCCAGGCCAATGACGAAGGCGGCACCGACGACGAGGAATTCCGCCTGGCGGCGGTGATGGACCGCGCCGCCACGACATGGTCGGTGCTGAACGGCGTGTCCTACAATTGCGTGCAATGCCATTCGCATCCCTACGATCCGATCCGGCATGTCGAGTATTACAAGTTCCTGGCCTTCTTTAATACGTCGCGCGACGCCGACATGGCGTTCGACACCTCCATGCCGGACGATTGGCCGGTGCTGCGCGTGCCGGCTGATCGCAAGAATTACGGCCAGGCGCTCCAGCTTCAGGAACAGATCGCGGCGCTGCACCAGAGTGTGGTGGATGCCAGCCGCTCAGCCACGCAGAACAGCCACTGGACACAAATGGCCATCCAGTCCGGCACGGTGTCGGAGATTCTGGCCATCCAGCGCGCCTTGGCGGAACGGGAGGCGCGCGGCGATCGCAAGGAAAGCATGGACGAATTGCGCCAGCGCCTGGCGGTCGCGACCAGGGAAAAGGCGCCGCGCGCGGGCTTCAAGATTCACGATGGTCTCGCCGAAAAGACCGGCACGGTGCCGATCAACTCGGTATTCGAATTTTCTCTCTCCACCACCCTGCCCAGGCTGACAGCGTTGCGCATCGAGGTGCCGCCCGCCGATCCCGTCAAAGCACGCCATTCGCCGGAAAAGGGATTTGTCGTCAACCGGCTCGATCTTTGGGCCGTGGCGCCGGACGGCCAGGCGCAGAAGATCAACATCCATTTCCTCGCCCCCGACAACACAGAAAATGTCGAGGCCAATTTCAGCCGCCTGCTGCGCAACCAGAAGACATCTCCGGCACAAGCGCAGATGATGGCGCAGCTGGCCGCGCAAAGCGGTTTCATGGCCAATCCCAGCCTGTTCCGCACCGCCTGGGTCGTGATCGTGCCGGATGCCCCGGTCACGCTTGCACCCGGCACACGGCTGAAATTGCAGCTCACCCAGACCGAACCGATCAATGCCGAATCCTCGCCGCCGCCACGCCTGCGCTTCGCCGCCAGCGGCGATGACAGCTGGACGGGCTTTGCCGGCGATCCGGCCCTTGAGGACAAGATCGTCAGGCTGGACGGCCTGCAGCGGCAATTGCAGGCCATGGCCAGCGTGCCCCTGCCGGTCATGGCGGAACAGGCGGCTTACGAACGCCGGCCGACCCTGGAATTCGACCGCGGCAGTTTTCTCACGCCCATCGGGCCGGACCTGGCCGCCGGCACACCGGCACTGTTTCCGAAATTCCCGGATGGCGCGCCACGCAACCGCCTGACCCTGGCCAAGTGGTTCTTTGGTCCCAACCAGCCGCTCACCGCACGGGTGGCGGTGAACCGCTTCTGGGAACAGCTCTACGGCACTGGCATCGTGGAGACGCTGGAGGATTTCGGCAGCGCCGGTGAACTGCCCAGCCATCCGCAATTGCTGGACTGGCTGGCGCTGCATTTCGCGGGCGACCTTCATTGGAACATGAAGGCGTTGCTGCGGGAAATGGTCACCAGCGCAACCTATCGCCAGAGCGCGCGCACGACAGCGGCATTGCGCGCCACCGATCCCCGCAACCGGCTTCTTGCCCATGGCCCTGCCCAGCGGCTGACGGCGGAAATGGTCCGCGACCAGGCGCTTCTGGCCAGCGGCCTGCTCAATCCCGCCATGGGCGGCCCGCCCGTGATGCCGGAGCAGCCGGAAGGCATCTGGAACACCGTGGCCAACAATCC
>DATAWO010000136.1:0-6186 GCA_036267165.1 Rhizomicrobium sp. | reverse complement strand
GCTGTTCTTGGCGAACACCGGCCTGCGCCCCGACGAGGCTAAGAACCTGGAACATCGCGATGTCGCCATGGTGAAAGATGGAACGACGCGCGAGCTCATTCTGGAAATATCAGTGCGCGGCAAGACCGGCTACGGCCCCTGCAAGAGCCGGGCGGAGGCCGTGAAGCCGTATCAGCGGCTGCTCAATCGGCCACGCTGGACGCCCCAGGGCCGCAAGCCGAGATCGCAGAAAGCCGTTGCCCTGGCCGCGGCGCAGCCGACTGCGATCCCTGACAAACCGAAGCCCACCGACAAAGTTTTCCCCGGCAATCACATCAAGCTGTTCAACAAGATACTCAACCGCAAAGACGTGAACCTCAAGTTTGATCGGGATGGCAAGCCCCACACCCTGTATTCACTTCGCCATTTCTATATCTGCGAGCGGCTGACCGAGGGCGCCGACGTGTACCAGCTCGCCAAAAACTGCCGGACCTCGGTGGAAATGATCCAGAAGCACTACGCCGTCCATATCATGGGGGCGATCAGACGGCATGGTTTTCATCGGGACGTTGACGCGGTCTTCTGGCGTTGACAGCGGCGGTATCAATCGCGCCCATGATATGGACGGCATAGTGCTTCTGGATCATCTCCACCGAAGTGCGGCAGTTTTTGGCGAGCTGGTACACGTCGGCGCCTTCCGACAGGCGCTCGCAGATGTAGAAGTGGCGAAGGCTATAGAAGGTATGGGGCTTGCCGTCGCGGTCGAGCTTGATACCTGCCTTACCCAGGATCTTGTTGAACAGCTTGATGTGATTGCCGGGAAACACCTTGTCAGTGGGCTTCGGCTTGGCGGGGATCACAATCGGCTGTACCGCAGCTAGGGCGATGGCTTTCTGCGATCTGGGTCTGCGGCCCTGGGGCATCCAACGCGGCCGATTGAGCAGCCGCTGATACGGCTTGACAGCCTCCGCCCGGCTCTTGCACGGCCCGTAGCCGGTCTTGCCTCGCACAGCGATCTCCAGAATGAGTTCGCGCGTCGTGGCGTCTTTGACCATGGCGACATCGCGATGTTCGAGGTTCTTTGCCTCGTCAGGCCGCAAGCCCGTATTCGAAAGGAACAGGACAAGGTCGTGAAGTTGATCTGCGTTCCAACGCTCCCAATCGCGCAGGTCGTTGCGGTTCTTGTAAGCGCCCGTCGCCCTATAGAGGGCATTGTACTCCTCGGGCGCGAACCAGGGCCGGTGACCGACCTTCTTCTGCTTCTGATAAGGCGCGGAAACATCGGGCACCGCCTTGAGCCATGCCTTGCGGACGCAGAATTTGAGGATCATGCGCAAGGTGATGATCTCGTTTTCGATCGTCTTGTGCGCGGTGGGCCTTGGCGCTGGCTTGGGCTTGTCCGCGTCGGCCTTGGCCGCCTTGCGGACATAGGGGTTCTGGAACCTGTGGACGCGGTACTCCTGGGCACGGTCCTGGTCGATCTCGGGGACGGTGTATTTCCCGAAAAACGGCTTCAGGTGGTTCTCAATATGTGCCTTGTGCTCGGCGATCCACTTTGGGCTGCGCTGGCCTTCGATGCTGGCTTCATAGTCGTCCATGAAGGCATCGGCGGCGGCTTTGAAGGGCTTGCCCTCGGGCTTGAGGAGCCCGGCCCGGCCTTTGCCGCGCAATTCGAGATACCAGTCTTCGGCGATCTCCTCGGCGTGCGACAGGCTATCGGTTTTGGTGCTTTTCCGGCGGTTCTTGCCTTGCAGGAACGTCGAGCAAAACCAGTTCTCGCTCCCGTCGTCGCGGCGATAGAGCTTCACCTTGCCGTTGAGGATGGAATGCGTCGGCATGATGTCCCCAGTTCCGCTTTCCTTTCAGGTCCGGCACCGGCAGGTCCCGTCGGTGCTGGTCGAGAATGGGTAAATTGGGTAAGTGCTGGGGAAGTCTATGCCCAAAGAAAAAGGGGTCAAGCACTTGCTTAACCCCTTGTTTTTCTTCAACTTTGGTTGCGGGGACAGGATTTGAACCTGTGACCTTCAGGTTATGAGCCTGACGAGCTACCGGGCTGCTCCACCCCGCGTCATGCCTGGGAATTACCCAGAGGGTGCGGGGATATAGGCTTTTGCCCACCCCCTGTCCAGCCCCGTTTTTCGGGCGGTTTTGCGGCCTTTTCAGGCTTTAGCCGGAATTAACCGGCTTCCATCTAGAACCGTACCGG
This sequence comes from Rhizomicrobium sp., assembly GCA_036267165.1. Taxonomy (GTDB): domain Bacteria; phylum Pseudomonadota; class Alphaproteobacteria; order Micropepsales; family Micropepsaceae; genus Rhizomicrobium. The sequence goes on along the minus strand of DATAWO010000136.1, from coordinate 4,001 downwards.
TGTTGCGTCCCGGAGCCTCTCATGCGCCTGCTGACCCGCGCCCTGGCCCTCTCGATCGGGCTGGCCGCCTTGACCCGCTCTCCCGCTTTTGCCGATGCGCTGTTTGACGGCGGCAAGCTGCTGGCTACCGGCGGCGTCTCCCAGGTCGAAGGCGCTGGCGGCGGCGGCCTGACCAGCTGGGCCATGATCACCGGCTATGGCACCCGCGACGGCATTGGCGCCAATGCGCATTACACCGCGGTGGCGCTGCCCGACTACAATCTTCACACCGCCGGCGTGGCCGTCGGCCTGTTCGACCGGCTGGAACTATCTTACGCCTGGCAGGGTTTCGATACCCAGGATGTTGGCGGCACACTGGGCCTGGGCCGCGGCTTCGTCTTTCATCAGAACATTTTCGGCGCCAAGCTGAAGCTCGTCGGCGATGCGGTCTACGACCAGGACAGCTGGCTGCCCCAGATCGCGGCCGGTGTGCAGCACAAGGAAAATGACCGGCCAGCGATCATCGCGGCCGTCGGCGGCAAGGGCAGCGTCGGCACCGACTTCTATCTCGCCGCCAGCAAGCTGTTCCTGGCCCAGAGCCTTCTGGTCGACGCCACCTTGCGCGAAACCAAGGCGAACCAGTTCGGCATTCTGGGCTTTGGCGGCGACAAGCATGACGATTATTCGACCCAGTTCGAAGGTTCGGCCGCCTATCTGTTCAGCCGCCAGTTCGCCGCCGGCGTGGAACTGCGCACCAAGCCCAGCAATCTTTCCATCGCCCATGAAGGCGCGGCCTGGGACCTGTTCGCCGCCTATTTCCTCAACAAGAACCTGTCTCTCACCGTGGCTTATGCCGACCTCGGCAATATCGTGATCAAGAACGACCAGCACGGCGCCTATCTGTCGCTGCAGGCCGGTCTCTAAAGGAGTGACGTCATGAAACGCCTTGCCGTCCTGTCGCTTCCGCTGCTTCTGGCCGTCACCGCGCCCGCGCTCGGCGCCGACGACAGCCTGTATCAGGATTTGGGCGGCCAGCCCGGCATCGACAAGATCGCGGATGCCTCGGTAGACAATTATCTCGCCGATCCGCGCATCAAGGACATCTTCTCGGAATCCAATATCGACCGCATCCGCGCCGAACTGAAGGACCAGTTCTGCATGATCGCGGGAGGCCCCTGCCGCTATACCGGCCATTCGATGGAGGCCGCCCATAAGGGCCTGCATCTGACCAATGCCAATTTCAACGCCCTGGTGGAAGACCTGCAGGCGGCGATGGAAACCTGCTGCAACATTCCATTTGCGACCCAGAACCGTTTCCTGGCGCGCCTGGCCCCGATGCAGCATCAGGTGGTGACGCGATGAAAAAGCTGGTCCTGCTTCTGCTGCTGGCGCCCTGGCCCGCCTTCGCCGCCGACGAGGCGCACACCGTCGTCCAGAAAGGCCGCGCCTTCCATCCGGGCGAGGTCACCATCAATCGCGGCGAAAGCCTGACCTTCACCAACAACGATGAATTCATCCACCAGATCTATTCGCAAGGCGAAGGCTTCAGCTTCGACAGCGACGAGAAGAACCCCGGCGAGTATATTACCGAAACCTTTACGGCCTCCGGAACCTTCGAGGTCCACTGCCACATCCACCCAAAAATGAAACTTGTGGTGCACGTAAAATAGCGTAAATGCGGGCTTTTTCGGCTGCCGTCCCCGTTATGGGTAATCCTTAAGCGGCCATAAACCGGGCTTTGCGACACTTGCGGGCAGAAGTGCCGGCAGCCGGAACATAATGGCAAAATACTCCATTGGCGCGAAGATATTCGCAGCCTTCGTCGCGATGAGCATGATCATCGCCGCGACGGGGTTTGGCGGCTATTGGGTGCTGTCCGCCGCCGGCAACATCGCGGTCGTCACCTTCGACGGCCCGCTGATGGCGATTTCCTATTCCCGCGCCGCCCATGCCGATTTCATCCAGATGCAGGCGCTGGAGCAGCGCATCGAGCGCGCCGATCCGGCGGCGCGCCCCGCTCTCGCCTCCGAGCTGGACGACATGGCGTCGACCTTTTCCGGCGACCTGGACGTCGCGGCCAGCCGCGCCTCGTCGCCCGATGAAGGCAAGCTGATCGGCGAGATCGCCCCACTGGTCAAGCGCTGGCGTGCGGCGCGCATCAATGGCGACCATGCCGCACGCCTCCGGCTGGATGACATGATCGGCGAGAAATTCGATCTCCTGATCGAGCTGATCACCGACCACAGCTTTGTCGCGCGCCGCCAGACCGTAACCAATATCGGCAATTTCAAATATGCCAGCATCGCGATGACGATCTTCGCGCTGCTGCTCGCCGCCGGCATCACCCTGATCCTGCGCAGCCGCATCGTGCGGCCGCTGCGCTCCGCGGCCAGCGTCGCCGACCGCATCGCCCGCGGCGAGCTGCAGACCACCATCCCCCAGGGCGGCGCGGACGAGACCGGCGCCCTGCTCAAATCCATGACGGTGATGCAGGACAATATCCGCGAGGCGATGACGCGCGAAAAGGAGCTGCGCCGCTCGGCGGAAAACCGGCTGGTGGACGCGCTGGAGACCAGCCGCGAAGGCGTGATGCTGGTGGCTTCCGATGGCAAGGTGGCGATGTCCAACTCCACCCTGCGCGGCTTCTTCCCGGCCATCGCCTACAAGCTGATGCCCGGCATCCAGTTCGACGCCGCCCTGGCCCTGATCCAGAGCCAGCTCGCGCCGACCCAGGGCGGCAGCGAGGACATCACCACCTCCGGCCATGCCGAGCTGGAACTGGCCGACGGCCGCTGGCTGCGCATGACCGGCAGCGCCACCTCCGAAGGCGGCTCGATCTTCTTCCTGTCGGATTTCACCGCCATCAAGGAGCGCGAGGAGAGCCTGCGCCGCGCCAAGCGCGAGGCCGAAGCCGCCAACGCCTCCAAGAGCCGGTTCCTGGCCAATATGAGCCACGAACTGCGCACGCCGCTCAACGCCATCATCGGTTTTTCCGAAATCATCAGCGGCCAGTTCTTCGGCGAAGTGGGCAATGAACGCTATCTGGATTATTCCGGCGACATTTTGCGCAGCGGCCGCCACCTGCTGGCGGTGATCAATGACGTGCTGGACCTGTCCAAGAGCGAAGCCGGCAAGATGGTCCTGATGTCGCGCGCAACCGACATGGCCGACGTGCTTTCCGACTGCATCGCCATGGTGCGCGAACAGTGCGCCGATGCCGGCCTGCATTTCAGCGCGGCGGGCCTCGACCAGCCGCTCCCCCTGACCGGCGATCCCGCCAAGCTGCGCCAGATCTTCCTCAACCTCCTGTCCAACGCCATCAAATTCACCGAACGGGGCGGCACGGTTTCGCTGGCCGTCGCGGGTTCGGATGCCGACGTCGCGGTGACGGTGGCCGATACCGGCATCGGCATGAACCCGGAGGATGTGGAGATCGCCTTCCAGCCCTTCGGCCAGGTGGATAACCGGCTGGAGCGCCGCTATGAGGGCACCGGCCTGGGCCTGCCCTTGACCAAGGCGCTGGTGGACCTGCACAAGGGCGCCATCATGATCGACAGCGCGCGCGGCAAAGGCACGCGCGTGACCGTCACCTTCCCCCGCAGCATCGTCCGGGAACTGGCGGAAGCCGTTTAGGCGGTTTTTCCGGCCTCGAAGCGGGCCGCGGTGTGTTCGCGCGCCGTCTGGATGGCGCGGACAAAACCCACCGGATCGGCGATGGTGGGCGTGGTCACCGAATCCACGCCGGTGCCTTCGATCCTGACCGTGCCATAGCCGAAGATGCGGCCCAGGATGGATTGGTTCACCCGCACGCCTTCGATATTGGGCAGGGCGATCTCATTGGTGCGCATGGAAAGCAGGCCGTAGCGCTCCACAAAGCGGTGGCTGGTGACGCCGATCTCGGTGGACCATTTGCGGATCATCAGCCGCAGGAAGGCCAGGAACCCGATCACGAACAGCGCGCCGGCGGCGATCGCCGCCATCGTGGCGCTGTCATCCATCGCGAAGCCGGCGCTTTGCGCCTT
>DATAWO010000135.1:0-24982 GCA_036267165.1 Rhizomicrobium sp. | reverse complement strand
GGAGTATAAACTCCAGCGGGCATCCATCTTCTATACAGATCAAGATTGCGGCGTGGATTCCCGCGTGCGCGGGAATGACAATAGGCTTAGTCCAGCGTTTGCCCCAACTCCCCTGCATTTGGCGGGCGATTGCCTACGCTGCCGCTAGGCAATCCATTGGTGCAGGCAACCGGTCTCAAGCTTCAAGATTTTGGCCCAATTCGCCCGCCAAATCTTGAATAAACTGCCACGCCACGCGGCCGGAGCGGCCGCCCCGTCCCATCGCCCAGGCCAGCGCGCGCCGGCGCAGCTCCTCAGGCCCGATCTTCAGCTTGTAGAAGCCGGCATAGCCATCGATCATGGCGAGATACTCGTCCTGGCCGCAATGATGGAAGCCCAGCCACAGGCCGAAGCGGTCCGACAGCGAGACTTTCTCCTCCACCGCTTCGCCGGGATTGATCGCGGTGCCGCGTTCATTGTCCACCAGGTCGCGCGGCATCAGGTGACGCCGGTTGGAGGTGGCGTAGAAGATGGTGTTGGCGGGGCGGCCCTCGATGCCGCCTTCCAGCGCCGCCTTCAATGACTTGTAGCTGGTGTCGTCCTTGTCGAAGGAAAGATCGTCGCAATAGAGCACCACCCGCCTTTTGCTGGTGCGCAAGGTTCGCAGCAAGAGCGGCAGGCTGTCGATGTCCTCGCGATGGATCTCGATCAGCACCAGCCTTTTGTCTTTATTGGCCGCGCCCTTGCGTGGCGCATTGATCTCTTCATGTACCGCCTTGACCAGCGAGCTTTTGCCCATGCCGCGCGCGCCCCACAGAAGGGCGTTGTTGGCGGGCAGTCCCTGGGCGAAGCGTTCGGTATTGGCAAGCAAGGTGTCGCGCTGGTTCTCAATGCCCTTGAGCAAGGACAGATCGACATGGGCGACATGCGCCACCGCGATCAGCCCGCCTTGCGCCGGCTCCCAGACGAAGGCGTCGCCCGCGGGCAGGGCCTCGCCCAGGGACGGCGGCGCCAGCCGCTCCAGGGCGGCCGCGATGCGGGTGAGCAACGCCGCCTGATCCGGTTTTTTCGCGCCTTTTGCCATGCTAAGTCCTTGATTTACCGCGGTTGCAAAGGAAGGCGGGCTCGCTATAGTCCCCCGCCTGCCGCACCCCGAAAGTCCCCACTATGAATCTCAACGATCCGATGTTCCAGACGCTGACGCTCGCGTTGCCGATGATCGCGATCTTCTACTTTCTTCTCTGGCGGCCGCAAAGCCAACGCCAGAAGCAGCTGCGCCAGGCGGTGGACAGTCTGCGCCGCGGCGACATGGTGGTGACCGCCGGCGGCATCCTCGGCAAAGTGGTCAAGGCGGCCGCCGCCGAAGAAGCGGAAATCCTGGTCGAGATCGCCGACAATGTGCAGGTCAAGGTGGTGAAGGCCACCCTGTCGGATGTGCGCGCCAAGGTCCAGCCGGCGGACAAGGCCTGAGCCGTGCTGCAGATATCTCTCTGGTCGCGCCTTGTGACCCTCATCATTCTGGTGGGCGGCATCCTGATCGCGCTGCCCAATGCGCTGTCCGAGAATGTGCGTGAACATATCCCGAAATTCCTGCCCAACCAGGCGGTGAATCTGGGCCTGGACCTGCAGGGCGGGTCCTATCTTCTGCTGCAGGTGGATTTCGACCAGGTGACGCGTGACCGCGTGGAATCGCTGACCGGCGACATCCGCGCCGCGCTGCGCAAGGCGCACATTCAGGCCACCGACCTCAATTCCCATGGCGATACCGTGTCTGTGCGGATCACCGATGCCTCCCGGCTGGATGAGACGCGCACCCTGCTGCAGGGCCTCAACCCCAACATGGGCGGTTCCGTCCTGTCGGTGGGCGGCAAGGAATATCAGATGACCGAGCCGGGCGGCGGTGTCTTCACCCTGCAGGCGACCGACGCCTACAAGACGCTGACCCGCCAGCAGGTGATGGACCAGTCGATCGAGGTGGTGCGCCGCCGTATCGACGCCTTGGGCACCCGCGAGCCGGATATCACCCGCGCCGGCGACGACCGCATCCTGGTGCAGGTGCCGGGCCTGCAGGACCCTACCCAGCTCAAGGCCATCCTGGGCAAGACCGCCAAGATGAGCTTCCAGCTGGTGGACGAACAGGCCAATCCCTATGCCCGGGTGGCGCCGATCGGCGACGAGATCCTGCCGCAGCAGGGCAAGGACAAGAACCAGAATCTGCCGCCCATCGTGGTGGAGCGCCGTGTGCTGGTATCTGGCGACCGGCTGACGGATGCGAGCCAGGGTTTCGATTCCCAGACCGGCCTGCCGGTCGTGGATTTCCGCCTGGACAGCGTCGGCGCCAAGCAGTTCGCGGATGTCTCCACCCAGCATGTCGGGCACCGCTTCGCCATCGTGCTGGACAAGCAGGTGATCTCCGCGCCCGTTATCCAAACGCCGATCCTGGGCGGATCGGGCCAAATCACCGGCTCAGGCACCGCCGAGGAAGCCAACGACCTGGCGGTGCTGCTGCGCGCCGGCGCGCTGCCCGCGCCGCTGCAGATCATCGAGGAACGCACCGTGGGTGCGGCGCTGGGCGCGGATTCGATCAAGGCCGGCCGCTATGCCACCTTCACCGGCCTCGGCCTGGTGGCGCTGTTCATGGTCCTGCGTTACGGCATGTTCGGCCTGTTCGCCGATCTGGCGCTGACCCTGAATGTGGTTCTCCTGCTGGCGGCGCTGACCGCCTTCGGCGCCACGCTGACCTTGCCGGGCATCGCCGGCATCGTGCTCACCATGGGCATGGCGGTGGACGCCAATGTGCTGATCTTTGAACGCATCCGCGAAGAACAGCGCAATGGCCGCGGAATTCTGGCCTCCATCGATACCGGTTTCCGCCGCGCCATGGCCACCATCATCGACGCCAACATGACCCATCTGATCGCGTCGCTGATCCTGTTCGAGCTGGGCACCGGTCCGATCAAAGGCTTTGCCGTGACCCTTGCCGTGGGCATCATCACCTCCTTCTTCACCGCGGTGATGGTGACCCGGCTGATCGTGATCACCTGGCTGAACGCCGCCCGGCCCCGCAAGCTGACCATCTGATATCCCCTGTCTGCCTGGGGGTGTCCGGGACCAAGCCGGGCGACAAGGCGTGGCGTCTGGGCTAAAGTTCCCGCCTCGAATCTTACGGGGAGGGGAAACATGGCCGCTTTTTTCGGCAATCTTCGCAATGTGGTGATTGCGAGCTTTGTGCTCGCCATCCTGCTGGTCGGCGTCTATTGCGCCACCCAGGGCTTTGACGGACCGGCCTTCGAGCTGTTCGTGCTGCGCTGGCTGCACATTATTTGCGGCGTGATGTGGATCGGCCTGCTCTGGTATTTCAACTTTGTGCAGATCCCCACCATGCCCAAGGTGCCGGCGGAACTGAAAGGCGGCGTCACCGGCTATATCGCGCCGTCCGCTTTGTTTTGGTTCCGTTGGGGCGCGATGGGCACCATCGTCTTCGGCATCGTGCTGGCGCTGCGCAATCACTATCTGCTGGAAGCCTATACGCTGGACTTCAGCGAAGGCGCCGCGGGCTGGCCGATGGTGCCGAAATACCTCGCCATCGGCATCGGCATGTGGCTGGGCGCCATCATGTGGTTCAATGTCTGGTTTGTGATCTGGCCCAACCAGCAGAAGGTGCTGAACATCGGCGGCAAGTATCCCGACCTGCCGGCCGACCAGAAGGCGGCCGCGGGCAAGACGGCGATGATCTTCTCGCGCATCAACACGCTGCTGTCGCTGCCCATGCTGTTCAGCATGGTGGCGGCCGGCCACTTGTACTGAGAGCCGCGAGCACGGGCGAGCGGCGGCAGCAATGGTGGGATGCATAAGCTGACTATATTCCGGAACCGCCGGCGCAAGCCGGCGGTTTCTTTTTAGATGGACCTGGCCCTCGCCAACCGCCTTGCCGCATCGGTGCGCGCCGCCGATCCCGACCGCTATTTCAGCGCCCTGTTCGCGCCCGCGCCACTGCGCCCGTTGCTGTTGGCGCTCTATGCCTTCAATGCGGAAATCGCGCGGGTGGCCGAAACCGTGCGCGAGCCCATGCTGGGCGCCATCCGGCTGGAATGGTGGCGCGAGACCGCGGAAGGGGCGAGCAGGGGCGCTGCGCGCAATCATGACGTGGCGCGGGGATTGGCGGGTCTGTTCGCCGAAAAGGCCGTCGCGCTTGGCGATCTGGAAGCGCTGATTGCGGCGCGCGGGTTCGATTCCTCCGCCGACCGCTTTGCCGATTTTGCCGCGCTGGAAAACCATCTGGACCAGACGAGCGGCGCGGTAATGCGGCTGGCGGCCCGGATTCTGGGTGGCAAACCCGAGCTGACGCGCGAAGCGGCGTTGGCCTATGGCCTCGCCGGGCTGGTGCGCTCGCTGCCCTTCCACAACAACCGCCACAAGCTCTATCTGCCGCTGGACCTGCTGGCGGCGCTGCATGTCACGCCGGAAGAATTCTTCCATCTGGAGAAAGGCGACCAGCGGCTGGCCGCCGCCGCCCGTCAAACCGCCTTGAAGGCGCGCGATCACTTTCTGGCGGCGCGCGCAGCGCCCCGGCCGGGCGCGGCGCTTGCGGCCGTGCTGCCGGCGGCGCTGGTGCCGGTTTACCTGCGCAAGCTGGGCCGTGACGTGCCCATCCACCGCAGACAGATGGCGCTGCTCAGTGCGGCGATGCGCCGAAGACTTTGAGAGCGGCTCGTTGGACGCCGCGCGGCTTGCCTTGACGGTCGCGCAAATCCCCGCACGGCCGTCAACGTGTCTTGCTCAAGGTCTATGCTTTGCTCGATTGCGCTCCGGGGCCGCTCTTGTATTTCACATCACCGTGCAGGATGCGGCGATAGTCCTTGAGCCTGCTGGCGGCAACGGCAAAGGCATTGTCCAGCACGGCATAGGCGTCGGTGGCGTTCTTCTTGTGGCCCTCATGCGCCAGCTCCTTGCTGACCACGATTTCCTTGCCCGGCACCCGGACCACGATATGCACGTCGGGCTGGTTGCCGCGCGCTTTCTGGGTTTTGTGCGGCAGTTCAATCACCACCCGGCAGCCGATGATATGATCATGCAGCTGCTCCAGCCTGCCGACATGTTCCTTGACCGCGGTCTTCAGCGCTTCGGAGGCTTCGATATTGTGGAAGGAAAGTTCGAGGGGAATATCCATGGTCCATTCCGCGGGATGACTATTTGACAACGTGCGGAATGTTAGCCGGTTTCGCGGAGCGCAATCCGGAAAATCGTCGCGATTTTCCGGAAAAATTGCGCGACAAATGAAAGCTATTCAGCCGCCGATTGCTGTGCGCCGCCGCCCAGCCAGCCGGCCAGATCGGCAAGCGCGCGGGCGCTGAGCAGCTGTTTTCGGTCCTTGCCGCGATTTTTGCCGGAAGCCTGCAGGGGCGGGAACAATCCGAAATTCACGTTCATCGGCTGGAAATGGCTCGCTTCCGCACCGCCGGTAATGTGGGACAGAAGCGCGCCCAGGGCGGTGGTTGGCGGGGGCGGGTTTTCCGCATGTCCCGCCATTTCCGCCGCCGCGAACCGGCCCGCCAGAAGCCCGATGGCCGCGCTTTCGACATAGCCTTCCACGCCGGTCATCTGGCCGGCGAAGCGCAGTTGCGGCCGGGATTTCAGCCGGAGCTGGCCATCCAGCAGGCGCGGCGAGTTGATGAAGGTGTTGCGGTGCAGGCCGCCCAGCCGCGCGAACTGCGCATTCTCAAGCCCCGGTATGGTGCGCAAGACGCGCACCTGTTCGGCATGTTTCAATTTGGTCTGGAATCCCACCATGTTCCACAATGTGCCCAGGGCATTGTCCTGGCGCAGCTGCACGACCGCATGGGGCCGCGCCTGGCTGCGCGGATCCTGAAGTCCCACCGGCTTCATCGGCCCGAAGCGCAGGGTGTCCAGACCGCGCGCCGCCATCACCTCGACAGGCAGGCAGGCTTCGAAATAGGGCGTGGATTTTTCCCATTCCTTGAAGTCGGTCTTCTCGCCTTCCAGCAAAGCGGTGACAAAGGCTTTGTAGTGGGCTTCATCCAGCGGCAGGTTGACGTAATCGGCCACGCCGCCACCCGGCCCCTGCTTGTCATAGCGCGACTGGAACCAGGCGATGTCGAAGTTGATCGACTCGCGATGCACAATGGGAGCGATGGCGTCGAAGAAGGCCAGGTGTTCGGTGCCTGTCGCCTCCGCGATCGCCGCGCCCAGGCGCGCCGAGGTCAGGGGACCGCTGGCGATGATGGCGTGGCCCCAATCGGCCGGCGGCAGGATGGGGACTTCCTCGCGCGCGATGGTGATGCCCGGATGCTGTTCCAGGGCGGCGGTGATGGCGGCGGAAAAGCCATGCCGGTCCACCGCCAGCGCGCCGCCCGCCGGCAGCTTGTGGGCGTCGGCCGTGCGCATCACCAGCGAGCCCGAGCGGCGCATCTCTTCGTGCAACAGGCCGACGGCATTGTTGGCCGCATCGTCGGAACGGAAGGAATTGGAGCAGACCAGCTCGGCCAGGGCGCCGGTCTGGTGGGCGGGGGTGCCCATGACGGGCCGCATTTCATGCAGCACCACGGCGATGCCTGATTCTGCCGCCTGCCAGGCGGCCTCCGATCCGGCCAACCCGCCGCCGATGACGTGAAGCTTTATCATGGCCCGAGGCTTTAGCAGGTCGCTGAAGGGGCGCAAACCGGAACCGGTGCGGAGATTTTCGGTGGCAGGAGCAGGCGTTTCGCACTTGCAGCAAGCCAGTCTCGCGGTGCGCTGAGAATCCCTTGTTTTTGGGTATTTTTGCGTTCTTGTCCATCATCGCGGACGACGGCTTTTGGGGTGGTCCCAGGCATCATTACAGGCAGGAAAAATTGTCTGTGGCGATGCGGTAAAGCCTTTTGGCAACAGTCAAAAAGGAATCCGGAAAGGCCGGTTGACTTGGCCGTTGGCTTTAGACAAGTATCCGCCATCAGATAACGGGGGAAAGCCTATGTACGGTTTGAAAAGTGTTGTTGCCGTGGTCACGGTAGCGACGATGGTTGCGTCTTCGGCTTTCGCCGCCGACATGTCTCTGGCGCCGGGCAAGCCCGCTGGCGTCAACAAGGCACAGCTTGAGATTGGCACCGGTACGCTGATCATCGGTCTCGGCGCCGCTGCCATCATTACCGCGGTTGCGATCACGGTTTCAAACCAGAGCAACAACAACAATAGCGGCGCGGCCAATACCTTCCCGACCGCAAGCACTTCGGCCACCACGCCTTAAGGCTGGTTCGCGAGAGAACGGTTCCACAAAGGAAATCGAAAGCCCGTCATCAGCCGATGGCGGGCTTTTTGGCATCAGGCCGGTCCGCCTTGGGTTGGGCGCTCTTTAACTGTTTTGTGTCAGAAAGAGATGCGGCAACAGGTGCCTTTCTCTTCCCGGGCGATACGGGCAAAAGCTTGAACAACATGGTCCCAGACCTGATGACGGCAAACGCGCCGCCGCCTATATACTGTCCAGGAAAGGACAAAAGAGATGGCTGAAGACAGCAAGGGAACCAATTACGTCAGGCTGGCCCTGGGCGCAGGTCTTCTGGCCGCCGCCGCCGTGGGCGTGGCGATGTTCGTGCCGCGCCGCCGTCTGGCATTTGTGACCGAGCCATTGGCCGAACTCGCCAAACTGCCGGTCGCGGCCGCCGTCACGGCATGGGCGATCGGTCTGTGGCGTGACGCCACCGCCCCCCAGGCGCCGGTGTTCGACGATCTGCGTCCCTTTGATGAGTTCTGAAAGCGGCGGAGCCTGATGCGGCGCATTCCGGTCATCGCGACCATACGCGATGCCTATGTCTTCACCGCCACCCATCTGGGCGGCATCATTGGCCTGATCTGGGTGCCGATGGTGCTGGCGACCGTGATGGGCTTTTTCTCCTTTCAACGCTATTACACCGACTTCAGCGACGCGCTGATCAGCAACAATGCCGCCGCGCTCGCGCCCAGCCTGCTGATGATGCTGTGTTACCTGGTTGCCGCGTTGCTCCTGCAGGCGATCATGTATGTCGCGGTGGTGCAGATGGTGCTGGGCGCGCGCGGAGCGCCGGCGGTGGCGCACTTTGCTTTCGGCAATCTGGAATGGCGCATGTTCCGCGCCTTTATCGCCTTCATCGGCGTGTGCCTGATGCTGATGGTGCCGGTCCTTGTCCTGGGCGCCGCCGCGTTGAAGGCCGCCGGCATGCAGCCGGGTCCGGTGCAGATGGGCCTTGCCCTTTATGGTGTCATCGCCCTGGCCATGCCGCGCTTCTTCGCGCTGTTGCCGGCGGTGGTGGTGGCGGAAAACACCCCTGTCCTGCGCCGCACCTGGATGCTGTCGGCCGGGAATTTCTGGCGGCTGCTGGCGGTGCTGGTGGCGATTTTCGCGCCCATCCTCCTGTTGTTCAACGGGCTTGAGATGGTGCTGACCAGCCGCGGCCCCACGCTGACCGGCGACGATTCGGAGCGGATGCGGCAGGCCATCGCCCAGGCGCGCAACGTCCTGCCCCTGATCAGCGGGCTGGGCTTCCTGATCTCGCCCCTGATCGTGGGCCTGTTCGCCGGCGCCAGCGTCTCGGCCTGGCGCGCCCTCAAGGAAGAGGCGGCGCTGGACATCGCCGTCTGACGCTTTAATTCCGATTCATGTTGCCCCTGCACGGCAGTGTTTGTGCGGGCTTTTCGGGGATATATCCTCGGCGGTTACGCAGGCGTAACTAGGAAAAGATTTTGCGGCAGGCGCAGATCCATGCGTCGATATTCGCCGGCCTTTCCCTTGATGCCGACTCCATTCGAGCCCGAAACGGCGGATGCTGTTTTCACGCCGTTGGCGGGAGACGGCATTTTTGACGCGGACATCGCCAGATATCTGAGCGAACTGGGACAGGCCCGGCCCTGTGTGGTGCTGGCTTTTCCGCCCAAGGCGGCAGGCACCTATCTGCGCTCCGCCGCCATATCTGCGCTCGGCGGCCAACTGGTGCGCACCGTGCAGGCGCAGGGCGGCCGGGACGCCACCTTCTATCTGCCGACATTCCTTCTCTATTACACCAAGGCCATTCCGGCCCGTCCCCTGGTCACCCACGTCCATATGCAGGCGCTGGCCGCGAACAGGCATTTCATCGAGGCGCTGGATCTGAGGCCGGTGGTGATGATCCGCGCCTTGCCGGACATGCTGGCGTCTTACCTGGACGAGCTGGAGGATCAGCCGCTTCGCCCCGACAAGTGGCTCAACATCCGGGTGCCCGGCGGCTATCCCGGCTTCAGCGCCGAGCGCAAGGGCGACTTCATCATCGAGATGATGGTGCCCTGGTATGTGAGCTTTTTCTCGACCTGGCTGGACTATGCGAGGACGGATGCGCGCGTGCTGTTCCTGGATTACGACGAATTCCGCGCCGATCCGGCGGCTGATCTGGAAAAGCTGCTGGCCCATTCCCGCCTGCCGCGCTCGCGCCAACAGTGCCAGGCGGCGCTGGACGAGGTCTGGGAGGAGCGCGCCATCTTTCGTTACAACAAGGGTATTTCCGGCCGCGGCCGCGAGCGGTTCACGCGCGCCCAGATGGACCGGCTGCGCCGCCTGATCGGTTATTACGCCGACCTGGGATCAGATCGCGGACAGGCTTATTCCGCCGCCTTGAGCCTCTTGGGCGCGGATACCGTCTCCATTGACTTACATCGTTTAATACCGTATTAAATGATGTAAGTCAATGGAGACGGTATGACACGAGAACTGGTTACGTCAGCCGAACATGCCCGCAAGAATGTGCTGGCCTTTGAAAAGGAATTGGCGGGCAACCGGGAGCTTGCCGACATCATGTCCTATGGGCGCGCCTGGTATGCCGGCCGCAGCGGGAAACGTTGGGTCTTCGGGCCGTCCAAATTTGTCGGCTATGAAAGCAATACGGCCAAGCGCTATCTCGACACGCGCGACAGTAGCGACGGCAGGCTGACGGAACGGGTTTTGTCGCAATGGTTCGAGGAGGTCGCTTCCGATACGACCCTCTATCGCGAACTCCATGCGGCGTTGCAGGAAATGTTCGCACGGTATGGCAAGTCCCCGAACAAGCTCCTCCGCCTGAATGTCCTGAAGACTGATCTCGAAGTGCCGTCCCAAGGCGGCAGGGGGGCCAGGACGCTGCTCTCCCGCATAACGGTGGCCGCGGAAATCTGCGGTGGCCGCCCTTGTATTCGTGGTATGCGGATACGTGTTGGCGATATTCTGGATCTGCTGGCCGCCGGAAACGACCGTTCGCAGATTCTGGCCGACTATCCCTATCTGGAAACCGAAGATATCGAAGCGGCATTGGAATATGCCGCACAGGCTCTGGATCATCGCGTCATCAAGGCCGCCTGAGGATGCGATTTATCGTGGATGCGCAGTTGCCGCCGGCGTTGGCGCGCGCTCTGACGGCCGCCGGGTTTGCCACCGCCCATGTCGCGGATATCGGGCTGCTCACGGCGTCCGACAAGGCGATCCGGGAGCGCGCCGCAAGGGAGCGCGCCGCCATCATCACCAAGGACGGTGATTTTGCATGCCTGCACCGCCGCGGGTCGGCTCAGGCTGCGGTAGTTTGGCTGCGCATCGGCAATACGGCCAGGGAGCCGCTTATACAGTGGCTGCTGCCATTGATGCCGGAAATCGTCGCCGCGCTAGAGGCCGGCGAAAGCCTGGTGGAGATACGGCGCTGACTTGAGCTTATTCCGCCGCCTTGAGCCTCTTGGGCGCGGGCGCGTTCTTGAGCAGGGCTTTCAGATACTGGCCGGTATAGGAGCGCGGGCTCTTCGCCACCTCTTCCGGCGTGCCGCTGGCCACGATCTCGCCGCCGCCATCGCCGCCTTCCGGGCCCAGGTCCACGATCCAGTCCGCGGTCTTGATCACTTCCAGATTGTGCTCGATCACCACCACCGTGTTGCCCTGGTCCACCAGCTCCTGCAGCACTTCCAGCAGTTTCTTCACGTCGTGGAAATGCAGGCCGGTGGTGGGTTCGTCCAGGATGTAAAGCGTGCGGCCGGTGGCGCGGCGCGACAATTCCTTGCTGAGCTTGACGCGCTGGGCCTCGCCGCCTGAGAGCGTGGTGGCCTGCTGGCCGATGGAGATATACCCCAAGCCTACGCGCTTGAGTGTTTCCAGCTTTTCGGAAATGGAAGGCACCGCCTTGAACAGCTCGGCGCCGGCTTCCACCGTCATCTCCAGCACGTCGGAGATGGAATAGTCGCGGAATTTCACTTCCAGTGTCTCGCGGTTGTAGCGCTTGCCGTTGCAGACATCGCACTGGACATAGACGTCGGGCAGGAAGTGCATCTCGATCTGGATCACGCCGTCACCCTGGCAGGCTTCGCAGCGTCCACCCTTGACGTTGAAGCTGAAGCGGCCCGGCTGATAGCCGCGCGCCTTGGCCTCGGGCAGTTCGGCGAACCAGTCGCGGATGGGGGTGAAGGCGCCGGTATAGGTGGCCGGATTGGAGCGCGGGGTGCGGCCGATCGGGCTCTGGTCGATGTCGATCACCTTGTCGAGGAATTCCAGGCCCTCGATGCGGTCATGGGGGGCGGGATGTTCGCGCGCCTGGGCGAGCTTGCGCGCCGCCGCCTTGTAGAGCGTCTCGATGGTGAGGGTGGACTTGCCGCCGCCGGAGACGCCGGTGATGCAGGTCAGCGTGCCCAGGGGAATCTGGGCGGTCACATTCTTGAGATTGTTGCCGCGCGCGCCCACCACCTTCAGCCAGCGATTGTGGATGGCCTTGCGGCGCGCCGCCGGGATGGGAATGAACTCCGCGCCGCTGAGATACTTGCCGGTCAGGCTTTTCTTGTTGGCGATGATCTGGGACGGCGTGCCTTCGGCAATAATGTGGCCGCCATGGGCGCCGGCGCCCGGCCCCATGTCGATCACATGATCGGCGGTGCGGATGGCGTCTTCGTCATGCTCCACCACCAGCACGGTGTTGCCCATGTCGCGCAGGCCCTTGAGGCTCTCGAGCAGCTTGGCATTGTCGCGCTGATGCAGGCCGATCGAAGGTTCGTCCAGCACATAAAGCACGCCGGTGAGGCCGGAGCCGATCTGCGAGGCCAGCCGGATGCGCTGGCTTTCCCCCCCCGACAGGGTGCCGGAAGCGCGCGCCAGGGTGAGATAGTCGAGCCCCACATTGTTGAGGAATTTCAGCCGGGCGCGAATCTCCTTGAGGATGCGGACGGCGATTTCCTGTTGCTGCTTGTTGAGCTTCTTGTCGACGTCGCGGAACCAGACATCGGCGTCGCGGATGGATTGTTCGCAGACCTGGCCGATGTGAAGGCCGCCGATCTTGACCGCCAGCGTTTCCGGCTTCAAGCGATAGCCGTTGCACACCTCGCAGGGCGCCTCGGCCTGGAATTTCTGCAGGTCTTCCTGCACCCAGGCGCTGTCGGTTTCCTTGATGCGGCGCTCCATATTGGGGATGACGCCCTCGAATTCCTTTTTTGTCTCGTAGCGGCGCATGCCATCGTCATAGGTGAACTTGATCACCTCCTCGCCGGAGCCGTGCAGGATCACGTCCCGGGCCTTTTTGGGCAGGTCTTCCCAGGCGTCGTTCATGGAGAATTTATAGTGCCGCGCCAGCGCCTCCAGCGTCTGCAGATAATAGGGCGATGACGACTTGGCCCAGGGCGCGACGGCGCCTTTCTTGAGGGTCAGGCTTTCGTCGGGCACCACCAGCGCCGCGTCGAAATAATTCTGCACCCCCAGCCCGTCGCAGGTCGGGCAGGCGCCATGCGGGTTGTTGAAGGAGAACAGCCTGGGCTCGATTTCGGGAATGGTGAAGCCGGAAACCGGGCAGGCGAATTTGGACGACAGCAGCATCTGGCGCGCGCTGCCGTCCTTTTCCTTTTCGTCGGCGAACTCCACCACCAACAGGCCATCGGCCAGGTTCAGCGCGGTTTCGATGGAATCGGGCAGGCGGTTGCCGATGTCCGGCTTGACCACGATCCTGTCCACCACGATGGAGATGTCGTGCTTGAGTTTCTTGTCCAGCGCCGGCGTGGCGCCGATGTCGTAGAACTTGCCGTCCACCTTGGCGCGCTGGAAGCCCTTCTTCCGCAGCTCGGCCAGTTCCTTTCTGTATTCGCCCTTGCGGCCGCGCACGATGGGGGCGAGCAGATAGAGCCGCGTGCCGTCCGGCAGCGCCAGGATGCGGTCGGCCATCTGGCTCACCGTCTGGCTTTCGATCGGAAGGCCGGTGGCGGGCGAATAGGGCACGCCCACGCGCGCGAACAACAGGCGCAGATAGTCGTAGATTTCCGTCACCGTGCCCACGGTGGAGCGCGGATTCCGGGACGTGGTTTTCTGTTCGATCGAGATGGCCGGCGACAGGCCCTCGATATGATCCACGTCCGGCTTCTGCATCAGTTCCAGGAACTGGCGGGCATAGGCCGACAGCGATTCCACATAACGGCGCTGGCCCTCGGCATAGATGGTGTCGAAGGCCAGGCTGGATTTGCCCGAACCCGACAGGCCGGTCAGCACCGTCAGCGTGTCGCGCGGGATTTCCACATCGACATTCTTGAGATTGTGCTCGCGCGCGCCGCGAATGGAAATGTTCTTCAGCATCAATTGGGTTTCCGCAAGGAGGCGAGATAGCGCTTGTTGGCGCTTTCCGGCACGGCCCCCATCCCGATCAGGGTGACAATGGCTTTCAGGGCCAGGTCATAGGAGCCGTAGCAATGATGCGCGATCAGGGCGAGATGCTTCCATTGTTCCGCGCTCATGTTCTGAGGGCGGCTGAAATCCCGGACATAGACCATGTCGGTTTCCAGCAGCTGGCGGATGCCGCGATTGGGCAGATCGCCCACCACCATGGGCGAGATCGGCCAGATCTTGGTGCCGGTGACGCAGTGGGGCAGGAACCCCAGCTCCCGCAAGTCCAGGTCCATTTCGCCAAACACCGGCTGGCCCTGATAGAGCGGAACAAAGGAAACTTCAGTCTGGATCACCACCGCATCTTTCAGCTTGGCGCGGCCATGCGCCAGCGCCTCGCGCTCCGCGCCCTGGATATCCATTTTGAGGAAATCCAGATGCGCGATCTCGGCGATGTCGTCCAGTTTTCGGGTGGTGACCGGGATCTGGCTTTTCACTGTTCCCCATATAGGAAACAAATTGAAAAGCGCCAGATGGGCGGGGTCTGGAACCAGAAGGCTGGTCATGCCCTCCAGTTCGCAGATATGCAGGGTGCGGGCGCTGCCGTCGCCCAGGGCATAAGGGAGATAGCGCTCGTGTGGCCCCTTTGATTTCTCCAGCCGCGCCAGAGCTTCGGCTTGCGGCTCCAGGCCGGTAACCTCGCACAGTCCGGCCGCCAGCATCGCCTTGTAGGGCGGATCGCCGTCTATGGGATTGGCGCCGGCATCCAGGATGGCGGTGGCGCGGGCGGGCGCCAGAATCTCGGTCAGAAGGTCCATGGCCGTTCATAACCTTTTCGCGGGGCTGGTGAAACAAAAAGAGAACGGTTCGTCTGTCCATTGACATTGTTCATTTGCAAAGGGGCCGGGTTGCGCCCTAATAACCGATAACCAGGGGCCGGGTGATTGGCCAAGTGGAACAGGCTTTTACACCGCCGCTCAGGCGGGATTGTTACAGGGGAATGCAATGACGAATTTCAGGATGGCGGTCGTGGGTCTTGCGGCCGCGGCGGCAATGGCGGGTTCCCAGGCCCTGGCGGCCGGCGCGGACGCCCCTTTGGCGCCCGGCAAGCCGGCGGGCGTGCAGCAGGCCCAGCACCATGGCTCCAACTTGCTGTTGATTGGCGGGGTTACCGCCGCCGTCGTGGCGGGCATCGTGATCGCCGCCACAAGCAGCGGCAATTCGAGCTGCAGCGCCGCCAACTGCCCGACCTCCGTCTCGACCGCCACCACCAGCTAACGTCTGCTCACGCCCATCTGCCTGAGCAGCCACAGGCCGGCCGGCGGGCGGAAATGCACCAGATCCACATAATCCGGGCTGAGGCCATTCTTCAGCGCCTCGGTGGTGAGTGCATTCGGCGCCATGAAGTCGAACAGCGCGGCCTTGTTGGTGCAAGTCCCATTGTGCCGGGCGACCGCGTCGCGCACCGTCCGCTTGAAGGCATCGAGCCCCGCCGAATCGCTTTGGCGGTAGCGTTGCACGATCGCCATATTGTCGGGCGGGAAGAACAGGATGAGGCGCGCCCGGGAGCCGCAGGCGGCCGCCAGCATGGTGGAGAATTCCTGGGCCGCGCCCTCGCCCATGCGCATGGCCCGCGCCCGGCGATAGTTGAGGTCGCGCTGCAGCACCGCCGCGTTCATATGGGCGTAAGCCCCGAAGATGTCGGGACGGTCGGCGGCGATCTGTCCATTCCTGAGCTGCAGCAGTGACCAGGCGCTCAGCGCGTTCATGCCCAGCGCGCCACCGCTGAGATAGCGGGTGGTGAACAGCCACAGGCCGCGGCGCGGGGTGGGCGCGCCGTCGGGCGTCACGGCCAGGCGGGTTTCGTCGAAACTGGGCAGCGCCTCGCCGGGGCCGCCATCGCCGGTGAAGGCGTCCAGCGCCACCACGATCTGGTTCACCGAAGGCTGCGCCAGCGCGTCCTGAACGAAGCGGCGCGCTTCATAGGGCGTCATGCTGGAGGCGCCGTAATTGAAGCTGCGGATGTTGAATGCGGGATCGATCAGGGTTGGATCGAAACCGTCGCGCACCCGGCTGGAGCCGACAAAGACCAGTTCGGGCTGGATCTGTTCCAGCCAAACCGGCTTCAAGGCGCGCTCAAAGCCCGAAAGAGTCTCGACACTGCCGCCGGAGGGATGGCCCAGGACATAGGCGCCGGCCAGGGCGTTGAAGGCGGCGAGGCCCGCAATAGCCAGCATCACCGTGCCCAGAAACCAGAAGGCGTAGCGGGTTCTCTCCATTAGAATTTGGCCATCAGAACTGGAAGTAGATGAAGGGTTTGAGATTGGAGAGCGCCAGCACCGCGAGGATGCAGACCAGGCCATAGGCCGCGGCGTTCAGCGGCGTCGGATTCCAGGACAGCCGCCGCGCCGGTTCGACCGGCTGGTCGGAATAAGGCGAGGGCAGGGCCGGCCGGTGTTTCCACATCAACTCCATGCTGTTGGGCATGAACCAGACGATGACGGACAGAAGCAGCAGCGTCCCCGCCGCCAGCGGCGAGAAGCTCACAATCGCGCTATGGCCGCCGCCGATCAGCCCGCCCGCCACATTGCGCGCCGAGGCGAGATCGGGCGCGCGGAAGACGATCCAGGCTAGTGTCGTGGCCGCGAAGGTCAGGGCCACCGAGGCGACATGCAGCGGCAGGCGCAAGGCGGGTGCAGGCGTGATGTCCTTTGTGGCGCGCCGGAAGGCATGATTGATACTGAGATAGAGGCCATGCAGGCCGCCCCACAGCATGAAGGTCCAGTTGGCGCCGTGCCACAACCCGCCCAGAAGCATGGCGATGAAGAGATTGAGATAGCGCCGTGCGCGTCCGTGCCGGTTGCCGCCCAGCGGGATGTAGAGATAGTCGCGCAGGAATGCCGACAGCGAAATGTGCCAGCGCCGCCAGAATTCGATGATGCTGGCCGCCTTGTAGGGCGAATGGAAATTCACCGGCAGGCGGATGCCCAGCATCACCGACGAGCCCAGGGCCATGTCGGAATAGGCGGAAAAATCGAAATAGATCTGGAAGGCGAAGAAAAGCGTGCCCAGCCAGGCGTCGGTCGGTCCCAGATGGAGCCCTCGGCCGGCCGCGTTGAAGATGGCGTCGGCAAAGGGGGCGAGATTGTCGGCGATCAAAGTCTTCTTGGCGAGCCCGATGGTGAAAAGCGTGATGCCGGTGGCCAGATCGTCATTGCGTCCGCGCTGTTGGCGGAATTGCGGGATCAAATCGTTGTGGCGCACGATCGGGCCCGCGATCAGATGGGGGAAATAGGCCACGAACAGGGCATAGTCGAGCAGGGTGTAGCCGTGCGTCTTGCCCGCATCCGCATCCACCAGATAGCTGATCTGCTCGAAGGTGAAGAAGCTGATCGCCAGCGGCAGGAAGAAACGGGGGATGGGCAGGCCCAGGCCCAGAAGCTGGTCGGCGGTGCCCATGAACAGGGTGTCGTACTTGAAGGTGGCGATCAGGCCGAGGTTGAACACCAGGCCGGCGATCAGAATCGCCCGGCGGTCCCTCTGGTGGCTGCGGCGCTGTTCGATCTCCCGGCCAAGCGCGTAGTTCACCAGGGTCGAGCCGCACAGCAGCAGCAGGAAGTCCGCCCGCCACCAGGCATAGAAGGCGTAGGACGCCAGCAGCAGGAACACCCGCCGTCCCGTCAGGGCGTGTTTTTCCAGCAGCCGGAAGCCCAGGACGGCGGCCGCCAGAAACACGAAATAGGGATAGGAATTGAAGGGCATATGCCTCTACCTGCTGCCCCGCTTATCGGGGAAAAGGCGGCCCAAGGCTATTGGAACAAAATAAGAACAATGTTATGGGTGGATAACAGGGCCGCGTCCCATGGCGCAAATGGGCGGCTGTCGTCTAACGTCGCGCCAGTTCAATGGAGAAGGTCATGGCCGGTAGCGTCAACAAGGTGATTTTGGTCGGCAATCTGGGCAAGGACCCGGAGGTGCGCCGCACCACGTCCGGCGATCCCATCGTCAATCTTTCCCTCGCCACCAGCGAGAGCTGGCGCGACAAGGCCAGCGGCGAGCGCAAGGAAAAGACCGAGTGGCACCGGGTGGTGATCTTCAACAAGAACCTGGCTGATGTGGCGGAGAAATATCTGCGCAAGGGCTCCAAGGTCTATGTCGAGGGCCAGCTGCAGACCCGCAAATGGACCGACAAGGACGGGGCGGAGAAATACTCCACCGAGGTGGTGCTGCAGAATTTCCGCGGCGAACTGACCATGCTGGACGGCCGCAGCGGCGGCGGCGAGGGTGGTGGTGGCGGCGGCGGCTTTGGCGCACGCGCCGGCGCCAGCGAGGCCCCGGCCAGTTTCCAGCGCGACGAGATGGATGACGAGATTCCGTTCTAGTTTCGCCGGTCTTTTCCTTTCGCTGCTGACCGCGGGCTGCGCCACTTCTTCGGGGGCGCCGGCCACCGCCATCGCGCAACCTGATATCGCCGCGGCCTATCTGCCGCTGCACGCGCGCGTCCATCTGGGGATCGACACCGCCGATGGCGCGGCGGTGGTGATCGCGCCACATGTCGCCGTCACCAATGCGCACAATGCCAATCTGCTGGACCCCAAAAGCGTAATCGGTGTGCGGCAGGACTATGACCTGCTGTTTTTCCGCACCCCGCGAAGCGCGGAGCCGCAAACCGCGCCCGTCGCCAGGGGGCAAGACGTGATCGCCTATGGCCAGGGCACGGATGGCGAGTTGCGCGTCGCCCATGGCGTGGTCCGCAGGATCCAACAATGCGCGGGCTGTACCGCGCCGGCCTATTTCACCTTCGCCGGCAATGCCGGGCCCGGTTTCTCCGGCGGACCGGTTGTGGATGGCTCTGGCCGGCTGATCGGCATCACTTTCGGCTACAAGGACGAGGCTCACGAAAGGCTCATCTACGCCTATGACATGGCCCGTGTCCGCGCCGAATTTTCCGCCCTGGCCAAACGGTCAAATTAGTCAGGAAAAACAGGCTTTTATCTGGGGCTAATTTGCTGGTTTCCGCGGACGCAAAATGCTAGGAATCGCGCCTGATTTTCCCGCCCGTCCGAGGCGCCTTCGAGGCCTGATTTTTGAGCGATAATTCCGACACGCTGACCCCACCGGAAAGCGGCAATCCAGCCCAGTCCATCGCGGTCGAAGACGAGCTGAAACGCTCCTATCTCGATTACGCCATGAGCGTGATCGTGCAGCGCGCGCTGCCCGATGCGCGCGACGGCCTGAAGCCGGTGCATCGCCGCATCCTTTATTCGATGCATGAAAACGGCCGCGACTGGAACAAGCCCTATCGCAAGTCGGCCCTGATCGTGGGTGACGTGATGGGCAAGTATCACCCGCACGGCGACGCCTCGATCTATGACGCGCTGGTGCGCATGGCGCAGGATTTCTCCATGCGCCTGCCCCTGATCGACGGGCAGGGCAATTTCGGCTCGGTGGACGGCGATCCGCCGGCGGCCATGCGCTACACCGAGGCGCGGCGCGCCAAGGTCGCCCACAGCCTGACCGAGGATATCGACAAGGACACGGTCGAGTTCCGCGACAACTATGATGGCAGCGAGAGGGAGCCCACGGTTCTTCCCGCCCGCTTTCCCAATGTGCTGGTCAATGGTTCGGCCGGCATCGCGGTCGGCATGGCGACCAACATCCCGCCCCACAATCTGGGCGAGGTGATCGAAGCCTGTCTGGCCTATATCGAAGACCCCTCCATCAATCTGGAGCGGCTGACCGAGATCGTGCCGGGCCCGGATTTTCCCACCGGCGCGCTCTTGATCGGCAAGCAGAATGCCCGCGCCGCGCTGGCGCGGGGCCGCGGCTCCATCCTGATGCGGGCGCGCTGCGCGGTCGAGGAAATCCGCAAGGACCGCGAAGCCATCATCGTCACCGAACTGCCCTATCAGGTGAACAAGGCTCTGCTGATCGAGCGCATCGCCGAACTGGTGCGCGACAAGCGGATAGAAGGCGTGTCCGACATCCGCGACGAAAGCGACCGCACCGGCATGCGAATGGTCATCGAGCTCAAGCGCGATGCCTCCTCCGAAGTGGTGCTGAACCAGCTTTACCGCTTCTCCAACCTGCAGATGAGCTTTGGCGTCAACATGCTGGCCCTCAATGACGGCCGGCCGGTGCAGATGAACCTCAAGGATCTGCTGGGGGCATTCGTCAACTTCCGCGAGGAGGTCGTCACCCGCCGCACCAAGTTCGACCTCAGCAAGGCGCGCGACCGCGGCCATGTGCTGGTCGGCCTGGCGGTCGCCGTCGCCAATATCGACGAAGTGATCCGGCTGATTCGCGCCGCGCCCGACGCCGCCACCGCACGCGAGCAGTTGATGGCGCGCGCCTGGCCGGCGAAAGACGTGGCGCCGCTGGTGGCCTTGATCGCCGATCCGCGCCATCGCATGGAAGCCGACGGCACCATCAAATTGTCCGAGGAACAGGCCAAGGCGATCCTGGACCTGCGGCTGCAGCGGCTGACCGCGCTGGGCCGCGACGAAATCAATGACGAGGCCCAGAAGCTGGGCCTGGCGATCGCCGATTATCTCGACATCCTGTCGTCGCGCGGCCGGGTGCTCACCATCATCAAGGACGAACTGGCCGCCATCCGCGACGAATTCGCCACCCCGCGCAAGACCGAACTGATCGACGCCGAGATCGAGCTGGAAGACGAGGCCCTGATCGAGCGCGAGGAAGTCGCCGTCACCGTCACCCATGCCGGCTATATCAAGCGCACGCCCTTGGCCGAATACCGGGTGCAGGGCCGCGGCGGCAAGGGCCGATCCGGCATGGCGACACGGGATGAGGATTTCGTCACCAGCCTGTTCGTGGCTTCCACCCATGCCTGGCTGCTGTTCTTCTCCTCCACCGGCATGGCCTACAAGCTCAAGGTCTGGCGGCTGCCGGAAGCGCGCATCGCCGGCAAGGGCAAGGCGATGGTCAACCTGCTGCCGCTGGCGCAAGGCGAACGCATCACCACCATCCTGGCGTTGCCGGAAGATGACGCCGAATGGGACAAGCTGAATGTCGTGTTCGCCACTAGGTCCGGTGACGTGCGCCGCAACCAGCTGTCGGACTTCGCCCAGGTCAACAAGAACGGCAAGATCGCCATGAAGCTCGCCGCCGGCGACGGCATCGTGGGCGTGGCGACCTGCACCGATGCCGACGACTTCCTGCTCACCACCCGGGGCGGCAAGGCGATCCGCTTCCCGGTGGCCGATGTGCGCGTCTTCAAGGGTCGCGATTCCACCGGCGTGCGCGGCATCAAGCTCGCCCGATTCGGGGAAGAGGGGGGCGACGCGGTGGTCAGCCTGTCGCTGCTCTATCATGCCGACGCGAGCTCGGCGGAGGCGCGTGCCTATCTGAAACAGGCCAATGCGGCGCGCCGCGCCGAAAGCGGCGAGGCGGAAGCCCCGGTCGAGATCGAAGACGATGTGGAAGAGGGTGTCGAGGAAGCGACGCTCACCCCGGAACGCTATGCGGTCCTGGGCGCGCGCGAGCAGTTCGTGCTCACCATGTCCCAGACCGGTTTCGGCAAGCGCACCTCGTCCTACGAATATCGCGTCACCGGCCGCGGCGGCTCCGGCATTGTCGCCATCGGCATGGGCAAGAAGAACAGCGCCGTGATCGCCTCCTTCCCGGTGGAGGAAAGCGATGACCTGATGCTGATCTCCGACCGCGGCCAGACCATCCGTGTCGCCGTGTCGGGCATCTCCATCCAGGGCCGCGCCGCCCAGGGCGTCACCGTGTTCCGGGTGGACGAGGGCGAGAAGGTGGTGTCGGTGGAACGCATCGCCGATGTCGGCGGCGGCGAATGACCGAAAAAAAGCGCATCGGTCTTTATCCGGGTACCTTCGATCCGGTGACGTTGGGGCATCTCGACATCATCAAGCGCGCCGTCAAGCTGGTGGACCACCTGGTCATCGGGGTCGCCACCAACGCGTCCAAGGGTCCGATGTTCTCGCTCGCCGAGCGGGTGGCGATGGTCAAGTCCGAAACCGAGAAACTGGCGGAGGGCCGCGCCACCATCGCCGTGGTGGCCTTCGACAGCCTCTTGGTGCAGTTCGCCGCCGAGGTGGGGGCTTCCGTGATCATTCGCGGCCTGCGCGCGGTCTCGGATTTTGAATATGAATTCCAGATGGTGGCGATGAACCAGCGCCTCAACACCGAAATCGAAACTGTTTTCCTGATGGCGGATCCGCGCCACCAGGCCATATCCTCGCGGCTGGTGAAGGAGATCGCGCTGCTCGGCGGCGACATCAGGCCCTTCACCACGCCCGCGGTGGCGGACGCTCTCATTAAACGCAGCAGGGAAAAACTGTAATGGCCGAGTATCTCATTCTCGAACTCAAGGACGGGCCGGTGAAGATCAAGCTGCGGCCGGATCTGGCGCCCAACCATGTCGAGCGCGTCAAGACCCTGGCCGGCCAGGGTTTCTATGATGGCGTGGTGTTCCACCGCGTGATCCCCGGCTTCATGGCCCAGACCGGCGATCCCACCGGCACCGGCAGCGGCGGCTCGGACCTGCCGGACCTGAAGGCGGAATTCTCCAACGAAAAGCATGTGAAGGGCACCGTTTCGGCGGCGCGCACCGCCAATCCCAACAGCGCCAACAGCCAGTTCTATATCTGCTTCGATGATGCCCCCTGGCTGGATCGCCAGTATTCGGTGTGGGGCCAGGTGATCGAGGGCATGGACGCGGTGGACAAGATCAAGAAAGGCGGCGAACACAATAATGGCGCCATTTCGGGCGAGCCCGACAAGATCCTGAAAGCGCGCATCGAAACCGAATAAAGCGCAACAATTGGTGAGTGGCGCGGGCTTTGGCCCGCGTCCTAGAAGCGTGCGCACCCGCGCAGGAAGTATTCGTGGCCGACACTATCCCCTTCATAGACCTGCAAGCCCAGCGCCGCCGCCTTGGCGCGCCGCTGGAAGCCGCCATCAAAGCCGCCGTGGAAGGCGGGCAATGGATCCTGGGTCCGCAGGTGGCGCAGTTCGAAAAGGACATCGCGGCCTGGGCGGGTGTGAAACATGCCATCGCCTGCGCCAACGGCACTGATGCGCTGCTCCTGATCCTGCGCGCCTGGGGTATCGGGCCGGGCGATGCGGTGTTCGTGCCGGCTTTCACTTTCGCGGCGTCGGCGGAAGTGGTGGCGCTGGCGGGCGCTTCGCCTGTCTTCGTGGATGTTCTGCCCGACACCTTCAACATGGATCCGGCCAGTCTGGAGACCGCAATCGCGCTGGTGAAAAAGGACGGCGGCATCAAGCCCGCGGCGGTCATGCCGGTGGATCTGTTCGGTCAGCCCGCCGACTATCGCGCCCTGGAGCCGATCGCCCGGCGGGAGGGCCTCAAGCTTCTGTGCGACACCGCCCAGGGCTTTGGCGGTCTTTTGGACGGCCGGCGTGCCGGGGCGATCGGCGACGCGGCCGCCACCAGTTTCTTTCCCGCCAAGCCGCTTGGTTGTTACGGCGACGGCGGCGCCTGCTTCACCAATGACGATGACCTGAACGACACGCTGCGGTCCTTGCGCATGCACGGCCAGGGCAGCGACCGCTATGAGCATGTCCAGATCGGGATGAACTCACGGCTGGATACCATCCAAGCGGCGATCCTGATCGAGAAGTTGAAGATCTTTGACGAGGAGATCGAAAAGCGCAATGCGGTCGCCCGGCGCTACAACGACGCTTTTACCGGCTCCAACCGGATCAAGATTCCGGTGGTGATCGAGGGCGCGGTCTCGACCTGGGCCCAATACACCCTGCAGGTGGCGGACCGGGCCCCGTTCCAGGCCGGCTTGAAGGACAAGGGCGTTCCCACCGCCGTCTATTACCCCATCCCGCTGTCCCGTCAGCGAGCCTATGCCGCCTATCCCAGTGCGCCCGTGCCCGTGAGCGAGGCTCTCAGTGGCCATGTGGTGAGCCTGCCGATGCATCCTGACCTGGAGCCGGCCACCCAGGACCGGGTCATTGCCGCAGCTCTCGCAAGTGCGGGATAAAGTTCCGGCTTCCGCGGCGTCCTGTCGCAGGCTATCCTTCACCCACTGGTACAGGTCCACGGGTTCGCCGTGACCGACGGCCCTTCATAAGGCCGCCAGGCCAAGGCGCGCCCCGCAAAAGAACGGGAGAAGCGCCATGCCAACCACCATCCGAAATCCCATTGAATGGAGCGGAGCCCAACTGGCCTCGGCCGCTCACGCCGCCGAAGCGCTGGGCCGTTCCGTCGATCATATGCGCGAGACGGCGCATTCACCGGCGCCCGCCATCCGCAAAATCAGCAATGCCGATGTCTGGCAGTCGCTGCGTGAGGGCTTTGCCGACTTCGAGGCCTATCGCAGCGACGTACTCTTCCTTTGCGCCACCTATGCGCTGGTCGGCGTGGTGCTAGCGCGGGTGGCATTTGGATCGGACCTGCTGCCCCTGCTTTTCCCCATGGCGTCCGGCTTTGCCATCATCGGGCCGCTGGCGGCGGTGGGACTTTACGAGATGAGCCGGTTGCGTGAGCAGGGTCATGAAGTCGGCTGGGCCAATGCCTTTGATGTGCTGAAGGCGCCCGCCATCGGCGGTATCGCGGCGCTGGGCATGATCCTGATCGCGGTCTTCCTGGTCTGGCTGCTGGCGGCCTGGGCGATATATGACGCGACCCTTGCACCCAACCTGCCGGCTGCGCCCATGCCTTCGGTCTTCGCCCATGCAGTGCTGTTCACCGCGCCTGGCCAGGCGATGATCGTGATGGGGGTCAGCGTGGGCTTCCTGTTCGCGCTGCTGGCCATGATGCTGAGCGTGGTGAGTTTCCCGCTCCTGCTCGATCGTGATACCGGCCTGGACACCGCCATCGCCACTTCCTTCCGCGCCGTGTTGACCAATCCCGGTCCCATGGCACTGTGGGGCCTGATCGTGGCGGGCCTGTTGGTGGTGGGCACGGCGCTGGCGTTCGTGGGGTTGATGGTGGCGGTGCCGGTGCTTGGCCATGCCACCTGGCATCTGTATCGCAAACTGATTGCCTAGCGTGGGGCAGATGCCTTATCCGGATACCAGGTCCCGAAGAAGGAACTACCCAGCCGTAATTCTTGAATAGACTGGGTGAATTATGCCGTCAGCAGGGAAAGGATATGGACATGTCGTCTTGGTGGATGACCCGATCCCTGTCTCCGAAAGCACTTTGATTGTTTGAATTTTATCAAAGGAAATCAAAAACCGATCGCGCCTGCTCATTGCTGCGATTGTGTCACCATAGGTGAATATGGACTGTTGCCCCGTAAGGAGTAAGCGGGCCTTTAGGGCGCCCCACGGACGTGGCCCATATGCTGCTCATCCAGCCATTCGGCCAATTCCTCAGAGATGTAGCTGGAGCCGTTGTCGGACAGCAGTCGGGGCTTGTGCCGAACATGAGCCTGGTTGCAGCCTGATGCCGTCAAA
>DATAWO010000134.1:0-11950 GCA_036267165.1 Rhizomicrobium sp. | reverse complement strand
GCGCCCGGGATGACAAACGGGCTTAAGCCTTGACTGCCATCTTGATCGGCCCATCGGCACGGCCGTGGATGAACTGATCCACATAGGGGTTGCCGCTATGGTCAATCTCGGCGGTGGGGCCCTGCCAGATGATCTTGCCGCCATAGAGCATGGCGATCTTGTCGGAGATTTTCCGCGCCGACACCATATCATGGGTGATGGACAGCGCGGTCGCCCCCACATCCTTCACCGTGGAGATGATCAGGTCGTTGATGATGTCGGCCATGATCGGGTCCAGCCCGGTGGTGGGCTCGTCGAAGAAGATGATCTCGGGATCGGCCGCGATGGCGCGCGCCAGGCCGACGCGCTTCTGCATGCCGCCGGAAAGCTCCGACGGCGACAGGAAGGCGACATCCTCGGTCAGCCCGACCTTGGCGAGCTTCTGGATGGCGATGTCGCGTGCGCGGCTGCGCGCCATGCCGCGCCCCTGAATGAGCCCGAAGGCGACATTTTCCCAGACCGGCAGACTGTCGAACAAGGCCGCGCCCTGGAACAGCATGCCGAACTTCCTCATCACCCGGTCGCGGGCGGCGCCGCCGATATGGGTGATGTCTTCGCCATCCACCAGGATGGTGCCTTCGTCCGGCCTCAGGATGCCCAGGATGGACTTGATGGTGACCGACTTGCCGGTGCCCGAGCCGCCGATGATCACCAGCGAGGACTGTTTCTCGATGGTGAGGTCCACGCCGTCCAGCACCACCTTGGAGCCGAAGCGCTTCTTGACGCCGATGAGCTGGATTTTGGGAACGGTCATTTGTGGAACAGCAGCGCGGTCAGGACATAGTCGGCGGCCAGGATCAGGATCGAGGAGCTCACCACCGCATTGGTGGTGGCGGTGCCCACGCCCTGGGCGCCGCCCTTGGAATTGAAGCCGTTATAGCAGCCCATCAGGGCGACGATGAAGCCGAACACCGCCGCCTTGATCAGGCCGGAGGTGATGTCGTCCTGGTGGGCGAAATCCATCGTGTTCTTGAGATAGGTATAGCCGTTGAAATCCAGGCTGTAGACCGCCACGGCATAGCCGCCCAGGACGCCGATGGAATCGCCGATCGCGGTCAGGATCGGCATGGAGATCACCGCCGCCACGATGCGCGGCACCACCAGATACTTGACCGGATTGGTGGCCAGGGTGGTCAGCGCGTCGATCTGTTCGGTCACCTTCATGGTGCCGATTTCGGCGGCGATCGCCGCGCCCACCCGGCCCGCAATCATCAGTCCGGCGATCACCGGACCCAGTTCGCGGGTGACGGCCAGCACCACCACCTGGGGCACGATGGATTCCGCGCCGAAACGGTTGCCGCCCAGATAGATCTGCAGCGCCAGCACGCCGCCGGTGAAGAAGGCGGTCAGCCCCACCACCGGCAGCGAGAAATAGCCGATGCGTATCATCTGGCTGAGGATCAACCGGGTATAGATCGGCGGCGAAACCAGCCCCGCCAGCGCCCGGCCGGTGAACAGCGCCAGGCGGCCGATATGGGCCAGCACCGTGAGAACGGCGCGGCCGATGCTTGCAAAAAAATTCATTGATCTTTCTCTGCTGTCGCTCCGGCTGGCGCCGACGCTCCGTTCTCTATTGTCGCTCCGGCTCGCGCCGACGCTCCATCGTAGTACCTCGGCACCCTGCGCAACCGGGTGAGGATTTCATATTCGTTGGTGCCGGCCATGGCGGCAACCTCGCCCAGGGTGACATGATCGCCCAAGAGTTCGGCTTTATCGCCCACACGCGGGGTCTCGGGCAGATCGGTCACATCCAGGATCAGCATGTCCATGGAGACGCGCCCCACCATCGGCACCCGTGCGCCGTTCAGGACCGCAACGCCCTTGTTGGACAGGGTGCGGGGAAAGCCGTCGGCATATCCGAGCGCCACGGTGGCGAGCATGGTGGGCCTTTTTGCGCGGAAGGTGGCTCCGTAGCCAACGCTCTCGCCTGAGTCAATTCGACGGAGCTGCAGCACCCGGGCGCTGAGGACAGCGGCGGCCTGCATCGGGTTGGGTGCCGTGCCGCCGGCGCCCTCGCGGGCCCGCGGGTTGGCGCCGTAAAGCGCCACGCCGGGCCTGACCAGGTCGAAATGATATTCCGTGCCCAGCATGACGCCATGGCTGGCGGCCAGGCTTGCAGGCGCGGGCGGCAGCATGGCAAGCGCCTGGCGGAAACGCGACAGCTGCAGGGCGTTGAGCTTGTTGGTCGGGTCATCGCTGCAGGCCAGGTGGCTCATCACCAGCACCAGATTGAGGCCTGAAAGCCGCCGGGCGCTTTGCCCCGACAGCACCGCCAGTTCGTCACCCGGAAGCCCCAGCCGGTTCATCCCGGTATCGACATGGATCACCGCATCCAGCGCATGATTGCCCACACAGGCCGCGGCCGACCAGGCGGCGATCTCGCCCAGGGAGTTCAACACCGGCGTCAGGCGATGGCTGATCAGCGCGGGCACCGCATCGGGCGGCGCGCCATCCAGCACAAAGACGCGCGCCCGCGGCAGAAGCCCGCGCAAACCGACGCCTTCTTCCAGGCGCGCGACAAAAAAACTGTCGCAGCCCGCTTCTGCCAGCGCCGGCGCGATGCGGGCCGCGCCCAGGCCATAGGCATCGGCCTTGACCACCGCGGCCACGGCGGTGGGACCGGCGAGCCGGTGATAGGCGCGATAATTGGCGGCGACGGCGCTCAGGCGCACGGTGAGGCGCGCCGCCTCGAAGTCGGAAATCCCCTCGCTCATGGGTGGAGGATGGCGGGGATAGGGCCTCGCGTCCATCGGGGGCGGGCGGTCAATTCTGGCCCGTGGCGTCACGCATGCCCGGGGAGACATGCTGCAGACAGGGCGTGTTCAACATGATCGGACAGCCGCCCTGTCCCGGGATAACACCCTTCTGAAGATCGGACTGCATGCGGTCGGCGCCGGAATTGATGCTGAACTCGGTCTCGGGCGCATCGGGCAGCCGGGGCAGCAGACTGCGCGGCACCATCACCAGCGTGCCGTTTGGCAATTTGACCGCCCGCCAGGGATAAAAGCCGCAGCGCGCGCGCTCCGCACTGGTCAGGTGCTCCCAGCTGCCGGCGCTGCAGGCGAGTTCGCGTCCCACCGCGCCCAGTATGTCGGTGGGCGGACCGGGCGTGCCGGACCGTTCCTGCTGCTGATCCGGCAGGATCGGCGGCGGCTTGGGGATGTGGATGGGCGCGGATTCGATGCGCGGTGGCGCGATGACCAGGGGCTGGGGATTGACGGGACGGGTCTGGGGCAGATTGTTGCCCGGCAGGGGCATGGTGAGAAAGTGTTCGACAATCGGCGTGCTGCGCATGTCGAAGGGATGCACCGCGAAGACGAAGAAGAAGAAGAACAGGATATGCAATGCCGCCGCCAGCACCGTGGAGGTGGTGCGCGACATCGCCTTGCGGCGTCGTTCTTCCTCGCCCTGGGAACCGGTCCCGGGACGCAGAAACGGGTGCGTCAGGACATTCTCGCTGGCCAAAACCTGTAATCCGTCAGAAACGCTCTCCCGCCACTGCCAACATATAGAAGCGGGGACGTCCGCAAAACAGTCCGGATTGGCGGAAAACCGGCAAAAATGCTAACGCCCGTGTCATGCGCGTTTACCTGATCAACCTCGAGCGCCGGAAAGACCGGCTCAAGGCAATGCAGGGGCAGGCCGCCGGTCTGGGCCTGGAACTGGAGCGGGTCACGGCGCTGGACGCGGGAACCGCAGACCGGGATTCGGTTAACCGCTGGTTCGCCACCAGCGGCCCCCTGGGCGAGATACCGGCGGGCGACAAGGCCTGTCTTCTGTCGCATCGCGCGGCCTGGGAGCGCTTCGTCGCCAGTGGCGAGGCCCACGCCGTGTTCCTGGAAGACGATGTGCGGCTGTCCAGGGCGGCGGGGCCGATGCTGGCGTCCGATGCCTGGATTCCGGACGGCGCGCAGGTGGTAAAGCTGGAGCATTACGGTCCGCCGGGACAACGTGTGCTGCTGGCGGATATTCATGCTGTCGGGGACACTTTTCGGATCGGCCGGATGCTGTCACGCCATACCGGCGGCGCGGCCTATATCCTGTCGCGCCAGGCGGCGGCGATGCTGCTGGCCGAACCGCGCTTCGACCTGCCCGTCGACCATCTTCTGTTCAATCCCAACAATTCGGAACTGTTCGCGCGGCTGAAGCCCTGGCAGCTTCTGCCCGCCATTGCCCGGCAGCAGGAATTCGTGGGCGAGAAATCCGACATCGAAAAGACGCGGGCGGGGCTGCGCGCTTTTGGCTGGACTTACATCCGGCGCGAGCTGGTGCGTTTCGGTTATGACCTGAAGCTGCTGCCGCGGCAAATCGCGGCGCGGCTGTCAGGCGCGAAGTTCGTGAATGTGAAGACAGCCGATTAGGATTGTTTGGAAATCCTAATTCTCCATGGGCGGCCCCCGAACCGCGCGAAGCGCGGCCGGAGGGTAAACTTCACGACCCGCCCATCCGTGAGACCGAATAGCAAAAGCCCCAGTGGGGCTTTTGCCGGTCGAACGCCCGCGCAGCGGGCCGGGCCGCTCACCAAGTTCGCGGCGTTCGCTACTTTCGCAGGTCCACCGGACCTGCTCACGCGCGTTCCGCGCGCCGCAGCTTACGGATGGCCGGCTCAAGGCCGGCCATGGTGATGAGAGAGAGTTTGGCTCATCTCGATCCGAGACAGTACCAGCGTGGACTAACGCTGGACCTGATCCTCGGCCAGGTTCGAGAAGCGCGTGTACTGGCCTTCGAACGCCAGGTCGATCGCGCGGGTGGCGCCATGGCGGTGCTTTTCCACCAGCACCTCGGCGCGGTTGGTGACCCGCTCCATCTTCTCCACCCATTTGACATGTTCGGGGGTGCCGGCTTCGGGCTCGCGTGTGCCCAGGTAATATTCCTCGCGATAGACGAACATCACCACGTCGGCGTCCTGCTCGATGGAGCCGGATTCGCGCAAATCCGACAGTACCGGGCGCTTGTCGTCGCGCGCGTCGACGCCGCGAGACAGCTGCGACAGGGCCAGGATGGGGACGTTCAGTTCCTTGGCCAGGGTCTTGAGGCCCTTGGTGACCTCGCTGACTTCCTGCACCCGGTTCTCATAGGCCCGGCTGCCCGCCACCAACTGGATATAATCTATGACGATGAGACCGATATTCTTCTCGCGTTTCAGCCTGCGGGACCTGGCGGCGATCTGGGCAATGGAGATGCCGCCGGTATCGTCGATATAGAGCGGCAGGTTGGACAGGTCCTGCATGGTAAGGACGAACTTGTCCCATTCGCTGTCGCTGAGCCTGCCGTTGCGGATCTTCCATCCCTCCAGTTCGCACTGTTCGGAGAGGATACGGGCGGAAAGCTGCTGCGCCGCCATTTCCAGCGAGAAGAACAGGACCGGGGCCCCGCTGGGAAATTCGGCATTCTGCTCCAGGTCACGCATATATTGCCTGGCGGCATGGAAGGCCATGTTGGTGCTCAACGAGGTCTTGCCGCTGCCCGGCCGTCCGCCCAGGATCAGCAAATCCGAAGGCTGCAAGCCACCCAGCAGGCGGTCGATCTCGATGAAGCCGCTGGTGACGCCGGAAATCTGGCCACCACGCGCCTGCGCCTTGGTCGCCAGTTCCACCGTCTTCTGCATCGCCTGATGGAAGTCCAGCGCGCCTTCGCCATATTTGGTGGTTTCCGCCACCGCATAGAGCGCCTTTTCCGCTTCCTCGATCTGTTCCCGGGAGGTCTTCTCCGTGGGGGCGTCATAGGCGGCATTGACGATATCCTCGCCGATGCGGATCAGATTGCGCCGGATCGCCAGATCGTTGAGGATATCGGCATAATCCTTGACGTTGGGAATGGCGGGGGATGCGGCGCGCAGGGCGTCGAAATAGGCCTGGCCGCCGGTCTCGATCACGCCGGGATCGGACTTCAAGGTGGCGTGCAGGGTCAGCGGCGTCACCACCACCCCGCCCCGCTCGATCATCTGCGACATGGTCGCGAAGATGCGGCCATGCAGCGGATCATAGAATGTGTCCTGCTTGATCAGCGCGCTGGCGCGTTCCATCGCCCGGTTGTCGGCCAGGATCGCGCCGAGCAGAGCCTGCTCGACATCGATGTCATAGGGGACGTGGCGATAAGCTTCCTGTTCCATCTGCTCTTCGAATTTGCTCGTCCGCACGCTGGCGCCGCGGACCGCACCGACGCTCCCAGCGGGGGCGAGCAATCAACAGGCCGGTGCGGGATGGTTCAAGCGGCTTGAACATCCGCTCACAGGCATGACTCAGCCAATTCTATACCTTGTGGCGCATCAAGGGATGTCCACAAGAACGCCAATCCGCTAGCTGAAGCGGGTCTCGCGGAAAGGCTGAAGCTGCTCGGCCCGCGCCGACAGCACCGCCAGCCTGGGAAAATCCGCCGCCGGCACCAGGTCCGAGACCATATGCTGGCTGAAGCGCCAGGCGACCGCGGTGGTGATCTGCGGCTGCATCAGTTCCTCGCCGGTGAACCAGTCGGGCGAGGCTTCCGCCTCCAGCGCGCGATAGGCCGCCAGCAGCTGGCCGCAGATACGGTCCAGCCAGGGCTGATGCTGTTTCTCCGCCGGCCGCTGGTTGCACTCATAGATGATGGAGACGCTTTTCTCGCAGGCCGCCAGGCCCAGGCCGATCTGGCGCAAGGCGCGCTCGTGCGACGCCCGGTCGGCAGGCATCAGGCGGCGCGGCGCGATCTCGGCGATATGCTCCAGGATCAGGCTGGACTCCATCAGCACCACGCCGTCATCGGTGATCAGGGTGGGCGCCTTGACCACCGGATTGATGCCGGCGAACTTGTCGAACTGGCGGAAGACCGAGACCTGTTCCAGGCCGAAATCGATGCCCAGCACCTTCAGCGCTATCGCCACCCGCCGCACATAAGGCGAATCCAGCATTCCGATCAGTTGCATGATGTGTCCCCCGAATAACCGGGCTGATGCTCGGGCCGGATGGCGCTTTTGTCCATCCACACGGGGCGCAAGGGGCCCATGCGCTAAAGGGCTTTCTCGAACCAGACGAAATGCAAATCGTCGCGCAGGGGTTTGCCCCAGCGCTCGTCGCCATAGGGAAAAGGCGATGTCTTGCCGGTGGGAAGATAGCCGCGGCGCCGGTACCAGGCGATCAGCGCCTCGCGCACCCAGATCACCGTCAGCCGCATCTGCCTGGCGCCCGCTTCACGGGCAATGCGCTCGGCTTCTTCCAGCAGACGCCGGCCAAGTTGCCCTTCCTGGCGGCCGGGCTCGATGGTCAGCGCGCCGAGATACCAGATACCGTCTTCCAGCGGCTCCAGGCTGACAGTGCCCAGCAGCGCGCCCTCCTCGCGCCAGACCAGCCATTGCATCCGCGGCTTGGCCGCCAGTTCCGCCGCAAGATCAGGCAGCAGGATGCGGTCGCCCCGGATATGGCCTTCCTCCACCGCCCAGCCCTCGCGGCCGCGATAGGCGCGGTTCATCAGGCCGACGATCTCCGGCAGGTCCGCCGCCATGGCGCGGTCAAGCTTCATGACAATCCGGCGATGATGGCTTGGGCGGCGGCCGGGTTCTTTTCCTTGGCGCCGCTGATCACGAACAGAAAGACGTCGCGTTTCTTCCCGGGCGCGGGCGGGGCCAGCAGCATCGGCGGCTTTGGCGATTCGCCTTTTTCCCAATCCCGGGCGCGCTCGGCCCAGGTCTTCAGCATGGATACGGGATAGCCCAGTTTTTCTTTCGCGCTGGTGCCCATGATGCGGACATAGACGAAATCCGCCG
Organism: Rhizomicrobium sp.; assembly: GCA_036267165.1. Lineage (GTDB taxonomy): Bacteria > Pseudomonadota > Alphaproteobacteria > Micropepsales > Micropepsaceae > Rhizomicrobium. Next base: position 4,173 of record DATAWO010000134.1, on the reverse strand, counting down.
TCACGTCGGCGATCAGGGGAAACTCGCTGTCGGCGGCGAAGACGATGCCCACACCATATTTTCGGCAAAGCGCAATGAAAGCCGCGTCCTTGAAACTGTCATGGCGCACTTCCACCGCATGGCGGATGGCGAGGCCATCCACTTTCTTGGGCAGCAGTTTCAGGAAGGCCTCGAAATCGGCCGGATCGAATTTCTTGGTCGCCATGAACTGCCAGTTCACGGGACCGAGCTTCTCTTTCAGTTCGGTGACGCCGCTGGCGAAGAACTTTGCGATGGAGTCGCCGGATTGGGCCAGGACGCGCCGGTTGGTGGCGAAGCGCGGCCCCTTGACGGTGAAGACAAAGCCGTCCGGCGTTCCCTCGCGCCATTTGCGGAAGCTTTCCGGCTTCTGCGAACCGTAATAGGTGCCATTGATCTCGATGCCGGTCAGGTGCGCGCTGGCATACTCCAGCTCGCGCTTCTGCGGCAGACCTTTCGGATAGAAAGTCTCCCGCCAGGGTTCATACACCCAGCCACCGATGCCGACGAAAATGCTCATGCGCTATCAACGCATGGGCTTTGCGAGTTGACAACCCGCGTCAGGCGGAAGAGCGCTGATTGTCATCCCAGGCGAGTCGCGCGATAGCGCAACCTCCCCACTGTCATTCCCGGCGAACCGCGCGCGGTCGCGCGCGTGGTGAGGAAAGGGAACCCAGGTGGGCGCCACCGTGACGGTATCAACCACCTGGGTCCCCTTACCTTCGCGAAACTAACGCTCCTTCGCGAAACTAACGCTTCGCTCAGCCGGGGATGACAGATGGGCTCACGCCAACACTGTTTCCATGCCCTCAGGGACGGCCGTCATCGGCCCGGGCCGACGGCCCATCCAAAAATTGTCTCACGACTTTTTCAATGTCCTATCGCTTCGCTGCTTGAGGACGAAGCCATCAATCGGTCGAGATGCTGGCGGATATGGGCGGCTTCCGCCGGGGTATTGGCCAGCGCAATGGCGCGGTCGAAATCGGCCCGCGCTTCCTGGTTACGGCCCAGTTGCAGCAGGAACGCCCCGCGCGCCCCGAAGAAATGGAAATAGCCGGCCAGGGGCTGTTCCAGCGGCGCGATCAGCGCCAGCGCCGCTTCGGGCCCGTGCAGCTTGGCAACCGCCACGGCGCGGTTCAGCGTGATCACCGGCGAAGGCTGCATCCGTTCCAGCGCCAGATAGAGCCCCTCGATCCCCGCCCAGTCGGTCTCGGCCGCGCAAGCCGCGCGGGAATGGGTGGCGGCGATGGCCGCCTGCACCTGATAGGGGCCGGGGCGGTTGTGGCGCATCGCCTTGTCCAGCAGCGCCAGCCCTTCATGGACCAGCTTGCGCTCCCAGCGCGAACGGTCCTGGTCTTCCAGCAGGATGACGTCGCCAGCCGCATCGAAGCGCGCCGCCAGCCGCGACTGCTGCAACAGCATCAGGGCGGCCAGGCCCATGATCTCCGGTTCGGTCTGGAATAGCCGCAGCAGCAGCCGCGCCAGCCGGATCGCCTCGTCACACAAAGGCGCGCGGCTCGCGTCATTGCCGGCGCTATAGCCTTCGTTGAACAACAGATAGATCATCGCCGCCACGGCCGCCAATCGTTCGGCGCGCTCGGCCGCGCCCGGCGTCTCGAAGGGGACGTCGGCTTTGGCGATGCGCTGCTTGGCGCGGGTGATGCGCTGTTCCATCGCCGCTTCGCTGGCCAGGAAGGCGCGCGCGATCTGCGCCACGCTGAGGCCGGAAACAATGCGCAGGGCCAGGGCGATCTGCTGGCTGGGCTGCAGGTCGGGATGACAGCAGATGAACAACAGCCGCAGCACGTCATCGCGATAGTGCGAGCCGTCCAGCCGTTCCGCCAATTCGCTTTCCGCATCGCCCAGGTCGGAGATCTGTTCGTCCGGCGGCAGTTCGGTGTTGCGGCTTTGCTTGCGCACCCCGTCCAGGGCGGCATTGCGGCCCACCAGGATCAGCCAGGCGGTGGGATCGCGCGGCGGGCCGTTCTCGGGCCAGCTTTTCAGCGCCCTGAGACACGCGTCCTGAAACGCTTCCTCCGCCCGGTCCATGTCGCGGAAATAGCGCAGCAGCGCGCCCACCGCCTGCGGCCTTGCCGCAGTGAGCGCCCCATGGATCCAGGCCCAATCTGTCATCAAAGACGTTCGCGCATCAGTAGGCTTTGATCGCTTCCCGGGGCGCGTTGGGGCGCGCATCGGGCACATAAAGCGCGATGGGCCGCACCTCATAGGTGCTGGTGGGATTGGCGGCGGAAAGCTGCTTGGCCGCATCCAGCGCGGCGTCCAGATTTTCCACATCAATCACATAGAAACCCAGGAGCTGTTCCTTGGTCTCGGCAAAGGGGCCGTCGATCACCAGCCCAGGCCCGCGCAAAGTGGTCGCCGCGGTGGTGGGCAGAAGCCGCAAGGAGGTCCCCAGCTTTCCTTCCTTCACCAGCTTTTCATGCACCACCGACAGCTTGGCCATCACCGCAGCGTCTTCTTCCTTGCTCCAGGACCAGACGACGTCTTCCTTGTTGTAGCAAAGCAGGGTGTAGAGCATCACCGGTTCCTTTGACTTCCCGCTAGTGTCCCGATTTCGAAATTCGCTTACTTTTGATATCGGACTCTGGGCGAATTTCGAAATCGAAGGGACACTAGCAACTTATTGAATCTGGTATCGTTTGGTTTCGAAGTTCGCCTGCCAGCTCGCTATCAAAAACAGGGCGAACTGCGAAACCACGATACCAGGACGAATGAGTATGGCCCGGCCCGACAGGGTCGGTGAAAAATAAAACCGGCGCCATCCTGTCGGGCCGATCCGGGACGGGGCGTCCTTGGGTCAAACCCTGAGCCTATTGGAGAAAATCATGACCACCCATGAAATGTCACTGACCCGTCTTCTGGACGTCCCCGCCGACAAGCTGTTCCGCTGCTGGACCACGCCCGAACTGATCAAGCAGTGGTTTGCGCCCAAACCCTACACCACCCCGGTGGCGGAGGTGGAGCTGCGGCTGGGCGGGCGCAGCAATATCGTGATGCGGAGCCCGGAAGGCCAGGACATCCCCTGCCCCGGCACCTATCTGGAGATCGTGCCGGACCGCAAGATCGTCTTCACCGACGCCTTCACCGGCGACTGGTGCCCGCGCGAAGGCGCGCCCTTCATGGTGGCGATCATCACCTTCGAGCCGGAGGGCGGCCAAGAAAGCCAAAAGACCCGCTACACCGCGACCGTGCGCCACTGGACGGAAGAAGACCGCGCCCGCCACGAACAGATGGGGTTCCATCAGGGCTGGGGTCAGTGCGCCGATCAGCTGGAAGCACTCGCCAAGACCATCTGAAAACAGGAGAGCAAACATGACGATCAAGAGCATCACACCCTTTCTGTGGTTCGACGCTTGCGCCGAGGAAGCGGCGAACTTCTATGTCTCGCTGTTTCCCAATTCGAAAATCACCCATGTCTCGCGCTATGGCGACACCGGGCCTGGCCCCAAGGGCAGCGTCATGGTGGTGGCGTTCGAATTGTGTGGACAACGCCTGCTGGCGCTGAATGGCGGGCCGCACCAGAAACTCAGCGAGGCCTTCTCGCTTTATGCGGAATGCACCGACCAGGCCGACATTGACCGGTTGTGGGAGGCGCTGACGCACACACCCAATGTCTGCGGCTGGACCAAGGACAAGTTCGGCCTGTCCTGGCAGATCGGCTATGCCGACTTGGCTGAGACCTTGAGCGGACCCCAGGGCGACAAGGTGCTGGCCGCGGTGATGAAGATGACCAAGATCGATATCCAGGCGATCAAGGACGCCGCCGCGTCATGAGCGAGGCGCGCTACCGCTGGGTGATCGTGGCGTTCAGGCCCTTCGCGCAAGCCGAGCCGAAGCAAGCCACGGCCTATAGCCCTTTGTGTTCAGGTTTATGCAACACCTCACCTGTCATTCCCGGCGAGCACGAGCGATAGCGCGTGCGAGGGAAGGGGATCCAGGCGGTTATAATATGCTGGTGTTGGAACTGTAATATTGCTCTCAATCTATTTGGGCTGAAGCACCTGGGTCCCCTTCCCCTCGCATTGCGTCCATATCCTTTGCGCTATGCCCATCATGGGCCTGGCCTTCGGTGATCTTCAGAAGGATCGGCAGACCGTAGGTGTCCACCAGGGCATGGATTTTGGTGGTCAGACC
>DATAWO010000133.1:0-9363 GCA_036267165.1 Rhizomicrobium sp. | reverse complement strand
TGCGGGGCGGGCGGGGACATGCTAAGCCCCTGAATTACTTGGATGGTGCTGTGGCCGAGAGGCTGAAGGCGGCGGTTTGCTAAACCGTTATACGGTTGAAAAGCCGTATCGAGGGTTCGAATCCCTCCGGCACCGCCATCCCCTGCTGACGCAGGGACGATCTATTCACCAATACAGAACAGCAGGGGATGGCGGTGCCGGATCGGTGAACGAACCCGTTCGTCGCTCGAAATGGTCCACTGGACCATTTCGTTGGCCGGGTCCGGCCGAAAATCCCATCTGGCGAAAACCAACCCCGATTCAGCTGTCTTGTGTCAGGGCCTTGCGGTTGCGGCGGCGAATGAAACCGACGCCAGCGAGCGCGGAACAAAACAGAGCCAACGAGGCAGGTTCGGGCACGCTGTTGGCCGGGCCGCTCACGAAATCGACATCGACATCGTCAAGATAGTTGTAGCCGGTATTGCTGTAGCCCTCGAACTGCAGGACATCTGATCCTGTTGCAGTCACGTTATAGCTGAACTCACTGTACGTCGGGTTGCTCCCATCGTTCTGGTTCAAGAGCAGCGTCCCGTCCCAGGAGACCTGATAGGCTTGGCCCCCCGCTGTATTCTCACTAAGCCAAAAGCTCAAATTGTATGTCGCGCCACTCACGTCGGTGAGGGTTTGCGACACGCCGCTTAGTCCCTGAGAATTGAAATTTCCATCCTCTTGCGAGTTGGTCCCGGAATGTCCGGGCGAGACCACCCGTTATAGCCCGTTGACCAGTTGCCGACAGCTGTCCAGCCAGTCGGTATGTTCGAATTGACGCCGGTGGCGTAGGTGCTTCCTTCAAAGCCGCAGTTCTGGACTAAGTTGCCTGCATCGGCATCGCAAACCGAGGGTGCCGCGCGCGCGCTCGGGCTGCCGACGGCCATTGCCAGCAAGACCAGACCCGCCATCGAACAAGATGTCTTCATGAGCGTCTTCATGATCCCCACTCCCAAGGCGTTGCGGCGACCTTCATCCCCCATGGCGGCATTCAGGTACCGCGTGACTTTATTTCTAAGCAATATTCGGGCCACCCCAAAAATCTCAGTGTTTCAGGGGGAATAGCGTTACATCGGCGTTGCCACTGTAACCATTCCTGACGATTCAAACGCGCCATGCGAAGGGTCCCGCGCTCTGCAGACAAGCATCGAATGGGACATCGAGCTGCGATGGCGAGCCCTATCCACGATGCCTGGCAATGGTCCGCTTTGGGTGGCAGCCATTCGCTCAAGAGCGAATTTTCGGCTAGCCAACAGCGAAATAAGCTATGGCCCGGGCTCAACCCATGGGTGGGATGCGAGCAGGTCTGCCAATCGTCAAATGCGCGAGCGCGCACCCCATACAGCGCGCGCCTTCACCCGCTACTTCGGCGTCACCTTGAACAGGCCGCCGGTGGTGCTGTCTTCCAGCATCCAGATATTGCCGTCAGGGGCGACTTCCAGATCACGGATGCGGTGGCCGACATTCCAACGCTCGGCCGGCTTGGCGCTGGTGCCATCGACGATGACCCGGTTCAGCGTCATGGTCGCCATGCCGCCCATCAGCAGCGAGCCCTGCCACTGCGGAAAGACGTTGCCCTTATAAAAGGTGATGTTGCCCGGCGCGATGATGGGCGTCCAATAGATCACCGGCTTGGTCAGGTCAGGGCGCGAATCGGGGCTGGGGATCGGCACGCCATTATAGTTCGTTGCGTAGGAAGCCAGGGGCCAGCCGTAATTCTTTCCCTTCTCGATCAGGTTCAGTTCGTCGCCCCCGCGCGGGCCGTGTTCCGCTTCCCACAAGTGCCCATCGGGCGCAAAGGCCAGGCCGTAAGGCGTGCGATGCCCCATGCTCCAGGTTTCGGACGGTGTCATGTTCTTGCCGGGGAATTTGTAGGTATAGACGCCCGGCGCGGTCTTGGCGGCTTCGGTATCGGCCGGCGGGTTGATCACGCCAACGCTTTCAGCGCCGGTCTTGCCAAAGTTCGGATTGTCCGGCGCGGGCTTTCCGTCCAGCGTCAGGTGCAGCACCTTGCCCAGCGGCTGGTTGGGATCCTGCGCGGGCGTGAAGCGCTGACGATCGCCGGAGGTCAGGAACAGCGACTTGCCGTCGGGCGCGAAAGCAACCGCGGCGCCGAACTGGCCGCCACGGCCGCGTTCGCCGTCGCGCCAGATCACTTTCAGGTCTTCCAATGTGGCAGTTGTCGGCGTGGCGCTGTCATTGAGCACCAGTTTGGCCTTGGCCAGCGCCAAGCTGGAACCGCTGATCCCGCCAAGCGTGCCCGGCTCGGAATAGGTGAGATAGATGGTCTGGTCGGCGGCAAAACTGGGCGAGACATAAACGCCCAGCATGCCGCCTTGGCCGCCATACAGCACGGCCGGATAGTTCGTCACCGGCCGTTTCTGGCCCTGCGGGGTTACCAGCCAGAGAGGGCCGACCTTTTCCGTCACCAGCATGCGGCCGTCGGGCAGGAATGCCATGCGCCAGGGCAGGTTGAAGGTCGTCACCTGGGTCATGGTGAAGGGCATGCCCGGCTCCGGCGCCTGATTGCCCGCATTGACCTGCGCATAGGCCGGAACCGACGCCAAAGCCAGAATGATCGCCGCGTTCGCCAATTTCATGACTTTCCCTCGATTCCCTGAAACGGAGCGAACCTTAAACTTGGGAACCGGCAGAATGCCAGCCCCACGCCGGGGTGATGGCCGCGGCGGGCAATCGCATGGCGTGCCCGGAACAAGGGCCGCCATGGCGGGATTCCCCCCGCATCTCCTAAGGCTTTATGAAACCGGCGTAATTTGGCCCGGAGGACGCAATTTGTCCGTGCGCGCTGCACTACGGTATGCAATTGCTGAGGCAGGAGAATTTCCGCGATACATTCGCGACAATCGGCGTGTAGTGGCACGTCTTGGGGGCAGTTTTGGCAATCATCCTGAAGGGTCTCACCATGGGCGCGGCCGCGACCACGAGAGAACATGAATGACCCTGCGACGCCGTCTGCTTCTGACGACTGCTTACGGTCTGGGCATCCTTGTCCTAGGGTCTGCCGCCGAGGCGCAGACCATCGGCGAGGGACAGACCGTCAATGTGTCTACGCTGAGCACCTCGTCCGCACCGACTTTCCAGGGCGGCACCCTGGAGGTCGACCGGTCAGGCACCTATGCCAACAACTTCTTTCTGGGCGCCGCGACCACATCACAGCCCGCCAACATGATCGACGCCCATGGCAATGCGGGCGTCTTTTCGGGAATCGTCGCTGACGCGACGGCCGGCATCGCGGGCAATCTTACCATCCTGGACAGTGTCGGCGGCGGCACCGTCACCTTCAGCGGTATCAACACCTATACCGGACCCACCACGATCAATTCCGGCGCCACCTTCGCACTGTCGGGCTCGGGCTCCCTCGGCTTCTCACAATATGTGCTGGACAGCGGCACCCTCGATATTTCCGGCGCCTCCGCGGCGGCGCAGATATTCAGCCTGTCCGGCGCGGGCAACGTGACGCTGGGCAGCCAGACCCTGACCATCATCGACGCCGGCGTCAGCGGCAACAATATCTTCACCGGCACCATTTCCGGCGCGGGCAGCCTTTCCATCAGCGGCGGCATCGAGATCCTCGACGGCGCCAATACCTATACCGGCGGCACCACCATCACCTCCGGTGGCGCGCTGCAGATCGGCAATGACGACACGGCGGGCTCGGTGACCGGCAACATCTCCAATGCGGGCAGCCTGACCTTTGCCCGCACCGACAATATAATGTTCTCCAGCACCATCTCGGGCGCCGGCAACGTCAATGAAGAAAACGGCACGCTTACCTTCACCACCGCCCAGACCTATACGGGCCCCACTTCCATCATCTCTGGCGCTCTCTTTTTGTCGGGCAGCGGCAGCATCGCCGGCTCATCGACCCTGACCGATGACGGCAACTTTGATATTTCCGCCACCAGCGGGACTTCCATCAAACAGCTGACCGGCACGGGCACCGTAAACCTGGGCGCCCAGACCCTGACCATCACGGCCGGCGCCGGCATCTTTTCCGGCGTGATTTCCGGCACCGGCGTGCTCGTCCTGAGTGGCGGCAACGTCGTGCTGAGCGGCACCAACACCTATACCGGCGGCACCACGGTGACCGCAGGCACCTTGCAGATCGGCGGTGGTGCGACTACTGGCACCGTGGTCGGCAATATCACCGACAATGGGACCGTGGCTTTCGACTATGCCGGCAGCCAGGCCTTCACCAGTGTCATTTCCGGCACCGGCGCGATGCAGGTGATCAACGGCACCCTCGTCCTTTCCACCGCCCAGACCTATACCGGCCTCACCACCATCACCGCGGGCGCCTTGCAACTTCTCGCGGGCGCCGACATTTCGGCTTCGAGCGGCCTGGTCGCCAATGGCACCTTTGACATCTCCGCCACCAGCGGCGCGACCATCCAGTCGCTGTCCGGCACCGGTATCGTGCAGTTGGGTTCTCAGACCTTGACCATCGGCAATCCCGGCGCCACCAGCGTCACTACGTTTTCCGGCCTTATCGAAAGCACTGTCGCCAGTGGTGCTGCCTCTGGCGGCGTGACCGTTGCTGGCGGCACGCTGGTCCTGTCTGGAACCAGCACCTATACCGGCACGACCACCATCTCGGGTGGCACGCTCAGCCTGACATCGCTCAACTCGCTGGCCGCCAGTCCCATCATGGACAATGCCACGCTCGATATTTCCAGTGCTATCAACAATCTGAGCAACATCGTCACGGTGAATGTCAGCTCGCTGACGGGATCAGGCATGGTCACGCTGGGCAGCAACACGCTGGTCATAACCGATGCGGCGGGTAGCTTCTCGGGCACGTTTTCCGGCGTCGGCAATCTGACCATCAGTGGCGGCACCGAGACGCTCACCGGCGCCAATACCAATACCTTCAGCGGCACCACCACCATCGCCAGCGGCGCCACCCTGGTGCTTTCGGGCAATGGCAGCCTGCCGGCCTCCACCATCACTGCTGACGGCACCCTGGACATGTCGGGCGCAGCTGCCTCGGCGACTTTCGCCTCGCTGTCAGGCTCGGGTGCGGTGATCTTGGGCGCCAACAGCATCACTTTGGCCGGCCCGGCTGTTTCCAGCGACACGCTTGTGGCCCCCACCCCAGCCGATTTCAGTGGCGCGATCTCAGGCACCGGCGGACTGACGGTGAGTGGCGGCACCCAGATCCTGAGCGGCGCCAACACCTATACCGGCGGCACCAGCATCGCATCGGGTGCGACCCTGCAGATGGGCGATGGCACGACGAACGGCACCATCCTCGGCAACATCGCCGATGCCGGCACGCTCGCCTTCGACTATTCCGGCAGCAGCACGATCTTCAGCGGCACCATCACCGGTGCGGGCGGCGTCAACCAGATGGGTGGCACCGCTGTCCTGACCGCCACCAACACCTATAGCGGCGGCACCACCATCACCGCCGGCACCCTGCAGATCGGCAATGGCGGCACTACGGGCTCCATCACCGGCGACGTGACCGACAACGGCACCCTGGCCTTCGACCGCTCCGACAACCTCTCGTATGGCGGCGCGATCTCGGGCCGGGGCGGCGTGACCCAGTTGGGCACCGGCACCCTGATCCTGAGCGGCGCCGACAGCTATACCGGCGTCACCACCATCGGCAGCGGCAGCGCCCTGCAGCTTGCCGGCGGCAACAGCCTCGCCACCTCGTCCAATGTCGCCGACAACGGCCTGTTCGATGTCTCCGTCGCCGCCTCGCCCCAGATCAGCTCGCTGTCGGGTTCTGGCGCCGTGTCCCTGGGCGCGCAGACCCTCGCCATCACCAATGGCGTGGGCAGCTTCTCCGGCGTCATCTCCGGCACCGGCGGCGTGACGGTGAGCGGCGGCACGCAGGCCTTCGCGGGCACCAACAGCTATTCCGGCGCCACCACGATCAATGGCGGCACACTCGCGGTGACCGGATCGATCGCAAGCTCCAGTGGCGTGGCGGTGAATTCCGGCGGCACCCTGGCGGGCACCGGCACAGTGTCCGGCGTAACGGTGGCCAGCGGCGGCACGATCGCGCCGGGCTCGGGCGGCAGCGGAACGCTCAATGTCAACGGCTCGGTCTCCTTCGCCAATGGCAGCACTTACCTGATCAACGCCTCATCCTCTTCTTACTCCTCCATGGCCGTGTCGGGCTCCGCCAGCCTGGGCGGCACCCTTGCGGTGGACAGCACCAACGGAACCTACCTGCTGGGCCAGAAGATGACGGTCCTGACCGCAACCAGCGGCGTCAATGGCAGCTTCACGGCCGCGGCCCTGCCCAACAGCGCCAGCGGCGCGCAATTCGCATCCCTCATTTCCCAGGACGCGAACAACGTCTATGTGACAGTCAACCTGTCCAGGCTGTCGCCGGCGCTTGCCAGCGGCTCGACCCTGAACCAGACCAATGCGGTGGCCGGCATCGACGCCGGCATCGCCCATGGCGACAGCCTGCCCCAGGCATTCGAGAATCTGGGCAATATCTCTTCTTCCACACTTGGAACCTATGCCCAGCAGATGGCGGGCGAACTGGGGGCAGACATCGCCCAGGTCGGAAACACCATGTTCAATCCCTTCCAGGATGCGGTGTTCGACCATTTGGCCGATATCGGCAACCAGCCGCGCGGTGTGCGCCACGCCGCCCTGCAAAGCGGGCCCGAGGCCTGGTTCGCAGTGCTGGCGGGCAGCAATATCGTCGGCCAGGATGTGGCGGCCGGGGCGCAGAAATTCTCCTCCAGCGCGGTGGGCCTTGCCGGCGGCGCCGACTGGCATCTCAGCCCCAACCTGATCCTGGGCGGCGCGCTGTCGCTGGGATCGACCCATTTCCATGCCGGCGGCGGCATGGGCGAAGGCAAGGCGACCGCCTATCAGCTGGGCATCTATGGCCTCGTCCAGTACACGCCGCGCATCTATGGCAGCTTCCTGGGCGCGTTCGGCTCCAATTCCATCAACGCCACCCGCAGCGTCACGGCGACCGAAACCGATGCGCTGTCGGCGAGCCCGACCAGCAAGATCTTCGACGCACGCTATGAAACCGGCGTCAACCTGCGCTGGATCGAGCCTTACATCGCCATCGAGGACCGGCTGGCGCAAAGCTCCGCCTACACCGAGAGCGGGCCGAGCGGCGCCAACAGCTTTGCGTTGAGCTATGGCTCGCACAATGTGAACACGCCGGATGTGGAGATCGGCTTGCGCAATTCCGGCGACCTGCCGGTGGCGCGCAACTGGGTGCTGCACCTGACCGACGGCCTTGCCTTCGAGCATGCCGCCAACGGCTCGTTCGACGTGCAGGCGGCCTATGCCGCGCTGCCGGATTCGAACTTCACCACCTTTGGCGCCCAGCCCGGCAAGAACCTGGCCAAGCTGTCGCTGGGGGCGGAATTCAAGAGCCGCTATGGCCTGACCGCCGGCCTGACCTTTGACGAAGCCGTGTCGTCCCGCTCACAGAGCTATAACGGCGTCTTCTCGCTCGGCTATGGCTGGTGAAGCGCAGCCCCGCCCTCATAGCGCTGAAACCGCGTCAAGAATTTCCGGATTGTCGTTCCTGGCGTTGCGCACCTGCCGGCTGACGGCCCATGCGGTCAAAAGATCGCCGGGAAAAGGCCGCAGCAGATCCCGCAGGCCGCGCTCTTGCGGCGCTTCGGTCCCCAGCCACAGATTCCAGTCGGCGGGCTGGATGATGACGGGCATCTGTTTGCACAGGGGCGCCATCATGTCATTGGTTTCGGTGGTCAGAAGCGCGAAACAGGCGATGCGCTCTCCCAGGGGCGAGCTCCAGATGTCCCAGACACCGGCGAGCGTCATCACCTGCCGGCTGGCCAGCGCCACCGCGAAAGGCTGGCCATCCGCCAGCCGCCATTCATAGAAATTGTCGACCGGAACCAGGCAGCGCCGCCCGGGACGGATAATGGCCTCATGGAGGGTGCCGTTGATCTCCAGGGCGCCGAGATGGGCGCGCACAATCACGGGACTTTTTGCCGAAGCCGGTATCAACCCCCAACGCATCAGATCCAGCCGCCGCCACTGCAGCAAGGCATCCAGACGCATGACCGGCAGAAGATGGCCGGCGCCAATATTCCAGTGCGGCCTCAGCCTCGCCTTGTTTTCGCAAAGGCCGAAGCGGTTGCTGATTTCACCGAGATCGGTGGACAGACAGATACGGCTGCACATGTTTCCCCGCCATCGGGGCAAACCGGAGCAGACCGATCCCGCGCCGGGACATCCGCCCGGCGCGGAATGGTCTCGGCCCGGTCAGTCGCCTTCCGCGCCGATCGCGTAAGCGGTCTCGCCATGCACGGCATCGTCGCCAATCTTGAGGGTGGCCTCGTCCATCCTGAGCGGAACGAAAATCTTGATCACGAACAGGATGATCGAGGTGGCGATGATGTTGAGGACAATGATGAAGGCCGCGGCTTCCGCCTGCACCACAAGCTGGTGGGCGTTGCCATAGAGAAGGCCGGTGCCGGAAACCCCCGGCGCATCCTTGCCCGTGCCGATATATTCGATCATCGCCGGATTGGCGAGGACGCCGGTGAGCAGCCCGCCCATCAGGCCGGCCACGCCATGGGTGGAAAATACGCTGAGCGTGTCGTCCACTTTCATCATCAGCTTGGTTTTTTGCAGGATGTTCATGCTGGCCCAGGGAATGATGCCGGCGCAGACGCCGATGATGAGGGCGCCGGTGCCGTCGACATAACCCGCGGCAGGGGTGATCGCCACCAGGCCGGCAATCATGCCGTTCACCGCGCCCAGCACCGAAGCCTTGCCGTATTTCATGGAGTCCATCATGGTCCAGACCAGCACGCCGACACAGCTGGCGATGTTGGTGTTCATGATCGCGGCCGAGGCGTCGGCATTGGCGAAATAGGGATCGCCGCCGTTAAACCCGTTCCAGCCCAGCCACAATATGCCGGCGCCGGCCAGCGTCATCAGCAGGCTGTTGGGCGGGAAATGATCCCGGTCCGCCTGTATTCTGGGCCCGATGATCGCGGCGGCGACAAAAGCCGATGATGCCGCCGCCAGATGGATGACGTAGCCGCCGGAGAAATCCAGCGCCCCCATCTGGGCCAGCCAGCCGCCGCCCCAGATGCTGAAGGCGCCCACGGTATAGACCAGCGTCATCCAGAGCGGGCAGAACAGCACCCAGGCCTTGAAGTTCATGCGGCCCAGCAGCGATCCCGCCAAGATGATGACCGTGATGGCGGCGAAGACGAACTGGAAATACATCATCGTCGACATCGGGAAGGCCAGAGGCGGCATGCCCGCGGCGGCCGCCGGAACGATCGCCTGTCCCGTCAGAAAGGCCGCACTCAGGGCCGGCATCGGTTTTCCCAGGAAGGG
>DATAWO010000132.1:0-29229 GCA_036267165.1 Rhizomicrobium sp. | reverse complement strand
ACCGCCGCCAAAACCCAGCATGCCAGCCATCAGGCAAGCCATCCTCGATTTCTTCGTACGCCCTCTGCCTCTGCAATGCCCGCACTGTAAAATGCTGATCGCAGAAACCGACAAACAAAAAGTGCCAAAGTAGTGCTAGGCACTCGCCCGAACGCTCTGCCCGCTCCCCAAAGAAAAAGGCCCGGTGATGAACCGGGGGACATGCAGCCGGCACAATGCTGTCGGTCCCGATTGTCCGCTGGATGACCTCGTCGCGCCAGCAAGCCGGCATCAACAACCGGCAGTGTGACCGCGCGAACCATCGTCGACGTTCCGAGCACAATCCCACGGGAGCAACACCGCACCATCAGGCAGCTTTACCGCGCGCCAAGGCATGCACGTCCGCCGTGGTGAGCGCGTTGCCGCCGATTCCCCAATCACCGCTTTCAACTTCCTCGACCACACACCATGTGACGCCACGCATGTTTTCGCCCTCGATCGAAACCATCGCATCCGTCAGCTTGCTGATGATCTGGCCCTTTTGTTCCTTGCTGAACACGTCCTTGATGACCCGAACCTGAATGAGCGGCATTGGATGTTTCCTTCATTTGTCGCGCTTGGTTGACACGGGCGCGATCCTGCCGAACACTTGCCGGTACGGTAAGAGACACTTTTGATATCAGTCAGTGTAACTGTACCGGTCCGATCACCAGGCCAGTCTCCAGCGCAGAGTAAATTGGCATGCTTTCCCTGACCATCAACCACAAAAGTGATTTGCCGCTCACCGAACAGATCGTGGCTGGCATTAAGCGGCAGATCGACGATCGTCATCTGCGACCGGGCGTAAAACTGCCTTCGATCCGCAATTTTGCCGAAAGTTACAATGTCAGCCGCTTCACGGTGGTCGAGGCTTACGACCGTCTGGTCGCGATGGGCTATCTGCAGTCGCGGCTCGGCGCCGGCTTTTACGCGACCGCAGGGTCCGCGTCTGTAACACTTCCAGCCTCATCTGACAGCCTCAAGCACAATGAAGAACTGGTCTGGCTCATCCGCCGGCTGCTGGAGGCGGACGACAACGCCGTACTCGCGGGAGGTCCGTGGCTGCCAAATTCATGGCTCGACGAAGATGGCATTCGCCAGAACCTCAACCTACTCGCGCGCAAGAATGGCGCCCATCTACTCGAATATGGCCATCCGTTCGGCTATTTACCGCTGCGCGAGCAGATTGCGCTGATGTTGGCCGGGCTCGGCATCACCGCGCATCCTGGCCAAATCCTGCTGACACAAGGCACCAGCCAGGCGCTGGAACTCGTCATCCGCTATTTCCTCAAGCCTGGCGACGCGGCGCTGGTGGACGACCCTGGCTATTACAATATGTTCGGCAATCTCCGCCTGCAGGGCGTTCAGATGCTGGCGGTACCGCGCAACCCCGACGGACCGGACATCGCCATTCTCGAAAAGCTCGCTGCCGCCCACGCCCCAAAATCTATCTCACGCAGTCGGTCATGCAGAACCCGACCGGAACCGACATGAGCCCGCATGTGGCGTTCAAAGTGTTGCAGGCGGCTGAGCGCCACAATTTTGTTGTGGTGGAAGATGACATTTTCAGTGATATGCAAGTGAAACCGACGCCACGCCTTGCAACGCTCGACCAACTCAGCCGCGTGATCTATGTCCGCAGCTTTTCCAAAACCCTGTCGGGCAGCCTGCGCGTCGGCTTCGTCGCCTGCAGACTGGAAGTCGCGAACGATCTCGCCGAGATTAAGATGCTAACCAGCATTACCACCTCGCAATTCACCGAGCGGCTCGTCTATCTAATGCTTGCAGATGGTCACTACCGCAAATATCTGTCGCGGTTGCACGGCCGGTTGTGCGAAGCGCGCCTCAATACCGTTCGCGCCTTCGAACGCATCGGATTAAAATTGTTCGTGGAGCCCGCGGACGGCATGTTTGTCTGGGCGCGGTTTCCGCATATCGACGATTCGATGGCGCTGGCGGAAGCAGCAGCGCAGCACGAGGGCATCATGCTCGCACCTGGTGCGATCTTTCGTCCCCATCTGGCGCGCTCGCCATGGATGCGATTTAACGTAGCCGTCTGCGGCGACGCGCGTGTGCAGGGTTGGCTGGAACGGCAAGCCGTAGCCGATGCCCGCTTTTTCAAAAGCAGGGATTGCAAGAATTGACAATGAAAAAGGCCGACCAGGTGCTGCCAAAAGCGTCACCTGACCGGCCCATTCCTATGTCCCCGGCGATGGTTGGCTGGCGCCAGCATACCAACGGGCCTTTTCATTTGCTTGAGAGGGAGACCTACGCTTCCGCGGGCTCGCCGTCTGTCGTGTCGGTTTTGGGGGCGGCGCCTTCCTCGAAGATTTCCTCGGCCGCCGCGACGGCTTCTTCCTGGTCCGTCTTCGACACCAGCACATCCTCGCCGCGCGCCTGGCGCTCGGCTTCGTCCTCGCTGCGGGCGACATTGACGGTGATGTTCACCTTCACTTCCGGATGCAGGACAACCGGGATGGCGAACACGCCGATGGCCTTGATCGCCACGCTGATATTGATCTGGTGGCGGTCGACCTTGAAGCCGGCCTTTTCCATGGCATCGGCGACGTC
Source organism: Rhizomicrobium sp. (assembly GCA_036267165.1). Taxonomy (GTDB): domain Bacteria; phylum Pseudomonadota; class Alphaproteobacteria; order Micropepsales; family Micropepsaceae; genus Rhizomicrobium. The sequence goes on along the minus strand of DATAWO010000132.1, from coordinate 26,640 downwards.
ACGGGGGCTGACCGAACCGTAGAGCTGGCCGCGGTCGCCGGCCTGGCGGATCAGCACGAAGGACTTGCCGTCCAGCTTTTGGCCGACCTTCTCGGCTTCGCCCTTGAGCTTGAGGTTGTTGGCTTCCAGATGCGCCTTCTGGGCCTGGAAATAGTCGCGGTTGGCCTTGGTGGCGCGCAGCGCCTTCTTCTTGGGCAGCAGGAAGTTGCGGGCAAAGCCGTCCTTGACGCGGACTTCGTCGCCCATCTGGCCCAGCTTCTCGACGCGTTCCAGCAGGATCACTTGCATGGCGGTTCTCCTACTTCACGACGTAAGGAAGCAGCGCCATGAAGCGGGCGCGCTTGATGGCGTTGGCCAGGATGCGCTGCTTCTTGTTGCTGACCGCGGTGATGCGCGACGGCACGATCTTGCCGCGCTCGGAAATGAAGCGCTGCAGGAGCTTGACGTCCTTATAGTCGATCTTCGGCGCGTTATCGCCGGAGAAGGGGCAGGTCTTCTTGCGGCGGAAGAAGGGACGCCGCGCGCCGTCCTCGCGGCCGCCACGTCCGCCTTCGCGGTCGCCGCCGCGTCCGCCTTCACGATCTCCACCGCGTCCACCTTCGCGGCCGCCGTCACGGTTTCCACCATAGCTCATTGCACGGTCTCCTCGGTCACCGTCTCGGCTTCGACCTTTTCGGGCCGGTCGTCGCGGCGGTTCTTGTTAGACGAGACGTCGAACTGGTCCACCTTGACGGTGAGATAGCGCAGCACGTCTTCGTTGATCTTGAGCTGGCGCTCCAGCTCGATCACCGCCTTGGACGGCGCGTTGATGTTCAGGAGCACATAATGCCCCTTGCGGTTCTTCTTGATGCGATAGGCAAGTCCGCGCAGGCCCCAATATTCCTGCTTCTCGATCTTGCCGCCTTCGCCTTCGACGATGGTCTTGAGATGGGTGGCAAGTGCGTCCACCTGCTGCGCGCTGATGTCCTGGCGCGCGATCAGGAGATGCTCGTAAAGAGCCATCTGCTTCCCTTTCCTTATCAACCGCGGAACGAAACCGGGAGGGTTCCCGCCTTCGCTTTGGCTCGCCCGGGACGCGCGACCATCGCGCAAACCCTTCGCATCTTCGAATGGAAGAGGGCGAAGGGCCCCGGCCGACCGCGGCCGTATGAGGGGCGGGTCTATAGAGAAAAGGCCGTCAAAGGGCAAGATCGGAAAAAAACGCCAGTGGGCCGCCCGGCCCACGGCCAAAAAAACAAGGGCGCAGAGTGGGTTGAGCCGCCTCCACGCCCGAGGGTTTCAGCCGGCCGGCGGCTCAGCGCCAGTGGCAGACCCGGTGATGGTGATGGACGGTGCAGACGCGATGGCGGTGATGCGGCGCGGCCTGGACGGCGGCGGCGCCGAGCATGGTGAGGGCAAGGGCGGCGGCGATCAGCTTGTTCATTGGGGGAAAGTCCTTCGAAGTTGGAATCACGCGAACGCCGGCCACCTTATGCTCAGGCGTGCCAATTCGGAACGAGGAACTTGTAATCGGCACCCAGCTGGCTGACTCTGGCGTCAGCAACAAGCACAAGCTGTCTTCCCCCGCGAGCGGAGCGACAGCGGGGGAGTGAGGCCATCGGCCAAGATGGCCGAACGTCTCCAAGGCGGGCTTGCCCGCTTTACTGACGGATGGGGGCAGGAAAACGTCATGGAAGCGACACAGAGTGAGGCGGACGCGATCCTGCGCCGCGCCGCCTTCCGGCTGGTTCCCCTGATCCTGGCGATGTACATCGCCGCCTTCCTCAACCGGGTCAATGTCGGCTTCGCCGCCCTGACCATGAACCATGACCTAGGCTTCAGCCCGGAAGTCTATGGCAATGGCGCGGGCATCTTCTTCTGGGGCTATTTCCTGTTCGAGGTGCCGTCCAACCTGATCATGGAAAAGGTCGGGGCGCGCATCTGGATCTGCCGGATCATGCTGACATGGGGGCTGGTCTCGATGGCCACCGCCTTCGTCAACGGCCCCTACAGTTTTTATGCCATGCGCTTTGTGCTGGGCCTGGCGGAAGCCGGCCTTTATCCCGGCATCCTGCTCTATTTCACCTACTGGTTTCCGGCGGCGACGCGGGCGCGCATCATCGCCTTGTTCTGCATGGGCATCCCGGTGGCCAATATTCTGGGCTCGCCGCTGTCGGGATGGTTGCTCGGTCTTGAAGCCGGCGGCCTGCATGGCTGGCAGTGGATGTACCTGCTGGAAGCCATCCCCACCCTGTTGCTGGGCTTGGCGGTGCTGGTGTGGATGCCGGACAATCCGGCCAAGGCCAAATGGCTGTCGCAACATCAGAAGACGGTGGTCCTGGCGCGGCTTGCTGCCGATCCCAAGGCCCAGGTGCACGGGCTGGGCGAGATGATGCGGGACTGGCGGGTATGGGCGCTGATGATTCCGGATTTCGCCATCGTGTTCGGCATCTATGCGCTGGGCCTGTGGATGCCGACCATGGTCCAGGCGATGGGATATTCCATCCACCAGACAAGCTTTGTCGTGATGATCCCTTACGTCTTCTCGCTCGCCGTGCTGTGGCTGTTCGGCCATTCCTCGGACCGCAGCGGCCGGCGGGTGCTGCATTTCTGCCTGTCGGCGCTGCTGGCGTCGGCGGGCTTCGCCATCGCCGCGGTCGGCGGCAACGTCGTGATCGTGATCTTCGGCTTCTGCCTGGCCTCGGGCGGGGTGTTTTCGGGCCTTGCGACCTTTTGGACGGTGCCGCCGCTGTTCCTGGGCGGCACCGCGGCAGCGGGCGCCTTTGCGCTGATCAACAGCGTGGGAAATCTCAGCGGCTATTTCGGGCCGGCCATGATGGGCTGGCTGCGGCAGGTGACCGGCGACTACAAGGCGGGCCTGTGGGCCTGTGTGGCGGTGCCGTTGATCGCCGCGCTGTCCATGGCGCTCTTGTCCAAAAGCGTGACGCCGCGCCGGGCGCGATGACCGCAACCGATCTTCATCGCCAGTCCGGCCGCATTTTGGCCGATTCAATATTGAAGAGGGTCGCCTGGCGGCTGATCCCCTTCATGTCGCTGATGTATGTGGCGAGTTTCCTCGACCGGGTGAACATCTCCTTCGCCGCGCTCAGGATGAACCAGGATCTGGGCTTTTCGCCGCAAGTCTATGGCTTTGCCTCCGGCGTGTTCTTCTTCGGCTATTTCCTGTTCGAGGTGCCGTCCAACCTGATGCTGCAGAAGGTGGGCGCCAGGCTGTGGATGTGCCGCATCTGCGTGAGCTGGGGGTTTCTCTCCATGCTGACGGCGTTCGCCCACGAGCCCATCAGTTTCTGCATCGTGCGGTTTCTGCTGGGCGCGGCGGAAGCCGGGCTCTATCCCGGCATGGTGCTCTACATGACCTTTTGGTTTCCGTCGGCCACACGGGCGCGGTTCATCGCCTTGTTCCTAGCGGGCGTGCCGCTGGCCAATGTGATCGGCTCGCCGATTTCCAGCGCCCTGTTGGGGGTGAGCGGCCATGGCGTTGCCGGCTGGCAATGGATGATCCTGCTGGAAGGCGTCCCGTCGCTGCTGTGCGGATTGGCGGCCTTGCGGCTGTTGCCCGACGGACCAGCCAAGGCGAAATGGCTGAGCGAAGACGAAAAGTGCATCATCGCGGCGCGGCTGGCGGATGAACCGCGCGGCGCGCTGCATGGCTTGCGCGAGCTGCTGGCCGACCGCCGTATCTGGATCCTGATGATCCCCGACTTCTCCATCGTGTTTCCGCTTTATGCGCTGAACTTCTTCCTGCCGCAGATGGTGCATGGCATGGGCTATTCCATCGGCGAGACCGGATTCATCGTCGCGCTGCCTTATCTTCTGGCGATGGGCGCGATGGTGGCGCTGGGCTGGTCCAGCGACAGGAGCGGCAACCGCGCCGGCCACGTCGCCTTCGCCGCCTTTGTGGCGGCGCTGGGCGTCGCGGGCGCGGTGACGGCAAGCGCCGACTGGCTGGTGATCGCATCCCTGTGCCTGGCGACCTGCGGCATCTATGCGGCGCTGGCGGTGTTCTGGACCTTGCCCACGTCTCTTCTGCGCGGCACCGCGGCGGCGGCGGGGCTCGCCTTGCTCAACAGCTTTTCCAACCTGGGCGGTTTCTTCGGCCCCACCGTGATGGGCTGGGCCAAGCAGCAGACCGGAACCTATGCGCTCGGTCTTGGCTTTGTCGCGGCCATGCTGGTTCTAGGCGGCGTTTCCGTGGTTATGATCGGGCGAGCCTTCTTCCGGGACACTGTATGAAAATCCGTGGCGCCACACCTCAGGACGAAGAAGCGATTGTATCGCTTTGGCGGATCTGTGAGCTGGCGGTGCCTTATAATGATCCGGTCAAGGACTTCCGCTTCGCGCTTGCCAAGCCGTCATCCGATGTACTGGTTGCGGAAGACGGCGGTATCATCGGCTCAATCATGGTTGGTCATGATGGCCATCGCGGCTGGCTTTATTATGTCGCGGTCTCTCCCTCCCGGCGTCACCAAGGTCTTGGCCGTGCGCTGGTGCGCGCAGCCGAACAGTGGCTGTTGCAGCGCGGCGTCGTGAAAGCCCAACTGATGGTGCGGGAAACCAATGCGGCGGTCGCCGGGTTCTATGAGCGTCTGGGATATGAACCCATGCCTCGGATAAACTTGCAAAAATGGCTCAAGCCTTGACTTGAGCGGGCCCAATTGATTTGTCTCGCCCCGCAATGACTCGCGCATTTCTTTTTCCCGGGCAGGGCAGCCAGAAAGTCGGCATGGGCAAGGACCTGGCCGATGCTTTCGCCCCCGCACGCGAAGTGTTCCAGGAAGTGGACGACGCGCTGTCCCAGAAGCTTTCCCGGCTGATGTGGGAAGGCGAGGGCGCTGACCTCACGCTCACCGAAAACGCCCAACCCGCCATCATGGCGCTGTCGCTGGCCATTATGCGCATTCTGGAAAAGGAGATGGGCTTGGACGTCGCCAGACATGCCTATCTCGTGGCCGGTCACAGCCTGGGCGAATATTCCGCGCTCTGCGCCGCGGGCGCTTTCAGCCTTGCCGATACCGCGCGGCTGCTCAAGACGCGCGGCCAAGCGATGCAGTCGGCGGTGCCGGTGGGCGAGGGCGGCATGACCGCCCTGATCGGCGCCGACATCGAGCAGGCCGAAAGCGTGGCGCAGGAAGCGGCCAGCGCCGGCGGCGTCTGTGTCGTCGCCAATGACAATGCGCCGGGCCAGGTGGTGATCTCCGGCACCATGGACGCGCTGGCGCGCGCCGGCGAGGTCGCCAAGGCCAAGGGCATCAAGCGCGCCATGCCGCTTTCGGTATCCGCGCCGTTCCATTCGCCCCTGATGCAGCCCGCCGCCGACCGCATGGCGGAGGAACTCGCCAAGGTCACCATCCGCCCGCTGGCGGTGCCGGTGCTGGCCAATGTCACGGCGAAAGAAGCCAACAATCCCGATCATGTCCGCCAGCTCCTGATCGAGCAGATCACTTCCCGGGTGCGCTGGCGCGAGAGTATGCTGGCGCTGAAAGGGTTGACCGTGGACACGACGGTGGAATTCGGCGGCAACAAGGTCCTGACCGGCATGGTCAAGCGTATCGAGCCCGGCCTTACGATGGTGACACTCGATTCCCCCGCCGACCTCGAAACATTCGGAAAGTCATTGTGAGCGTCGGCCTTGGCCGCGCGAACGAAAGGTAATACGCGATGTTTGACCTCACAGGCAAAACGGCATTGGTAGCGGGCGCACTGGAGCACCGGGCAGGCGCGCGTAGCGGTCGCGCAGCGACAGCGTCGCGCGACGTCGCCCGTGCGACCATCAAAAGCTAGAGGCGCCCATGTTTGACCTCACCGGAAAAACCGCACTCGTCACCGGAGCCTCCGGCGGCATCGGCGGCGCCATCGCCAGGGCGCTGCATGGCCAGGGCGCGGCCGTGGTGCTGTCCGGAACGCGGGTTGAAGCCCTTGAAACGCTGAAGGCGGAACTGGGCGGGCATACCTTCATCGCCCAGGCCAACCTTTCCGATATCGCCTCGGTCGAAGCCCTGCCCAAGGCGGCGGAAGCGGCGGCCGGCGGCGGCATCGACATCCTGGTCAACAATGCCGGGATCACACGCGACAATCTCTTCATGCGCATGAAGGATGAGGAATGGGACCAGGTGATCGCGGTCAATCTCACCGCCGCCTTCCGCCTGTCGCGCGCCGTGCTGCGCGGCATGATGAAGAAGCGCTGGGGCCGCATCATCCAGATCAGTTCGGTGGTGGGGGCCACCGGCAATCCGGGCCAGGGCAACTACGCCGCCGCCAAGGCGGGCCTGGTGGGCATGACCAAGAGCCTTGCCGCCGAAGTCGCGTCGCGCAACATCACGGTCAATGCGGTGGCGCCGGGCTTCATCCAGACCGCGATGACGCAGGTCCTTACCGACCAGCAGAAAGAGATGATCAGCCAGCGAATCCCGGCCGGCCGCATGGGAGCGCCGGAGGAGATCGCCGCCGCCGTCGCCTATCTGGCATCCCAGGAAGCCGCCTATGTGACGGGCGAAACCATTCACATTAATGGCGGGATGGCGATGATATGACAGGAAAATCAATAGCTTAAGTGCTGCGTTGGCGGGGCCGGAGGTTTGTGTTACCAAACCGGCCACCTCACGAAGCACCCAATTGTGTGGTCCCGGCGTTTTCCCCTTTGCCGGTTGGAAATCTAGGAGAGGCTTACAAGTCCATGAGCGATACTGCCGAGCGCGTGAAGAAGATCGTCGTCGAGCACCTGAATGTTGATGCCGACAAGGTCACGGACACCGCGTCTTTCATTGAAGACCTGGGGGCCGACAGCCTCGACACCGTCGAGCTGGTGATGGCGTTCGAGGAAGAATTCGGCATCGAAATTCCCGATGACGCGGCCGAATCCATCGTCACCGTCGGCGACGCGGTGAAGTACATCGACAAAGCCAACGCCTCCTGATCCGGCGAAGCAAGGTCTAAGCCTCATGCGCAGGGTCGTCGTTACGGGCCTGGGTCTCGTCACGCCGCTGGCTTGTGGTGTGGAGGAGACCTGGTCTCGCCTGCTCGCCGGCCGGTCGGGCGCGAGCCTGATCACCAAGTTCAGGACCGACGACCTGCCGACCAGGATCGCCTGCCAGGTGCCGCGCGGCGATGGCAGCGACGGCACGTTCAACCCCGACCAATGGGTTGATCCCAAGGAACAGCGGCGCATGGATGATTTCATCATCTATGGCCTGGCCGCCGCCCGACAGGCGGTGACCGATGCCGGCTGGGAAGCCAGGAGCGAGGAAGACAAGGAGCGCACCGGTGTCCTGATCGGTTCGGGCATCGGCGGCCTGACCGGCATCGAGGATGCCGCGATCCTGGTGCATGAGCGGGGCCCCCGGCGCCTGTCGCCCTTCTTCATCCCGGGCCGGCTGATCAATCTGGTGTCGGGCTATGTCTCCATCGACCATCAGTTCAAGGGCCCCAATCATGCAGTGGTCACGGCTTGCGCCACCGGCGCCCATGCCATCGGCGATGCCGCCCGGCTGATCGCGCTGGATGACGCCGATGTGATGGTCGCGGGCGGCGCGGAATCCGCGGTCTGCCGGCTGGGCATCGCCGGCTTCAATGCCTGCCGCGCGCTCTCGACCGGCTACAACGACAATCCCGCCAAGGCGTCGCGGCCTTACGACAAGGACCGCGACGGCTTTGTGATGGGCGAGGGCGCCGGCATGGTGGTGCTGGAAGAACTGGAACACGCCAAAGCGCGCGGCGCCAAGATCTATGGCGAAGTGACGGGCTATGGCCTGTCGGGCGACGCCTATCACATCACCGCGCCGGCGGAGGATGGCGATGGCGGCTATCGCGCCATGCAGATGGCGCTGAAGCGCGCGGGCATCTCTGCGTCCGACATCGACTATGTCAACGCCCATGGCACCTCGACCATGGCCGACGGCATCGAGGCGGCCGCGGTGGAGCGCGTTTTGGGCAATGCGGCCTCCAAGACCGCCATGTCCTCGACCAAATCCTCGATCGGGCACCTGTTGGGCGCGGCCGGTTCGGTGGAAGCGATCTTCTGCCTGCTCGCCATGCGGGACGGCATCGTGCCGCCCACCATCAATCTGGAAAATCCGGATGTCGTCACCGCGCTGGACCTGGTGCCGCTCAAGGCGCAGAAGCGCGAGGTCAAGATCGCCATGTCCAACAGCTTCGGCTTCGGCGGCACCAATGCCGCGCTGATCCTCTCAAAAGTCTGATGCGGTTCTTGTTCGTTCTCATCGTTCTCGCCGTCATCGTGGCGGGCGCGGTGGAATGGGCCAATGCCGCCTGGGACGCGGCCGGCCCTTCAGCGCGCTCGGGCAAGGAAACCGTGATCCTGATCCCGCCGCACAGCCGTACCCATGACGTGGCGGGGCTGCTTGCCGACAAGGGCGTGGTGAAACACGCGCTTTTGTTCGAGTTCGATGTGCGGCTCAGGGGCTATGCCGGCCAGCTCAAGGCCGGTGAATATGCCATTGCGTCCACCGCCTCGATGGGCGCCATCGCCTCCATCCTGGCTTCGGGCAAATCCATCCAGCACAAGCTGACGGTCGCCGAAGGCCTCACCAGCGACATGGTCTGGAAGCTGGTTGAGAGCGATCCCGAACTGACCGGCGACGCGGGCCCGGTGCCGCGGGAAGGCACCCTCCTGCCGGAAACCTATCTCTTCACCCGCGGCGAGACCCGCGCCCATCTGCTGGCCAGGATGGCGGCGGCGCAACAGAAGTTCCTGGACGAAAAGTGGCCCGCCCGCGCCGGCGGCCTGCCGGTCAAGTCGCTGCGCGAGGCCATAACCCTGGCCTCGATTGTGGAGAAGGAATCCGCCTTGCCGGAAGAGCGGCGCCATGTCGCGTCGGTCTTCGTCAACCGGCTGAAGCTGGGCATGAAGCTCCAGTCCGATCCCACCATTATCTACGACCTGACCAGGGGCTATCCGCTGGGCCGCGGCATCCGCCAGAGCGAGCTTGCCGCCGCCACGCCCTACAACACCTATGTGACCCAGGGCCTGCCGCCGGGCCCGATCTGCAATCCCGGCAAGGATTCGCTGGATGCGGTGCTCAATCCGGAAGAGACCAACGATCTCTATTTCGTCGCCACCGGCCATGGCGGACATGTGTTTTCCACCACCGTCGAAGGCCAGGCCAGGAATGTCGCCGCCTATCGCGCCTTTGAGCGCCAGCAGCAGGGTTTGCCCGACAGCCAGCAGGTCCAGCCAAGCGGGCGGATCGGGAACACCAGCGTGACGGTGCTCGATCCCTCCACGCCCAAGCTGCCGCCTGCGCGGGCCAGGAAGAAACACACAGCAGGCCGCAGGTGACAGGCTCGGCCAGCCCGCGCTACCTTCCGCGCCTTAGGACACAGCAGCCATGACCTTCGCCAGCATGACGGGTTTTGCCGAAAGCACGGGCAGCCATGACGGGCTGCGCTGGCGCTGGGAGGTGAAAAGCGTCAACAGCCGCAGCCTGGACCTGCGCCTGCGCATTCCGCCTGGTTATGACGGGCTGGAGCCGCCGGTGCGGCGGCTGGCGGGCGAACGCTTCCTGCGCGGCGCCCTGCAGATTTCCCTTTCCATCGAAACCGCGGAAGGGGTGCGCGGGCTGACGGTGGACGCCGTGGCGCTCGCCAGCGCCGTCAGGATCGCGCGCGAAGTGGCCGCCGAAACCGGGCTCCCGCCGGCGCGGGTCGACGGGCTTCTGGCGCTGAAGGGCGTGATCGTGGCCGATGACGGCGTGCCGGCGCTGGATCCGGTGGCGCGCGGCGGCCGCGATGCCGCGTTGCTGGAGAGTTTAGGCCTTGCCTTCGACAAGCTCGCCAAGGAGCGCGCCCGCGAGGGCGCAAAGCTTGCCGCCTTGCTCAAATCGCAGGTCGAGGAAATCGAGCGGCTGGTGGGCGAAGCGGGCCAGCTTGCGGCGGCGCAGCCCGCCGCCCTGAAGGCCAGGCTGCAGGTCCAGCTCCGGGAATTGCTGGAAGGCGGCACCATTCCGCAAGATCGCCTGGCGCAGGAAGTGGCGCTCCTGGCGGTGAAGGCGGACGTGCGCGAGGAGCTCGACCGGCTCACCGCCCATGTCCAGGATGCCCGCGCCCTGGTCGCCCAGGGCAAGGGCGTGGGCCGCAAGCTCGATTTCCTGGCCCAGGAATTCAACCGCGAGGCCAACACGCTCTGTTCCAAATCCGCCGACATCGCATTGACCCGCAACGGCCTGGCGCTCAAGGCGGTGATCGACCAGTTCCGCGAGCAGGCCCAAAATGTTGAATAAGAATGTCGAATGACAATATTCAACGTCGGGGCCTGATGCTGGTCCTGTCCTCGCCGTCGGGCGCGGGCAAGACCACGCTGTCGCGCAAATTGCTGGAGAGCGACGGCTCCGTCACCATGAGCGTGTCGACCACCACCCGCGCGCCCCGCAGCGGCGAGGAGGAAGGCAAGGACTATTTCTTCGTTTCGCCTTCCATGTTTACCCAGATGGCCGGGAGCGGCGCATTCCTGGAACACGCACTGGTCTTCGGTCATCAGTACGGCACGCCCAAGGAGCCGGTGATGCTGGCGCTGGCCAAGGGCCGCGACGTGCTGTTCGACATCGACTGGCAGGGCACCCAGCAACTGCGCCAGCAGGCGGGCGACGATCTGGTCAGTATCTTTGTGCTGCCGCCCAGCCATGAGGAACTGGAACGCCGGTTGCGCGCCCGCGCCCAGGATGCCGAAGACGTGGTGCAGGCGCGCATGGCCAAGGCCAACAACGAGATCAGCCATTGGGCGGAATATGATTATGTCGTGATCAACGACGATCTGGGGTCCACCCTGGCGAAAATCCGCACCATCCTGGATGCCGAGCGCATGAAGCGTGGGCGCCAGACGGGCATTCCGGCCTTTGTCGGAAAATTGATGAGCTAGGCGCAGGTCTTTTGCGCTCCGAGTACGTCGCGCGTGCTCACGTGCGTGAAGCACGCTCCGCCCGACGCTCCTGCTCGGATCACAAAATCCCTCGCGCCTAATGTAGTGCCCGTGCCAGCGCCGCGAACTGTTCAATCTTCAAATCTTCCGGCCGCGCGGTGGGATCGATGCCGGCTTTTTCCAGAAGCGCTTCCCCGCCCAGGGGCTTGAGCGACTGGCGCAGCATCTTGCGGCGCTGGCCGAAGGCGGCGCCGGTGATCTTCTCCAGGTCGGCCAGTTCGGCCGGCGCCAGCGGCTGACCGCGCGGCTCCAGCCGCACAATGGCGGAGGTGACCGACGGCGGCGGCACAAAGGCGTTGCGGTTGACGTCGAACAGGATCCTGGCCGTGCAACGCCACTGCGCCAGCACCGACAGCCGGCCGTAATGCGCGGCTCCGGCCGGTGCGGTGATGCGCTGGGCGACTTCCTTCTGGAACATCAGGGTCAGGCTGGCCCAGGGCGGCGGCCAGTTTTCCGTTGTGAGCCATTTGATCAGCAGCGCGGTGCCGACATTGTAGGGCAGGTTGGCGGCGACCCGCACGCCTATGGGCCAGATCGCGGCTTCGTCCAGTTTCAGCGCGTCGGCGGACATCACCTCCAGCTTTCCGGGCCAGGCCCGGGCGATCTCCTCCAGCGCGGGCAGGCAGCGTGTGTCGCGCTCCACCGCGATCACCTTGTCCGCGCCTTCCTCCAGCAGGGCGCGGGTGAGCCCGCCGGGGCCGGGGCCGACCTCGTAAAACACACCACCCTCTTGCGCGCCCGCGGCGCGGGCGATGCGGCGGGTGAGGTTAAGGTCGAACAGGAAATTCTGGCCCAGCGACTTTTTCGCCGCCAGTCCATGCGCCGCGATGACGTCCCGCAATGGGGGTAACTGGTCGGTCATTGTGGAATGTTATTTGTTGGTCGCGCCGCCGACGGCTTCGCCTGGCGGTCGCTCCGGCGCAATGGCGGAAGCCTATCGGGCCCATTTTTATCTGGCTCTGGCATCGGCCATATCCGCCGCCAGCTTGACCGCCGCGATCATGCTGCGGGCATCCGCCTTGCCCGCGCCCGCGATATCCAGCGCGGTGCCGTGATCGGGCGAGGTGCGCACGATCGGCAGTCCCAGGGTCACATTCACCCCGTCCCAGAAGCTCAGGGTCTTGATCGGGATCAGCGCCTGGTCGTGATACATGCACAGCGCCGCGTCATAGCCCTTGCGCGCCTCCGCATGGAACAGCGTGTCGGCGGACAAGGGGCCCTTCACCGCAAAGCCGCGCGCCTTGAGCGCCGCCACCGCGGGCGCGATGATGTCCGCGTCTTCGCCACCCAGCATGCCGTCTTCTCCGGCATGGGGATTGAGCCCCGCCACCGCCAGGCGCGGATTGAGAATGCCGAAGTCGCGGCGCAGCGCCGTGAGGATGATCTCGCCGGTGTCGAACAGTGATTGCCTGTCGATCGCGCCCGGCACCTCGGCCAGCGACATGTGGATGGTCAGCGGCACCACGCGCAATTTCTCGCTGGCCAGCATCATCACCGCGCGCCGCGCGCCGGTCAGATGGGCGAGGAATTCGGTATGGCCGGGAAAGCCGAAACCCGCGCTGTTCAGCACCGCCTTGTGGATGGGCGCGGTGACCACCGCCGCCGCTACTCCGTCAACCGCCAGTCCAACTGCTATGTCGATGGCGTCGATAACGGCCGGGGCATTCGCGCTATTGGGTCTGCCCAGTTCGTTTTTGCAGTCGAGCGGGCGTGTGGCCATCAACGCTCCGCCGCCCTTCATTCCGCATGCATAAAACACATTCGGATCGCCCACCAATCGCAGGGGATGCGTTCCAATCTGGCCGCCGAAATGGTTGAAGGCGGCAACGGCGACCTCAGGCCCGATGCCGGCAGGCTCGCCCATGGTGATCAGGATCGGTGCGCCAGCGCTACCGCGGTCTTTTGCCGATTCGCTTTCAGCGCGATCTTTTGATGATTCGCTTTCAGCGAATGAGGGCATCAGGCTTGCTGTTGTCGCGCACCTGGATATTGGCGTCGCGCTTCAGGTCGCGCAGGTAGCGCCGGGCCAGGGTGGCGATCTGGTTCTGGAACAGCTGGTCTTCCACCTGCTGGCGGGTGGGCATCACATAGGCGGTCTTGACCTCGATCCGCTTGTCGCAGCGCCCGATCAGCTCGATGCCGGCTTCCGACAGGAACGGCGCGGCGGCTTCGCCCGGACGTGTGCTCTTCATCGCGTCCTGGATCTGCGGGCTCAGGTCGCTGAGCTTGGCGTCGCCCAGGTCCATATAGACGGTGCCGGTCATCTTGTTGTGCAGCTCATCGAGCTGGCCGCAGCCGGCATAATGCTGCTGGATCTGGTTCGCCACCGTCATGATCTGCTCAAGCTGGTCTTTGGGCGGGTGCCCGCCAACCGGGAACAACAGGCGCGCCAGGGGAAGCGTGCCGGCCGGACCGGTGGGGCCGGTCGGCACGTCGGCGATCTTGGTGCCCAGGGGCTCCTGGCGTTCGCGCAGGCCAAGCACGTACCAGCCGCCGGTGGAACGGATGGGATCGCTGATGGCGCCCGCTTCCATCTTGGCGAGCGCGGAGTCCAGTTCCGGCGCCAGCTGGCCGGTATTGACCCAGCCCATGTCGCCGCCGGTGGCGGCGGTGGGATGCTGGCTGAACTGGCGCGCCACCACGGGGAAGGGCGCGCCCTGGTGAAGCTGGTGCTCCACTTCCTCGGCGTCCTTCTTCACCTTGTCGTTCTGCTCGGGATTGTCCACCGGCAGGAAAATCTCCAGCACGTGATAGTGCGGCTTGTTGGCGCCTTCGGCATAGCGGGCCAATTCGGCGTCCACCGTGGCCGGCGTGATATTGACGTCATCGCCATATTCGTCCTGGACCGTCTTCTGCCAGGCGATCGAAGCGGTGATCTGCGAGCGCAGCGCATCCTCGCTGGCGCCGGCCTTGGCAAGGTTCTGGCGCAGCTGGTCGATGGTGAAGTGATAATCCTGCATCATCGCGTTGAGGCGCTTGTCCACCTCGACCGGGCTGACGGTGATCTTCTTCTTCACTGCCTCCTGAAGCTGGAGTTTTTCCGATTCCAGCACCTCCAGGATCTGGTTGCGGATGCGGGTGTGCTGTTCCGCCGTCAGCTGCTGAGTGATGCCGTTCAGCGCCAGATACAGCGCCACGCGCTGGCGCAGTTCATAGTCGGAGATGGATTCGTCGTTCACCGTGGCGACGATGGAATCGGAATCGATCTTGTCGGCGGTGGCGTCGATCAAGCCCGCGTCATTGTTCTTGGCTTCCTGCACCGCGGGCTTGTCGTCCTTGGCGTCGGCGCCTTGCGGATCCGCGGGCGCGGCGGTGGGTGCGGTGTCGGCGGCATCCGCCGCCTTGGCCGGCATGGTGACGGCGGCTTCCTGGGTGACGGGTTTGGCGCTGTCGGCTTTGACGGCGCCGGGTTTGGCGCTCGCCAAGGCGGGAACAGCCGGCAGGGGCCTGGAACCCGAATCCTGGGCCAGGCCAGCCGCGCTCGCGCCGGCCATCAGGGCAGCGCCCAGCATCAGGGTAGTGGCAATTCGCATCGTCCGTCTGACTTTTGGCCGCACTAAGAGGGCATCACCATGGCGCTCCGCCGGAGCCCTAAACCGCCGCCAAAATACGGAATTTCCCGCTCCAATCAAGCGCTCCGGGCCGGGGAGCTCAGGGGAAAAGCCCGCATTTCCGGCACTTAGGGGTGGGTGAGGGCAAAAACATCCTTGGGAAACAGGCTGAAGGGCTGAATTGAGGTGTCCCCGGTCTTGAGGTTGAAGCGCAGAATCACCGAGGAAGAGGGCGGCACACCCTGGATCAGGTCCTCGGTATATTTGCGCCGGTAGGCCAGCGAAATCGCGATGCATTCATTCTCATAGCCGATGCCATATTCGGTATTGAGGAACTGGTCGTTGGCCAGGTCGCGCTGGGCGGCCACGAAGACCTGCCAGTTGTTCCACACATTCACGTCGCCCTGGGCGTTGATTTCCTCGCGGCTCGGCAGCCCCAGGCTCGAGACCGTCTGCGGCAGCTGGATGTAGCTCACCTGGAGCGAAGAGCGGCCATAGCTGCCGGTGACATAGATTTCATGCCGCCTGACCGTGCCGTTGCTGCGGTCCAGATCGAAGCGGTCGGTGATGTCCAGATGCGGGAATTTGACCGACAGGCTGCCCACCACATCCGACGCGGTGCCGCTGTTGCCGGAAAAGGCCGCCAGCAGCGGATCGGGCTTCAGGCGGTAGGTCTGGCCCAGCTGGGCTTCCACCTCGCCGCCGGGAAACAGCGCTTCCGCCATGGCGCCGACATTGGCGCGCGGCCCGCTTTCGATGATGTCGTAACCCGGCAGCTGGTTGAAGCTGAAGACATTGTTGTCGTCGAATTCGAAATCCTGGGAATCTTCCATGCGCAGGCCCGTGGGATTGCCGCCATAAGGCTGGAGCACGACCTGGGCGAGGGGCTGTAACACATAGGAATGTCCGGGGCTGCTTTCGGCGACAAACGGCCAGCGCCAGTCCAGCCCCGCATAGGCGGTGCCGCGTTCCAGCGTATTGTCGCTGGTTCCGGGCGGACCGTTCTGCGGCACGTCGAAATGATAGGCGTCCCCGCGCGCGTCCAGCACGAAGGTCCAGACCTGGCCGTCGCCCAGGATATTGGGTTGTTTCCAGTTCACTTCGCCGGTGAAGCGCTGGTCGTTGCGCTGGTCGTCGCGGCCCAGCGCCACGCCGTCGAGATCAAAGCGGAAGGTGCCGCCCACCACTTTCTGGGCGGGAATATAGGAAAATTCCAGCGACGGCAGGACATAGGGAATGCGCGAGGTGACGTCGGTCGAGCGCAGGCCCTGGAAATAATAGCTGGAAAGGGCGAAGCGCGAGCGGCCTGACGTGTCCTCGATGAACAGGTCGTTGATCAGCCGGTCCAGATAGGAGATGTCGTAGAAACGCATATAGCCGGGATTGCTGGTGGCCTGCACGTCGAAGCCGGTGCGCCAGGTGTCGGACAACTGCAGGCGGCCGGAGCCGAAGATGTGGCCATAGGTCTGCGCCCCCGGCGTGCCGCCCAGCCCGCCATCGGGATTGTAGGCGCCGCTGCCCTGGAACCACAGGCCGCCGTCATTCCAGCGCTGGCGATATTCCAGCTCCAGCACCTCGCCGCCGGAGGTGGAGATCATCGGCGCCACCGTCATGTCCTGGCTATCGGAGATGGAGACATAGACGGGCAGGCGCGTGAAATAGCCGATCTTGGTGGAATTGCCGACTTCCGGGGTCAACAGGCCGGAGGAATAGCGCACGGTGGGATCGGAGATGGTGAAGGTCGGCACCCAGGCCACCGGCACGCCCTCCACGTCGATGATGGCGCTTTGGAAGCGGATCTTGTGCTTGTCCTGGTCGTAGACCACGCGCTCGGCCTTGACCTGCCACAGCGGCGTGCGCTGGCCGGGCTGGTTGCAGATCTTGCAGGGACTGTAATTGCTGCGCCGCGCGACGACCGTGGTGCCGTTGATGCGCTGGGCGTTGCGCGCCGCCAGCCTGCCATTCTTGCCGATCAGGGCGCCGAAGCCGGAAAGCACGCCGTCGCGCATCTGGTCCTTGAGCACCACATGATCGGAGAAGGCGACATTGCCGCGGTTATCGATCATCACCACATGGCCGCGGGCCGTCACCGTGTCGGTGTTCTGGTCATAATCCACCCGCTCCGCCTCGAGGGTGCGCCCTTCCTGGACGATCTCGACATGACCCACGGCGGAGACGATATGGCGATCGCTGTCATAGTCGACCTCGTCGGCCTGGAGCGTGACGGGCGCGTCCTTGGGCGGCGCCTTGATGGCGGGAACATGGATCTGCGCCGCCTGGGCGATCAGGGGAAGCATGGCGCAGGCGCCAAGTGCGGCAAAACGGACAGCGGAGGCGCGCATCACTCAGCCATCTTCTCGTGTGGGCGCGTCAGCGGACGCGCCAAAATAAATCGCGGGAGACGGCATCAGCCGTCCTCCACGCGCGGACGCGTCAGCGGACGCGCCACTAAAAACAGCGGAGGACGGCACTAGCCGTCCTCCTGCGAGAAGACAAGCGTCATCCCGATCAAGATGGAGGCCAGCGCCGGCGCAGTCGCCGCAAGCAGAATCGGCACCGCCCCGGAACTGCCCAGCAATTCGGTTAGTTTCTGGAAGAAGTAGACCGCAAAGCCGGCCCCGGCGCTGAACAGAATCACCCTGGTCATACTGCCGTCGCGTCCCATCCGGAGCGAAAAACTGGCGGCCATGAACACCATGGCGGCGAAGAGGGCAGGCAGGGCATAGAGCGTATAGAGATAGAGTTGGTATTTGGCAGCGGAAAAGCCGGCCGCCTGGGCGGCGCGGATATAGCTGGGCAGGTCCAAGAAGGAAAGCGTGTCAGGCGCTGCCGAGCTTTCCACGATCTGCTCCGGCGTCAGGGTGGTGGGGAGTTCGTAGGTAATGTGATGCACCGGCGCATGTCCGCTGGTGTCCGACACAAAGGCGTCGTTCAGAAGCCAGTAATGGTCCTCAAGCTGCGCGGAGGCCGCGTCGATGCGGCCCAGGAAGTGGTCATGGGGGCCATAAAGGAAGACCAGCACGTCTTCCAGATGTTCGCCTCGTTCCGCCACGCGCAACGCATGGATTACCGACTGCTGATGGGAATCGCCCTGCCGCAGCCACAGCCCGTTGATCGAGACCGAGAGCTGGCTTTCCTCGCCCTTGACATAGCGTGCTTCAAGCTCGGCGAATTTCGAAAACATCACGGCCGAGATCGGCGTGAACACGGTGACGGTGAAGACGCCGATGAACACCGCAACCGTCAGGGGCGGCAGCAGGAAATCCCAGGCCGAGACGCCGGCGGCGCGCGTCGCCACCAGCTCGCGCGAGCGCGACAGTTTGACGAAGGTGAACGCCCCGCCCAGAAGGATGGCGAAGGGCAGCATCTTCTGGCCCAGATCCGGAAGCTGCAGGATCGCCATGCCCACCACGGTGGAAGTCGGCACATCATGGCCGGCGGTGCGCTCCAGCAGGGCGGCGATGTCAATGGAGAAGGCCAGCGCCAGGAAGATCGTATAGGTGACGGCCACGCCAAGCAGGAATTGCAGGGCCAGATAGCGGTAAAGCGTCCACGACCAGCTCATGCGGGACGCGCCTGGAAGCGCTGTGCCAGGGCCTGAGGCGTATAGCCCGCCAGGATCAGGATGGCGCCGGCTGTTCCCAGCAGCGGCAGCAGATAGAAGGCCGCCACCAGCGCCTGATGCCGCTGGGCCAGGCCGACAATGCCAAAGCCGATGACGCGCAGGCCCACCCCCGCCACGATTGCCGCGCCGAGCCGCATCGCCACGCTGCCGCGCTGGCGGCGTCCGCGCACCACCGCCGCCAGCGCAATCAGGGCAAAGGCGAGGCAGTAGAGGGGCTGGGAAATGCGGTCATGAGCCTCGGCATAGAACTGGTCGCGGGTGAGCTGGGTCAGGTTCTGCTCCGTGGGCCACAAAAGCTCGCCCAGGAAACGCTCGGACCGTTTGCGTGAGGAATATTGGGCGGGGCCGGAGAACTGGTCCAGGTTGAGGGTTTCGCTCTGGAACTGAATCACTTGCAGCTGCTTGCCGTTCTGGGCGCTGCTCTCGATGGTGCCGTCCACCATGATCAGGCGCGGGCCGGTGGGGGTCTGCGCCAGGATGCCTTTGTCGGCGATATAGGTGACGGGCCGCAAGCGGTCGCGGCTGTCGTGCACCAGGATGCCGTGGAGATCGCCATTGTTGCTCAACTGGCGGATGAAGACGGTGAGGCCGGGTGTGGCGGCATTGAAATCGCCTTCGTTCAGCAGGGCGCCTGCCATGTCGGCACGGATATCGCCCAGCTTTGCGTTCAGCACCCGCTGGCCCATCGGCGCGAGATAGAGAAGGCAGGCATATGTCAGCATCATCACGATGGCGGCGGCGCCCAGCACGGGCGCGGCCAATTGGCGAAGCGAATAGCCGGCCGAGGCCATCACCACCAGCTCGCTGTCGGCCGCCAGCCGCTGCAGGGTGAAGAGAGTGGCGAAGAAGAAGGCGAAGGGCATGATGATGGTGAGCGGCGAGGGCAGCTCCAGCAGCATCAGGTACAGGAAGGTGGGCGCCGACTGGCCGCGGTTGATCACCAGGTCCAGCAGCGGCAGGCTGGTGACCAGCCAGATCACGCTGGTGAGCAGCAGGGTCAGGATCGCCACCGGGCCCAGAAGCTGGCCCAGCACATAGACCGATAGGCTGGGCAGGCGCAAAGCCCTGGGCGGCTTGCGGTCCATAACTGATGCTGCGGGGCGCGGCGTTGCCGTCACAACCTTTGGGCCCTTGTTGGCGGTCGGCGGGATTCGACCTAAGCTATCATTAGAGTTAGGGAATTTCCCCGAAAATACCCCGTCCCGGTCCGGAGATATAGCATGCAGATTTCCTTTGTTGGGCCCGCCGATGTCACAGCCAAAGACGGGGGCGCCTGGGTCGTGGCGGCGGCGGAATCCGCCGCGCTTCTGCCCGCGGCCGTCCGGCTGGACAAGGCCAGTGGCGGGGCGCTGACACGGGCCCTGAAATTCTCCCGTTTCACCGGCAAGCCCGGCCAGTTCCTGGAAGTGCTGGCGCCGTCCGGCATGAAAGCCTCGCGCCTGCTTCTGGTCGGGCTCGGCAAGCCGGAATCTGTGGATGAAAAAGGGCTGGAAACCGTGGGGGCGCAGATTGTGGGCCGGCTGTTTGCCGCGGGCGAAGCCGCGGCCAGCATCGAGATCGATGTGCCCAAGGCAAGCAAGGTCAAGAAGGGCGAATTGGCGGCACACCTGGCCTTCGGCGCCCGTCTGAAAAGTTACGCTTTCGACAAATATCGCACCCGTAATCTTGATGAATATGAGAAGAAGCTGAAGACGGTGCGGATCGTCACCCCCGAGGTGGCGGCGGCGAAGAAGGCGCGTGCCGGTCTTGCCGCGGTGGCCGACGGCATCTTCCTTGCCCGCGACCTGGTGAACGAGCCGCCGAATTTTTTGTACCCGGCGGAATTTGCCCGCCGCGCCAGAGCGCAACTCTCCAAATTGGGCGTGAAGGTCGAGATCCTGGGCGAAGCCGAAATGAAGAAGCAGGGCTTCGGCGCGCTGCTGGGCGTGGGCCAGGGCTCGGCGCGTGAAAGCCAGCTTGTGGTGATGCAGTGGAACGGCGGCCCCTCTTCCAAAAAAAGTAACAAAAGCGCCAAGCCCGTCGCCCTGGTGGGCAAGGGCGTGTGTTTCGATTCCGGCGGACTTTCCATCAAGGTCGGCGCCGGCATGCAGGGGATGAAGGGCGACATGGCGGGCGCGGCCGCCGTCACCGGCACCATCATGGCGCTGGCGACCCGCAAGGCGCGCGTGAATGCAGTGGGCGTGATCGGACTGGTGGAGAACATGCCCGATGGCGGCGCCTTCCGGCCCGATGACGTGCTGACCTCGCTGTCGGGCCAGACCATCGAAGTGTTGAACACCGACGCGGAAGGCCGGCTGGTGCTGGCCGATGCGCTCACCTACACCCAGCGGCGCTTCCAGCCCAAACTGGTGATCGACCTTGCCACGCTCACCGGCGCCATCGTGGCGGCGCTGGGTTTCGAGCATGCCGGCATCTTCTCCAACGACGATGAACTGGTGCGGCGGATGCAGGCGGCCGGGCGTTATACCGGCGAGCGGGTGTGGCAACTGCCGCTTGATCCCTTCTATGACAAGATGATCCGCTCCAAGATCGCCGACATGAAGAACATCGGCGGCGCCAATTCCGGCTCCATCACCGCCGCCCAGTTCCTGCAGCGCTTCATCGAGAAGGATACGGCCTGGGCGCATCTGGATATCGCCGGCGTGGCCTGGCAGGACGGCGAACAGAAGCCGACCATCCCGAGCTGGGGCACGGGCTGGGGCGTGCGGCTGCTCAACCGGCTGATCAAAGAGCACTATGAGAATTAATTCTCCATGGGCGGCTTTGAGCCGCCCATCCAGTGCGCGAAGCGCCATAATAAGATGGATGGCCGGGTCAAGCCCGACCATGGTGAGTTGGGCTAATGACTGAAACTCTCTTCTATCATCTCGAGCGCCGGTCGCTGGAAGAAATACTGCCCGGCCTGGTGGAGAAATCGCTGCAGCGCGGCTGGCGGGCGGCGATCAAGACGGATTCCAGCGAACGTTCCGACGCGCTGGACACACTGTTGTGGACCTATGACGACCAGTCCTTCCTGCCGCATGCCCAGTTTGGGGATGGCGAGGCGGCCGGCCAGCCGGTGCTGATCACGGTGGAGGAGGGCAATCCCAATTCCGCCCAGATATTCTTCTATGTCGGCGGGGCGCTGCCCTCCGACTGGGACGCCCTGAATGACCTGGCCCGGGTGGTGCTGCTGTTCGACGGGCGCGATGCGGAGGCCCTTGCGAAGGCCCGCGCGGCATGGAAAGACGCCAAGGCCTGCGGCCATGACGTCACCTATTGGAAGGAAAGCCCGGGCGGAAAGTTCGAAAAGCAGAATTAGATGGATCTGTTCAATCTCAACTTCGGCATGGGCTTCGGTTTTGTCCTGCTGGTCGATCTGGCCTTTGCCTGGCACATCATCCGCACTGGCCGCTCGCCGCTCTGGATCATGGCCGTCGCGCTGGGCCAGATGATCGGCTGGATCGCCTATATCGTCTTCGCCATCCTGCCCGACATGGCGCGCAGCAATTCGGCGCGCCGCCTGGCCGACAATATGGTCAATATGGCCGATCCGGGGCGCGGCTATCGCGAGAAGCTCGCGCAAGTGGAGCAGGTGGGATCGGTGGATTCCAAGCGGGCGCTGGCCGAGGAATGCATCCACATGGGCCGCTTTGCCGACGCCGTGGAATTGTACGAAAGCGCCATGCAGGGGCCGCTGGGCGGGTCAGATCCCGCGCTGCTGAAAGGCCTGGCGCGCGCCAAAATGCTGTTGGGCGATGGCGCGGCGGCGGAGGCGTTGTTCGTGCAACTGAAGGAAACCGATCCGGCAGCCTATGACGCGGATGCCGAGCTGGATTATGCCCGGGCGCTGGCGCTGCAGGGCAAGAATGATGCGGCAGTGGCGCAGTATGAGAAAGTGGTGAGCCGCTATCCCGGCGAAGAAGCCCGCGCCCGTTTCGCGCTTTTGCTGGAAAGCCTGGGGCAGGAGGCGCGCGCCCAGGCGCTGTTCGCGGAAATCCTCAAATCGGTGAAGGGCGCGCCCGGTTACTATCGCTCGCGCCAGCGAGAGTGGACTTCTATCGCCCGATCACACATCAAATAGTTGTCACTCCCGTACCCCGGTCCGCGCAAAGCGCGGACCGGGGTACGGGAATGACAGTCAGATTTGGCGTGGGGCAAAAGCGAAGAACGACGCGCCAATCACGCAGACGATGCCAAGGCCGATCAGGCCGGCGGAATGCGATGCCAGCAGCACATCCAGCCAGGCGCGGAGGTTGGGCGCGGCGAAGCCGCCCAGATTGCCCAGCGAATTGATCAAGCCGATGCCGCTGGCGGCGGCCGCGCCGCGCAACAGGCTGGTGGGCAAGGTCCAGAACAGCGCCGGCGATACGATCAGCCCGCAGGCCGCCACACAGAGCGCGATCAGCGCCACCAGCGGCGATGACGCGATCGCTGACAAGCCAAGGCCCACACCCGATATCGCCAGCGCCAGCGCGCCGATGCCGCGCGAATTGCCGCGACGGTCGCACCAGGGCGGAATGATGGTGGTGGCCACCAGCGCACAGGCCCAGGGAATGGCCGACACAAAGCCCACTTCCAAGCCGATGCCGGTGCCGAGCAGTTTGGCGACCTGGGCGGGCAGGAAGAAAGTCAGGCCGTAGAACCCCATCTCCAGCAGGAAATAGACCAGCGCCAGGAACAGGATGCGGGGATCGCGCAGGGTGCGCCACACGCTGATCTCTTCGCGCCGGCCTTCGTCTTCCTTCAGCGCCGCAAGCAGAACACGCTTCTCGTCGGCATCCAGCCAGGGCGCTTTTTCCGGCCGGTCCTTGAGCAGGAACAGAACCGCGATGCCGCCCAGCGAAGCGAGCAGGCCTTCGATCAGGAACATCACCTGCCAGCCATGCAGGCCGAAAGCGTCGTGCGCCACAAGCTGGCCAGAGACCGGGCCGCCAAAGGTCAGGGCCAGCGGCGCGCCGTAATAGAACAGGCCGATGGAACGGGCGCGCGCCGCGGCGGGATACCAGTAGGTGAGATAGAAGATCACGCCGGGAAAAAAACCGGCTTCGGCGATGCCCAGGAGAAAGCGCACGGCATAAAAGGCCAAAGGCGTCTGCACGAAGGCGCAGGCCGCCGACACGATGCCCCAGGTCACCATGATGCGCGCCAGCCAGATCCGCGCGCCTATCCGGTGCAGGATCAGGTTGGACGGCACTTCCAGAAAGGCGTAGCCGACGAAAAAGATGGAAGCGCCGAAAGCAAAGGCGGTCTCGCCCACGCCGGCATTGGCCTCGAGACCCATCTTGGCGTAGCCGACATTGGCCCGGTCCAGGAAGGCCAGCACATACATCATCAGAAGTGTGGGCATCAGCCGCCAATGCAGCTTCGACAGCAGCTTCGGCGGGATGCGGGAAAGCTGCGCCTCGGGCATGTACGGCCTCTTAATCTTGTTCTTCTTCGGTCTTTTTTGGCCTGGCCATCTTGGCCAGCAATGCGGTTTCGCGGTGCCAGCGCTTCAGCGGCCGCGCCGGATAGCCGCCCACCCGTTCGCCGGCGGCGATGTCGCGGGTGACGCCGGAGCGCGCCGCCAGCCGCGCGCCCGCGCCGATATTGAGATGGTCGCTGATCCCGACCTGGCCGCCGATCAGCACCATGGGCCCGATGGTGGTCGAGCCGCCGATGCCGACCTGCGCCACCACCAGCGAGTGATGGCCGATGCGCACATTGTGGCCGACATGGATCAGGCTGTCGAAACGCACGCCGCGCTCGATATGGGTGTCACCGATGGCGCCGCGGTCCACGGTGCAGTTGGAGCCGAATTCCACCTCGTCCTCGATCACCACCCGGCCGAGCTGGGGCACGCGCAACAGGCCTTCCAGGCTGGGTACGAAGGAAAAGCCCTGGTTGCCGATGGAATTGTTGGGGCCCATCACCACGCGGCTGCCGATCACCGCATGGGTGATGACGCAGTTGGGGCCGATACGGCAATCATCGCCGATTTCCACTCCGCGCCCGATCACCACATTGTTGCCGATCCAGACATTGGCGCCGATCACCGCGCCGGCGCCGATCTCTCCTCCCGGACCGATCTCGGTGCCTTCGCCGATTTTGGCGGTGGGATGCACGGCTTGCGCCGCGCGCACGCCGGCCTCGAGCCTGGCGGGCGGATAGAAGATGTGTCCCACCTGCGCGAAAGCCAGGCGCGGATTGGGGACCACCAGCAGCACCACGCCATGCGGCATGGCGGCCAGCTTGTCGGAGGTGATCACCACGCTCGCCCTGGTCACGGCGAAGGCGTTGGCATATTTGGCGTCGCTGAACAGCGAGACATCGCCGGCCTCGGCACTCTCCAGCGAGGCCACATCGCGCAAGCGCAGGTCGGTGGGATCGCCCTTGGCCGGTTCGGCGCCGACGCGCGCCGCGATCTCGGCCAGGGTGAAGGGCCCGGCCCGCTGGTAAAACCTGTCGTCTGTCATGGGGCGCGACCCTAGTGCATGATTTGGGCGGCTGGCAAACCGCATCCTCATGGTTCGCCCATCGCAAGCTCAGGAAGCTCACCATGGAGGAATAAAGGGCCTCATCCTGAGCTTGACGAAGGATGAGGCTAGGCGTTGGCGTTTTCGTAGGCTTCGCTGGCCGCCAGCCAGGCCTTCTCCGCCGCCTGCAATTTGCGCACGGCCTCGGCGCGCTTCTTGGATACCGAAGCGGCCTTGGCCGGATCCTGGGTGAAGATCAGGGGATCGGACAGCGCCTTGTCCAGCTTGTTGAGTTCCAAGGTGAGGGTCGCGATCTGGGATTCAGCGGCGTCCACCTTGTCCCGCAGGGGCTTCAGGTTATGACGCCTTTCCGCGGCGCTGCGGCGGGCGTCTTCTTTCGAAACTTTCACCTCGGGCGCGGGCTTTGCGGCCGCGCGCTGCGTCGGCGCATTGTCGCCCGACAGCAGGAAGCGGCGATAGTCGTCCAGGTCGCCTTCGAAGGGCGTGACATGGCCGTTGGACACCAGCAGCAGCCGGTCTGCGGTGGCTTCGATCAGGCGCCGGTCATGGCTGACCAGGATCACCGCGCCGTCGAAATCATTCAGCGCCGTCAGCAGTTCGTTGCGCGCGTCAATGTCGAGATGGTTGGTCGGCTCGTCCAGGATCAACAGGTTCGGCTTGTCCAGCGTCGCCAGCGCCAGCATCAGCCGCGCCCGCTCGCCGCCCGACAGCTTGCCGACCGCGGTCTGCTGCTTGTCCGCGGAGAAACCGAAGCCGCCCAGCTGGGTGCGCACCTGCTCGAGCGTCAGCTTGGGCCGCAGCCGCTGCAGGGTGAGGATCGGGGTGATGGCCGTGTCCAGTTCTTCCGCCTGATGCTGGGCGAAATAGCCCACCACCAGCTTGCGCGCGGGCGTGAAGTCGCCCGACATGACTTCAAGCTTGCCGGCCAGCAATTTTGCCATGGTGGATTTGCCATTGCCGTTCTTGCCCAAAAGCGCGACGCGGTCTTCCGGATCGAAGCGGAAGGAGAGGCCGGTAAGGATCGGCTTGCCGGGCTCATAGCCCACCGCGGCGCGGTCCATGGTGATCAGGGGCGGAGAGGCCGGCGTGGCTTGGGGAATGCGGATGGGCGCGACATGTTCATCCGGCGGCACTTCCACCATCGCCATCTTGGCCACCATCTTCATGCGGCTTTGCGCCTGCGCGGCCTTGGCAGCGGACGCCTTGAAGCGGTCCACGAATTTCTGCATGTGGGCGCGCGCGGCTTCCTGCTTTTTGGCGAAAGCCATGTCGTTGGCGCGCGCCGCCGCACGGGTGGCCATGAAGGTGTCATAGCCGCCGGTGTAGAGCTTCAGCTTGCCGCGCTCCAGATGCAGGATGAATTCGCAGGCGGTGTTCAGAAGATCGCGGTCATGGCTGACGATCAGGATGGTGCCGCGATATTTCTGGATGAAATTCTCCAGCCACAGCACACCTTCCAGATCGAGATAGTTGGTGGGTTCGTCCAGCAGCAACAGGTCGGGCGCCGAGAACAGGATCGCCGCCAGCGCCACGCGCATGCGCCAGCCGCCGGAAAATTCGCGGCAGGGGCGCAACTGGTCTTCCGCCGAGAAACCCAGGCCGGCCAGAATCTCGGCGGCGCGTGCCGGCGCGGTATAGGCGTCAATCGCTTCCAGGCGATGGTAGATGTCGCCCAGCTTGTGACCATCGGTCTCATGCTCCGCTTCGGCCAACAGGCGCAGCCGCTCGGGATCGGCTTCCAGCACCGTGTCCAGCAGGCTGACATCGCTGCCGGGCGCTTCCTGGGCGACCGCGCCGACCCGCCAGGACGATGGCACGCTGATCTCGCCGTCATCCTGGTGCAGGCGGCCCAGAATCACGTTGAAGAGCGTGGATTTGCCCGCGCCCGACGGTCCCACCAGCGCCACCTTCTTTCCCGCCGGTATGTCGAGATCGGCTTCTTTCAGCGCCGGCCCCGCATCGCTGTGATAGGCAAAGCCGACCTTTTCGAACCGGACCGCGCCGGCCGAAAGCCTGAGCGGCTTGGCGCCCGGCCGGTCGGCCACATCCGGTTTCGCGTCGATCAGGGCGAAAACC